>DGWW01000287.1 GCA_002395385.1 Myxococcales bacterium UBA4248
AATCCCCATTCTGATTGCCACCGATTGCCTTTCGGAAGGTATCAACCTGCAGAATGCGTTCAACGCCGTCATTCATTATGATCTTTCTTGGAACCCGACACGGCATGAACAGCGAGACGGCCGCGTCGATCGCTTCGGCCAAAAATCCGAATTTGTGCATTCTTCCATGGTATACGGTAGCAATAACGCGATCGACATCAGTGTTCTTAAAGTGATTCTGGAAAAGGCAAAAACCATTAAAGACAGTCTCGGTATTACGATCTCGACACCCGATGACTCCTCGTCTGTCGTCAATTCCCTCATGGCGCATATCTTTAGCAAAGAGCCCGATAACACAAAACAGCCTGTACAGTTGAACTTGTTTGACGATGACAATTTGGAAAGCTATTGGAAAATAGAAGAAGAAAAAACGCGGCAAATTCGGTCGATTTTTGCGCAAAATGCCCTCGATCCCGAAGAAGTCCTTCAGGAATACAACAAATCCCTGAGCATCATGGGAACACAGGCCGATGTTCAGCGATTCACCCGTCAGATCTTGTCTGAACTTGGAAGTACGCCAAAACACGTCTTTCAATCCGATTCATGCTACGAAGTACCGCTCGCAAGTATATCCGACCCCGATGTCCGCGAAAGACTCGAAACCGAAGGCATTGATGGAAAATCGCTTTATATCGACTTCGATTTTCCCGGTCATCCTCGTTGCTTGTCACTCCATCGCAGCCACCCATTTGTCTCCATACTCGCTGAAACGACGCTCGAAAAAACGCTCACATCCGAGACGGGCGAATCCCGCACAGCCCTCTCCCTTGGCCGCGTCGGAACGTGGGAAGTCGACGGTATTTCAAGTGTCACAACCATCGTCTTGCTCAGAATCCGCTATCAGCTCACGGTTATCGACAAATCGTTCCTCGTCGAGGAAGCCTGTACCATCGGATGGAACAAAAAAACAACACTCGATGCAGAAACCGCATTACAACTGCTCAAAAAACCGTCCGATAACAATGTTTCAGATACCAGATATATACAAAAAGCACTCGACGAAATAAAAACTACAAAAAAATCATTCATCGAAGACTTTGCAAAACAGCGTGCAGAAATGCTCGAAGAAGACCATCGTCGCATACGAAAAGCATCCAATCCCAAACGACGCTCGGATGGAAAAAATGTCACTTATAGTGTCGCCCCTCATCTTCCCGTCGATATCATTGGTTTATTCGTATTATTACCGAAACTATAATCCCCTAAGCCCCACCCCCTAAATCCCCCTCCCCGTTGGGGCGGGGGGACTTTAAGAGATAATCTCATGACGACTTCACTTCGCAGCAAAATTAGAAAAACAGAATTTGTACTCGATACGATTTCGATTCACGGCAATCTCATTGCCTCCGAACAGCTTCACAAGCTCAGCATTGCACCACAGACGTTTAATGCACTCGCCAATTATGGCGTCCCCACTGGGTTTGATGTCAACGATGCCATCAATAATATCTATTATCGCATGGCGCATGCACTCTGGGAATCGTTCAAATTATCCTGGTCTGCGATAGATAGCGCAAAAGACAATACCGAAGCCTTTGTCAAAAAACTCCTCTCGGAAGTCTTTGGTTTCAAAAGAATAACCACACCCTCGTTATGCAGTGAGGAATGTCAGAATGATTGCCATTTCTCTAATATTGATGCTCCCCCTGCCCCAACGGGGAAGGGGGCTGGGGGGAAGGGGCCCATCCGTGTCCCTATCGTCATCGCCCCCTTCGCCTACGAAACCTCGCAACGAAACAGCTCCCTCGACGTCAATCGCGAGGAGTTTGGCAACGGACGCCGCAAATGCTCTGCCTTTGCCTATACGCAGGATTATCTCAATACACACGACGAATCTCTATGGGGGATCGTCACGAACGGCAAAAACCTGCGCATTCTGAGGAATAACAACAGTCTGACGACATCGGCCTATATCGAAATCGATTTCGAACAGATATTTGAATACAACAAATACGACGAATTCCGCATTGCCTGGCTATTGCTTCATGCCTCGATGTTTGGCAGTGAAGGCACGCCCGTTTCCGAATGTGCGCTCGAAAATATGCGCAAGGCAGGAATCGAAAACGGATCGCGCATCGCCGACCGCCTGCGCATCGGCGTCAAACAGGCTCTGCTCGCTCTGGGCAACGGCTTTTTGCGCACAAATCCTGCCCTTCGCCAGCAAATCCAAAACCGCGAACTCCGCGCACAGACATACTACAATGAACTCCTGCGCATCGTCTATCGCCTGATTTTCCTCATCACTGTCGAAGAACGCGGGCTCCTTCATCCCAAAGACGCGAGCAAAACGGCGCGCGAGCGCTATCTCGAAGGTTACAGCTTTTCGCGCATTCGCAACCGAACGATCCGGCGCACCGCACACGACCGCTACACCGATCTGTGGGAAGCCATGCAAATCACGTTCGAAGGCCTCGCAAACGGTCAAAAGGAACTCGGCCTGCCCGCGCTCGGCGGTCTTTTCGATCTGGCCCAATGCCCACACATCCACGAGCTCAAACTCCGCAACGACGACTTTCTCGAAGCCGCCCACAATCTCCTCTGGCTAGCCGACGAAACGCATCTCGTCCGCATCAACTGGCGCGATATGGGCCCCGAGGAATTCGGTTCCGTCTACGAAGGCCTGCTCGAAATCACCCCATCCCTCTCGCCTGCCGGCGATCACTTCTCGTTCATCGAATTTACTGAACAATCCGGCGGCAAAGGCAAGGGCTCCGAACGCAAATCCACCGGGAGTTACTACACCCCCGATTCCCTCGTGCAAGTCATCCTCAACCATACGCTCATACCGCTCATCGATCGCACGATTGCGCAAAATCAAAAAGATCCCGTCAAAGCCCTACTTTCGCTGACCATCGTCGATCCCGCCTGCGGTTCGGGGCATTTCCTGCTCTCGGCCGCCCGACGACTCGCCAACAAAGTCGCCGAACTGCGCTGCCCCCACGACACGCCGACACCCGAAGACCGCCAGCGCGCACACCGCGACGTCATCAAAAACTGCATCTACGGCGTCGATATCAACCCCATGGCCGTCGAACTCTGCCGCGTCTCCCTCTGGCTCGAAACGATCAAGCCCGGCGAGCCGCTCTCGTTCCTCGATTCGCATATCCAGTGCGGAAATTCGCTACTCGGTGCAACGCCCGAACTCATACAAAACGGCATTCCCGACGATGCGTGGCTTGCCGCCGAAGGCGATGAATCCAAAAGTGCAGCAACACTTAAAAAGCGCAACAAAAACGAGCGCGAACTCTACCAGACGCAATTGCAAATGTTCAAGGAACGCGCTCTAGAATCCAGTCAAATCGTCGCACTCACCGCACAGGATATCGACGATGCGGCCGAAAACACACTCGAAGAGGTGCAAACAAAAAAAACGCGCTATCAACAACTGCTCGAATCGCCCGAATACCGGCGCGAATGCGCCATTGCCGACGCATGGTGTGCTGCCTTTCTGTGGAACAAAACCAAGGAATTTGCTGCGATTGCCCCTACGCACGCTCTCTTTGAAACTATTAAAAACGCTGCCGATCCACTCGATCCTAATACGCCACTTGGCAAAGAAGTCGCTGCGATTCATCAAAAGTATAAATTATTCCATTGGCACCTCCAGTTTCCGCAAGTCTTCAAAAATGGCGGCTTTGATTGTGTACTTGGTAATCCCCCCTGGGAGCGCATCAAACTTCAGGAAGCCGAATTCTTTGCCACGCGCAGTCTCGAAATCGCCAACGCACCCAATGCCGCTGCACGCAAATCCCTTATTGCAAAACTCAAAGATCATCATCCCGATTTATACAAAGAATATACCGACGCACTCGCCCGTGCCGCCCACGAATCCCACTTTATCCTTCATTCCGGGCGTTATCCACTTTGTGGAAAAGGCGATGTAAATACCTATTCTATTTTTGCTGAGCATAACCGCAATATCATGCGCCACACGGCTGGTTTTATCGTTCCATCCGGGCTTGCCAGCGATGCCACAACACAAGACTTTTTTTCGGATCTCGTAAAAACCAAGCAGTTGCGTTGTTTCTATAGTTTCGAAAATGAAGAAAAAATATTTCCAGATGTTGATCACCGATATCGTTTTGCGTTGATTATGTTGAAAAATGGGGGGGAAGTGTCCCCCCACGCGGCTATGGCTACGCCATACGCCGCGCCCCCCTCTGCGGGGCCTCAATCGTCGGCCCCGCAACGCCCCGGCTCGAATCATGCAAACATGGACTTTGTCTTTTTTATCCGAAGAACAAGCCAACTTGAGGACGCCGAACGTCATTTTACACTTACGGATGAAGAATTTCGCATTCTCAATCCCAACACAATGACCTGCCCGACATTCCGCAACCAATACGATGCTACGCTCAATCTCAAAATATACAAACGCGCTGGCATTCTCTGGGATGAAACCAAATCCGGCAATGCCAAAGGCACCATTTCTCCCGGCAATCCCTGGGGAATTCAGTTTCTGCGCATGTTTGATATGTCCAACGACAGCGACAAGTTCATTACACAAACTGAAGCATTAAATTATCCAGCACAAGGCAGCCATCGAATGCCTCCTGACGGTAGAACGCTCGTACCTTTATACGAAGCCAAATTCATCCATCAATACGACCATCGCTTTACCACCTGGCCCAATCTATCCAATACCGTTCCCGACAACGTCACCGACGAACAACACAAGGATCCAGATTTTACCATTGTTCCACGTTATTATATCGACAAAACCTACGTCGATGAACGACTAGCCAGTATCGGTTGGAAACACAAGTGGCTTGTAGGATATCGTTGGATTGCAAGGTCGACCGATACACGAACTGTTATTTCAAGTGTATTTCCAATTTGCGGTGTAGGTAATTCATTACCTACTATTTTTCCATTACATTCTACGGCCCAATTAATTTCGTGTTTAATTGCAAATCTAAATAGTTTAGTTTGTGATTATGCAGCGAGAGGTAAAATAGCAGGTGCAAATTGTACTTTCGGATATCTAAAGCAATTTCCCATTTTCCCGCCATCAACCTACGAAGCTGCTCCGTGGTTTACGCATGGCGAACCGCTCAAGAGCTGGATTGCGAGGCGCGTGGTGCAGTTGGTCTGCACGAGCCACGACATGGAGGATTTTGCGAGGGAGGTTGCAGCAGATATTCCATCCGCCTCTATTCCCACACATGCAACAGTCTGGAACCCGGAATCGCGCTTTAAACTCCGTTGCGAACTCGACGCAGCCTTTTTCCACCTCTATGGCATGTCCCGCGAAGAGACGGAATACATCCTCGACACCTTCCCCATCGTCCGCGACAACGACTTAAAAACTTACGGAACCTACCGCACCAAAGACACGATACTCGCCATCTACGACGCCATGCGCTATGGTATGTAGGAGGGGTAATAAAAGGAGACTGATATGTCAGACTGCAAAATTGATGAAATTGCACCACATACGATCAAGAAAATCGAACTCGTCACAGAGTATGTGAAGACATGGGCTCAAAAGTTACTAAACAATCCATATTGTAAAAAACTTGTTTTTATTGATTGTATGTGTAATTGTGGTGAGTATGTTGAGAAACAAGCGCCAAACAATCAAATAATGGGTACTGCATTCTTAGTTGCGAAATATTTACATGAAATTGCATCAAACTATCGTTCAAAAAATATTTATGTTATTCTTAACGATAAAAGTGAAAACAGAATCTCACATCTTAAATCACTGCTGAGTTCAAATAAAATTAGTAATGAAGAAAATTTTGACTGTGTCATAAAAAACCAAGACTGTTCTATACTACTGGAAAAGTTCTCAGGGTGGTTGAATAGTCAAAATGATACACATTTTTTGCTATTTTATGACCCTTACCAAGCTATTGTAAATTGGGAATATTTAGCTCCATTTTTTAATCAATGGGGAGAACTGATTATTAATCACATGGTGTCTGACACAATACGTTCTGTGAAAAATGTCAAATCAGAAAACACAATGAATAAATATGCATCCACATATTTAACAGAATTTCAAGATCTGTTACCTTGTGGAACTGACGTAAAAGCGTATGAGGAATTATTTGAGAGAAATATCCGATATTTTAGGACAAATAAAAGAGAATATTACGTATCTTTTTTTCCATTCTTCAATTCAAAAAATGCTCTTGTATATGATTTAGTACACTGCACCAGTAACATTGAAGGTTTTAAGCTCTATAAAAAATGTGCTTGGCAGGTATTTGATGGGCAATCATCTGGTAAAACTCGACATGAATCAGATAACCAACTTACATTGTTTATAAATGAACATGGAACACAACGAAATACTGATGGAAGATGTTTTACTTTAGACGATGTTGTTGATTTTATAATCAGGAAATTCTCACCAAGAGAAGATGTACTCAAAAGTGAGATTTGGAATATGTTAGATCACCATCCAGTTTTTCCATCAGACGGATTTAAAGAAAAATTATCAAAAATGCTAAAAGAAAAGGGGTATGATGTAAAACGCTCATCCATCAGTTTTAACAGGAAAAACAAATGAAATCAGTTGCAGGTTACATCCAACGCAAGACTATGCTCTACCAGACGGGTGTAGAGTACGGTGATTATACCATGAATCATGTTCAGGGATGTGCACATGGCTGTCTGTATCCATGCTACGCATATTTGATGAAAAAGCGGTTCGGCCAAATTAAAACTTACGAAGACTGGATTCACCCTTTTATAGTGTCTAACACATTGGAACTTTTAGACAAGGAACTTCCACGTCTCAAAAACAAGATCAAATCTGTTCATTTGTGTTTTTCTACGGATCCATTCATGCATGAATACGATGAAATTGCGCAGATGAGCCTTGCTTCGATCGAAAAAATTAATAAATTTGGAATTCCCTGTACTGTGCTTACAAAAGGCGTTTTACCTAAATCGTTGGCAGATAACAAATATCGCTCAGACAATGAATATGGCATTACGTTGGTATCACTATCAGAAGAATATCGAATTCAGTATGAACCATTTGCAGCACCAATTGCCGATAGGTTAGCCTCTTTGAAGATCTTACATGACAGTGGTGCCAAAACATGGGTCAGTATTGAGCCATATCCAACCCCAAACATCATTACCCAGAGCTTATTAGATATACTTAATGCCGTAAAATTTGTGGATAAGATTATTTTTGGTAGAACAAATTACTGCAAGATGGTTACAGCCTATAATGAACACAACGAATTTTATAATCAATGCGCACAAAGCGTAATGGACTTTTGTAGACAACATCATATTCATTGCCATATCAAGGCAAAGACAATGACACCATAACGATTACTATTCTCTCCAACGCTAGGCATAAGGAGCCAACATATGACAGAGCAAGAACTTCATGAATTCATAACATCGAACTATGGTAAAGAGAACGAGAGGTTATTGCATATCTCGCGAAGAGACGGAATACATCCTCGACACCTTCCCCATCGTCCGCGACAACGACATCAAAGCCTACGGCACCTACCGCACCAAAGACACGATACTCGCCATCTACGACGCCATGCGGTATGGTATGTAGGAGGGGGGAATTAAAAGGAGTATGATATGACTACACTCAAAGAACTCGTTAGCCAATTCAATACAACGCCCTTTTTATTCGTGGGCTCTGGTATCAGTCGCCGCTACTATAATCTTCCGGATTGGCGTGGTTTATTGCGAGAGTTTGCACAAAGACTCAGTCCTGATCCGTTTGCACTCGAAGCTTACGAAAGTCGAGCAGGCAACCGTGATGATGAAATGCATCTTCCTCGGACAGCATCATTGATCCAAGAAGATTTTGATAAACGCTGGTTTAGCGATCCTTCGATAAGGAGAATTAGCGAAGCCGAAGCCCGTGCGATACATAAAGGAAGTTCACCGTTTAAGCTTGAGGTCGCACATTGGATTGCTTCACATAAAACGCCGAATGAATCGTACAAACTAGAGATTCAGAAACTAAGAAACATCTCAAAGCAGAATCTTTCTGGCATCATCACCACCAACTACGATGCATTTTTTGAAACGCTCTTTGAGAATTATAAGGTCTTTGTCGGGCAGGATGAACTCATCTTTTCATCCCTTCAAGGGATTGGTGAAATATACAAAATACATGGTTCCGTATCTCGACCGGATACATTATTAATCAATGAGAAAGATTACACTGTTTTTAACGAGAAATGCAAATATCTTGCAGCTAAACTCATGACCACTTTTATGGAATACCCCATTATCTTCTTGGGGTATTCTTTGTCAGATACAAATATTAGAATGATATTAGAAAATATTGCTGTTTGTCTGCCAAAAGACAAATTGCAGACGCTTCAAAAGCGATTTTTGTTCATAAAATACGAGCAGGATTTACAAGGTTATGAAATATCCTCTGCTATATTCCAGCTCAAAAACAGAGCAATTGGTATGACTCAGGTTTCACTTTCTGATTTTAGTCTCTTATATGATGCTTTGGCCGCTAAGAAAGCTGCACTCCCTGTTCGCTTGCTTCGTATGTTTAAGGAAGAACTGTACTCATATGTTTTAACCAGCCGACCAGGACCGCTACTTCAGGTCGCAGATATTGACGATATGCGAATTACGGAGAGTGATCTGGCCATTTCGATTGGAAAGCTAAACAACCCTATTTTTGGTCTGCAATCAGTCGTAAATATTGACAATTGGTATCGTGATATTGTTATGAATGATCTCACAGATAATGGAATTACTTCAGAACAGCTCTTAAAGTATTGTTATCACAATATCAATAAGACTGGTTCTAATAGAATCCCTGTGTTTAAGCATTTGCACAACGTGACATCTGGTTATGACGAAATTCTATCATTATTGCCACGATGTTTCGATCAGCTAGTCAGTAACACTTCAAAGGATAACCGTCGCTATACATATAAGTACAACGACTGTGAACATTTATGGAATGCTGAAAACAGCAATGTCGAAAGAGCATGCCGACTTTTGTTAAGTCTAACTGAGGAAAAGTTAATCGTAACACAACTTGAAAGTATCTTGAAAACTATATTATCCTCTGAGGATTGCTTTTCGAAGATGCACAATTCACACAAATCAAATGTGCGTTCACTCATACGTTATTATGACTTCCTTAAATGGGGCAATAAAAAATCCTGACTGCATGACTCTCTTTAGAAGACAACCAACAGCCAGGACCTTTAATGGGCGAATTTCAACGCCAGCCTCCCGATCAAGCGGCAAACTGACGATCCACCCCCCTACTGACACAACAAATACCCAATCATCAGGTGGATGTCAACCGCTAATTTTACTAATCACTGGCATGGAGTTTTCCGAAATGATTACTTGCGGCAAATTAGACGTGCTTTAGATCCAGTTTAGACGCACTTTAGACGTGCTTTAGACGGCTTAGACGAGATTCGAGGTGCAATGTGCACGAAAAATGGCTTAAATACTGGACTTACAGCAGATTCGATTTAGACGTGCTTTAGACATGCTTTAGACGACCTGGCTCTCCTACTCGCCATTCATGGGAGACGGTACCCGCGTAGCGGGCGGGGGAGAGATCAAATCTTCAGGAGACAGACGCACATGTCCGACATTCAACTCAACTCACAGGTAATCAATGACCTGACCCGTGCCGCGAAGGACAACGGCTTTGATTATGAACTCCCATCGGTTTCTGCACGGTGGCTGCGATTTGGGTCATCCTCTCCGCTGATGCAGGGCGTATCATTTGTCGATCTGTCCCATAACGACGATGGCTACCTCATTGCGATGTATGATGACGAATTGCGGCATGTCCTGTTGGACAGTCAAAGAGCAAGGCCGGCCTTTTTGCCAGAAATTCCGGCCGGAGCGATTGATGTCGTCTGCGTGCGAGACATCAAGCAGCTCCAAGAGAGTTTGCAGACGGTATTTGCGTTTGTACCAGATAGCCCCCATCCCTCCCTGCCACAGCGGGAAAGAGGGGTTGGGGAAAGTGGCCTGCTCGATCAGTTTCATGCCGACACACGCCAATTATCTGATCATACGGAGGTGGAGCGCATGGTTAAACAGCGCATTGGGCAAAACATCCTGCGCGAAGCACTACTCAAGCAGGAAACAGGACAATGCATGGTTACAGGCCTTGCGATACCGGAATTGCTCGTCGCCAGCCACATCAAGCCCTGGCGCGACGCAACAGACGAAGAGCGACTGTGTCTCGACAATGTGTTTTTGCTTGCCCCTCACATCGACAGTTTGTTCGACAAAGGACTGATTACGTTTGACGACGATGGACAAATGCTCTGTTCGCCATTGTTGTCAGATGAATCCAAAGAAAAACTTGGTCTGCGTGAAGATATGCACATCCTAAAGCCACTCACCGCAGGCAGCCGAAAGTTTCTCAAGTATCACCGGGAGCATATTTATATGACTGAGGGAGCTGATCGGGGCGTTGCGGGGCTTGCCCCGCA
>DGWW01000167.1 GCA_002395385.1 Myxococcales bacterium UBA4248
AAAGATCGCTTTTCTTTAGGAAGGGGGTGTGGGGGGAAACCTTTCTTTTGGCACAATTTGAATCAAAATAATAACCCCAAAATAACATCCCTCCCAAAGATCGCTTTTCTTTAGGAAGGAGGTGTGGGGGGACCCCTTTCTTTTGGCACAAAAGAAAGGGGTCCCCCCACGAAAAATAAGGAACAAAAAAAATGGAAATCGCAGAAATCAATGGTCGTTTGAATGATTTGAGAGCTCGTTACGAAGAGCTCAGGAGGTATCTTTGACGTCGATCATGCCAAAGAGGAAGTCGAGCGTTTAACTGCCGAATCGCATGAACCGGGATTTTGGGATGACACCGAACGTGCACAAAATCTCATGAAGGAGAAGGGCAGCTATCAGACGATCGTCGAGACGATGGAAGCCGAGCTCAAGCACCTCGACGATGCCTCTGTATTCCTCGAGCTTGCCCACGATGAGGGCGATCCATCACTCGCCGAAGAGGCCATCCCCGAGCTGGATGAAGCCGAAAAGGGCATTAAGAAACTCGAGATGCGCCGCATGCTGAGCGGCCCGAATGACAAGGGCAATGCGATTGTATCGATCAATCCGGGCGCAGGCGGCACCGAGAGCATGGACTGGGCCTCGATGATTTTCCGCATGCTGCTGAGATATTGCGAACGCAAGGGATTTCATGTCGAAGTCGTCGATCAGCAGCCGGGCGAAGAAGCGGGCCTGAAGAGTGCGACGTTCGAAGTGAGCGGCGAATATGCCTTTGGGCTGCTCAAGGCCGAGAGCGGCGTTCACCGTTTGGTGCGCATTTCGCCGTTTGATGCCAACGCAAGGCGGCATACGTCCTTCGCGAGCGTGTTTGTCTTTCCCGAAATCGATGATACGATCCACGTCGAAATCAACGAGAAGGATGTCCGCGAGGATACCTATCGTTCGAGCGGTGCCGGCGGCCAGCACATTAACAAGACTTCATCGGCCATTCGACTGACGCATATCCCGACGGGCATCGTCGTGACCTGCCAGAACGAGCGTTCGCAGCACAGCAACCGCGACATGGCGTGGAAAATCCTGCGAGCGCGCTTGTACGACAAGCAATTGCGCGAACAGGAAGAAAAGATGGATGCCATCAATGCCACCAAACGCGCGATTGACTTCGGCAGCCAAATCCGCAGTTACGTGCTGCACCCCTATCAAATGGTCAAGGATCACCGCACGAATTATGAGACATCGAATACCTCCGGTGTGCTCGACGGCGATCTGGACGATTTCATCACCAGTTATCTGTTAGCCTCCAACGGAGCGGGCGACCCCACGTTGTTGGTAAAATAATGGATTGCCGGGGGAGACCTTTTCTGACCTCACCCCCTTTGTCACGGTTTCACCGTGACATTTCCCCCTCTCCATAAATGGCGAGGGGGAAAGAGTGGAAAAGGTTTCCCCCGGACCCCCTTCTAAAAGAAAAGCAATTATTGGAAATTGGTTTTTTACGACGCGCATCGCTGGTGCGCATACCGACAGCACCCCGAAGGGGTGCAAGAATTTAGCCCGGGGTGAGCATCGCGTAACCCCGGGAAAAATTGCCGGGGCGTATTTTGTAGAGACGTGTCGTGACACGTCTCTTCAAAATAGCCCCGGCGCGCAGGCCGTATCGAGCCGTAGAGACGTGTCGTGACACGTCCCTCGGCGAGATAGGCCGCGCCCACCATCAAAAAAATCATTAACCCGTAGGGGCGACCCCATGTGGTCGCCCCTCGCATCCCACACATAAGAGAAACCAAAATGTCCGAAGAAATCAAAAACGACAGCCTCCCCATGGAAAACACCGAATACATCGAAAGCCAGAACGCGATTATCCGCAACCGCATCGACAAGATGAATGCGTTCAAGGACGAAGGCGTCGAGGTGTATGCGACGAATTACCAGCCCGATGCACGTGCGGCGCAGCTCAAGGCCGAATATGGCACGGCGACGCAGGAAACGTTTGACGCCAACCCGGTGCACGTCAAGGTCGCCGGCCGCATCATGGCAATCCGCGTGTTCGGCAAGGGATCGTTTGCGGCGATTAAAGATGCGACGGGCACGATCCAGCTGTTCGTCGGCCTGAATACCGTCGGCGAAGAGGCTTACACGCGCTATAAGAAATTCGACATCGGCGACATTGTGGCGGCCGAAGGCACGTTGATGATGTCCAAAACCAACGAGCTCACGGTTCGTACGACGACGATCAAGCTGCTGACCAAGAGCCTGCGCCCGCTGCCCGAGAAATTCCACGGCCTGACCGACACCGAACAGCGCTACCGCCAGCGTTACCTCGACCTGATTGTGAACGATGACGTGCGCGATACGTTTTACAAACGCTCGATGATTACCCAAAAAATCCGCGCCTATATGACGAATCAGGGATTTTACGAAGTCGAAACGCCGATTTTGCAGGCCAAAGCCGGCGGCGCAACTGCGCGCCCGTTTGTGACGCACCACAATGCCCTCGATATGGACATGTACCTGCGCATCGCGCCGGAGCTGTATTTGAAGCGCCTGATCGTCGGCGGTTTTGAGCGCGTCTTTGAGCTCAACCGCAGCTTCCGCAACGAAGGCCTCGACCGCCGCCACAATCCCGAATTCACGATGATGGAATTCTACATGGCGTATGGCACCTATACGATCCTGATGGAATACGTCGAAACGATGGTTCAGACGATTGCCATGGATGTCATGGGCACGACGAGCCTGCGCTGGAACGGCAATGACATCGAAGTCGGCGGCAAGTGGCGCCGTCTGCGCGTGCGCGAAGCCGTGGCCTCGGCACTCGGCGTCACCGAAGACAAACTCTCGGATCGCGCATTTCTCGAAGAAATCGTGTCGAACCTGCCCGAACCGATTCGCGGTGACGACCTGGCCAAAAAATCGGACGGCCACCTGCTCATGGAAATCTTCGACCAAAAAGTCGAGGAAACCCTCATCCAGCCTACGTTTGTCTATGAATATCCTTCGAGCGTGAGCCCACTCGCCCGCCGCAACGACGCCGATCCCAACTACGTCGACCGCTTCGAGGTGTTCGTCGGCGGCTTCGAACTCGGCAATGCCTTCAACGAGCTCAATGATCCGCTCGATCAGCGCCAGCGTTTCCTCGATCAGATCAAGAAAAAACTCGAGGGCGACGACGAAGCCCACCCGATGGACGACGATTACGTGTGCGCACTCGAATTCGGCATGCCGCCTACGGCTGGCTGCGGCATCGGCATTGACCGTCTCGTCATGCTGCTGACCGATTCGGATTCGATCCGCGACGTCATTCTGTTCCCGACGATGCGTCCGGAATAATGGATATTTAGGTGTGACGCACCGTATCCCGCAGGGATAGCGGCGTCAGGCGAGCCGTAGAGACGTGTCGTGACACGTCTCAAGGCGAGCAGAGACGCGCGATCCGCGCGTTTTCGGCGCGACGTATGCCGCAGGCATAGTCAGCGCCTCCATGCAAATTGCGAAAATCAAATTGCACATTCTATATTTGATATGGTATGCTATTCGGCGTTTTTTGGCGTGTGGTTTTCGCCAATATGTCTAACTTTAACAGGATGTCCCAATGAACAACCAACAAAGAAATGAACTTTGTCACTGCGGAAGTGGCAAAAAATATAAGAATTGCTGCATGCGCAAAGACGAAGCGCAGGCTCAGCTTTCCAAACAGACCTATGACGTGCGCCGCGTGATTGGCCCCAAGACCACGCCCTATATGTTCTGGAAAAACTGGAGTGCCGCATGTGGACGCAACGAATACGGCCTCGTCCATGATATGCTGCTTCAGGGCGGCGAAATTGCCGAGAAATTCAGCACGACCGAAGATTTCTATATGAACATCAACGAAATCGGCATTCCCTACGAAGCACGCTGGAATCTCGATAAAATCAAGATCGATGGTTCCAAATGCTACATGCTCTGCCATCGTACCGACAGCGAAGACAAAAATGCCGATGTCATTTGCTCGATGATGTCGCTGCAGCAGACCGAAGTCGGCCTCCGCGTTGCCAATATTCAGCGCGCGATTTGCAAACCGACTGCCGATTTTGCACTTTCTTTTGATATCTTTGGCCTCCACAGTGCCGAAGGTGATTATATTAAGAAAGTCCAGTCCGGTTGGAAGCGCCCCGACCTGACCGACGAAGCCACGCGCTTTGTTGCACCTGCTGAATAATACTTAGGGGGGCATCGCCCCCTACAAAGGAAATCATGCCTTACAGTTCCGTTGCAATGCCCAAATTGTCAGATTTGAGCGCCATTTTGGAAGAATCTGTCTTTTCCAGTATCGACACAGATAACATCGAAAAATTAGCGAGGATTCTGGAGTGCGGTAAAACAGAGGCAGGGGAATTTGTGTACCAAATGGGCGATCCTGCACACGCGCTGTATATTCTGGTTTCGGGCAAAGTCGCAGTCTGCGATCCCATGAAACATACGGTTCTGACGCATCTCACACCGGGAGATGCCTTTGGTATGCTTTCGCTTTTCTTTAACTGCGAAGTTTCGCCGGATGTCAAAGCCGTCGAAGATTCGACATTTCTCGTCCTCGATGCGGGCACGTTCCGCATGATCGAAGTCTCCGATCCGAGTTTGGCGATCGTCGTTCTTCGCTGCGTACGCAAGGCGCTGGGCGAACTCGTTTCGCAGATTTCTCCTGTCATTATGCGGCTGGCTTTGTAGCGCGTGCTACTGCCTTCGGCAGTACGCACGGCGCGCTCGTCTATCGGCCTTTAGCCGATACGACTCGCTTTTTGCCTTTTAAAAGCACGTCGAACTCATTATAAGGGGGTTTCCCGTATCGGGAATGGATTTGCCCAAAGGAGTTCTATGCTTTTAGATTTATATATTTATCCCCATCCTATCCTTTCTAAAGTTGCTGAGCCGGTGACTGAGTTCAATAAGGAACTCAAGACACTTGTCGAGGATATGGCAGAAACCATGTACGAAGGCCTTGGCGTGGGGCTCGCCGCTCCCCAGGTCGGCATCAGCAAGCGGCTGTTTATCGTCGATACGAGCACACAGGAAGAACCTTCGACGCTCAAAGTCTACATCAATCCCAAAATTATTCTCAAAGATGATCCCGTCGTCTGGAATGAAGGGTGCCTCTCATTGCCGGGGCTCTATCGCGATGTCAATACGTTTGCCCATGTGATCATCGAAGCTCAGGATGCAGATGGCAATACCTTTAGGGAAGAAGCTCGCGAATTGAGGGCTGTTGCACTCCTGCACGAATACAGCCATCTCGATGGTTCGGTCTTTATCGATCGGCTGGCACCGATTAAACGCAGCCTGGTCAAGAAACACTGGGCTAAAAATGTGTATAAATCCACTGAAAAAACGTACAAGGACACAAAGCTGCACTGCGTTTTTGAATAATTCGGAATTCGGAATTCGTAATTCGTAATTCGTAATTCGTAATTCGCAATTCGCAATTCGCAATTCGTAATTCGTAATTCGTAATTATTGTGACATTCTCAATGATAATCTAAAGAATTGAGTTTCTTTAGCTTCAGAATTCAACCTTCGGCATTGTCATTCAATTACGCATTACGCATTACGCATTACGCATTTAGAAAAACATTCCTTCTAAACTTCAGACTTTACCTTGAGTTCTGCAAATTCAATTACGCATTACGCATTCAAATAGTCATCCTTATGGAAAGAATAAAAACATATCTCAACTCATTCCGTGGATACGCTTTCCCCCAAAAAAACTCCGAAAGAACGGTAAATGTCCCGTGGTGGCTGAGAATTTCTTTGGCCGTGATTGGCGGGACGTGCGTATTTGTTGCATTTCCCAATTTTAATCAGTTTTATCTGGCCTATTTTGCATTGGCTTTCGAGTTGTGGGCAGTCGAAGGTCTGGCTCCCAGGAAGGCTTTTTTGATTGGCTGGCTCGCGGGATCTATTACCAATATCGGTGGGTTTTACTGGGTTGGCAGTCTTCTCGAGGATTTTGGGCATTTCGACACTATTCCGGCCTATGCATTGTCCTCTGGCCTCGGCATTATTCAGGGACTGGTTTACGGCCTTTGGCTTTGGTGCGTCCGAAAACTCAATACACGAACGATATGGTTTACGGGAAGTGCGGCATTTATTGCCATCGAGATGTTCTTCCCGATGTTGTTCCCGTGGTACTATGCCAACAGCCAGTACAATTTTGTGCCGGCCATACAGACGGCGGATATCTTTGGGGTATTGGGCGTCACCTTATTGCTCGTGACGGTCAATGTCCTCATCTATGATGTGACGCGATCGCTATGGTTGAGACACACAGACCCGAAGCATCCATTCAACACCAAAAGTATCATTGTGGCTTTGGTGTATATCGCAGCATGCTTTATTTATGCGCCGATTAGGATGGCCCAGATCGATGCCATCGAGGCAGAATCTCCTCATTTGAACATCGGCATGGTCGAAGCAGATGTCGGTATCTGGGAAAAAGAGACTGCCGAAAAGATGCGCAACAATCTCTTTTTGCACCACTCGATGTCGCATGAGCTTTCTCAGCAGGGGGTCGATCTGATTGTCTGGCCCGAATCGAGCTATCAGCAGGGATTGATATGGGGCAGCCGCAAAGTGACAGACGATCCGCTCGAACATGAGCTCGACGCGATGTATGCGCCCTGGTTTCAGCCGACGGCACATCTCATTTACAGTGTCATCGATGGGGCCTTTGGGGAGAATTTTCATCGCAATCCTGTCATCCATTTTAGTTTGGCCGAAGCGATGTTTATGGCTGCCGAAGATCAGGGCCTGCAGACGCTGGAAACGATGTATCCAGCGCTCGTATCTGGGTATAATATCCGCTGCAGCGATGAAAAACCGCAAATTATGCGCTGTCCTTATGCTCGTGTCGTTCCCGATGATCTAACTTATTACATCCCGAGTGCTGAGCCTCTGCGAGATAGCCGTAAATCCGATTTGCTCAAACTGATACGCCCCGAAGATATCAGTTCTCCCATCCGTGATTTCGATGCTGCTGTCCTGTTTGGTACGCTCTCTTTGGGGGCGCCTCCGGGATCCAGTCTCGATTTTGCGAAACTTTACAAAGCCAGTGTCACAGAGCGCCAACTGTATAATACGGCACATCTCATCGAAAAAGATGGCCGTGTGATTGGCAATTACCATAAGAATTACCTGCTGCTCTTTGGCGAGTATATTCCTTTTGCCGATAAATTCCCGTGGGTATATGAGGTTTTGCCCGAAGCGGGCAATCTCACGCCGGGAACAGAGTATGAGAATATGCACTTTAGAGGGTATGAAATTGCTCCCATCATTTGCTACGAGGATATTCTTCCTCGATTTGTGCGCAAATTCTCGAAACTTCGTCCCAATGTCTTCATCAATGTGACCAACGATGCCTGGTTTGGCAAGACTGCCGAACCCATGCTGCACCTGGCTTTGGCGATGATGCGCACCGTAGAGCACCGCAAATGGCTCGTGCGTTCGACGAATACCGGCGTCAGTGCGTTTGTCGATCCCAACGGCCGTATGGTTCAGCATACCTCGATCTATGAACCCGAGATTTTACGGCAATCTGTTGCCATGATGCCGCGCACTCGTACGATCTACAGCTATATTGGCGATGTCTTAGGGTGGATCGCTCTGTTATGGATGGTGTTCCTGTTTGTGCTCCGCCGTCAGCAGATGAAACTGGCCGGGCAAAAGGAGACTGGCGAAAAAGCTGATGCTGTTAAGGACGGTGAAACTGAAAGAGAGCAGAATGAGTTTCACGGAAACTCTGAGTCAAAGGCAGATCAAAATGCTTTGCAGGAAGCGCGCGAAGAAATGGCTTCAGGAGAAGAAAAAATAGTCGAATAACTCTCTTTCAAAGAACGTGGAGGATTGCACAAACTATTAGAGAAATCCCCTTTCTGGTATACGGATTATCTGCTTTAACAGCCTCATTTCGTATGGGGCCTTTTTTTTGTCTCTGTTTAATGAGTATGGAGATTTTGCAATTGGAATTCTCATTCGAGCTTATAGCTTGTAGTAGTTTCATAATTCTACAGGCAACAGAATGATTTCCAATGAAATGAATTCTCAGCTATAAGCTATAAACTATAAGCTACAAGCTGAATTCATATCCAAGCTGGTTAAACAGAGTTTTTTTTCATTTTTTTTGGCCGTTTTTCGAAAAAATCGCCCATATATAAGTGAACCAAATATGTCACGGAGACTCTGGCTATCTTTGGGTTGTCCAAGCACTCATGGCATGTCACTGGGGATGGTCATACATAACGGGGCTCGTATACAGCGTACTCATCCTGACGAGGATAGTGCGTTATCCGGGCAACGGCTCCATGCAAACCGACACTGGAAGCAGGTCATTGTGCAAAAAAGAAGGCATCATGACATGGCCGAAGTGTGCCCAGTTATGTACGACTGGTGGAGGCGGCGGGCGGGTGGGGGCCCAAGGATCGATTTGCTACAACTGTGTGCGTTTTAAACCTACAAACGGTCTCTATTTGGTCGTTTTGTAGCGTGTGAGGGGCGGGGCAAAAACAAAAGAAAGCGGCGTATCGCAGATAGCCGCTTTGGGCAGGGCGTATCGCAGATAGCCCTGCTGGCAAAAAAATTCAATCTATTCAAAAACGCATTCTCAAGTTTTTGGTCGAACTGATTAGGAACGAGCGCTTTTGTTTAATTTACTTCATTTCTTTAAGAATGGACTGTCGTCCGGTTAGTTCGTAGGCAATCTCGAAGAATTGTTTGGCAATCTCGGGATGAGAGGCTTTAAATTGGCGTCCTGCCTGGATTGCAATTTCGGGAATGTCGCGGTGAGGTCCAATTGGGAGATTGGCATCCTCTGCGAGTTTTTGCATTTCTTCGGGGGTTGGGCAGATGGTGTCGACACCATGATCTTTGGCAAGGCGTTCGAGCAATGCATGTCCAGCAGGATTGTCGCTGTAGACGAGGCTGAGATTGGCATAAGCTGCAGCCAGTGGGTAATTTTTGTCGAGATTTTCTACGACCTGTGCAAGCATGTAGAAGAAAAATGTCATCAACTGCCTTGAGAAGAGCAGAGGATAAGCTTTTTGGAGTTGATCAAAGGCTTCCTGGTATTTCTTTTCGTGAATGAAGAGATTGGCGAGTTCGAGGTTGGCGGGTGCACTGACGGGATTGAGTTGGAGTACGCGTCCGAGGGCTTCGCGGGCTTCGTCATATTGGGAGGTTTGACCGAGCAGACTTCCCAATTGCAGATTGAGCATTTCGACTAAATTGGAAATGCGCATGACAGGGCGTGTTTCCTTGATGGTTGCACTGAACAGGATCTCTTCGAAGGGATGGGAAAAAGAAACCAGCCGGCGTGATTCATCATTTTCGGGCAGTTTGACATCGTTCAGAAGTGCGCGTAATTCCTCGATGGCATGGTCGATATCTTCCGATTTGATCATGTCCTGGATGTTTTCGATGCGTTTTTGAATGTCGGCCATATCGGCATTCATTTTGTCAAATTCAGCCTTTGATTTTTTGACTTCTTCGGCTTCGGGGAATTTGGCTGCAGCATATTGGCCGAGGGTGACGGCAACTTTAAAGTTTTCATCGGATTTGGGGAGTGCCTGGCAATAGTCCTGTATCACTTTGACATCGTGGTCGGGATCGCCATTGAATTGTTTTTCAAGCTCCTTGATGGCTTCATCGACGAGTTTGGCGATTTTAAAAGCTTCGGCATCGGCGAATTTTTCGGAAGCGTATTTTCCAAGTGCTGCAACGACTTTTGCACTTTCTTCGCAAGGGGGAAGTGTTCTGCAATACTCCTGGACAACGCCTAGATCGTGATCCACATTACCGGTGTATTTCTTTTGAAGATCTTCGACAATTTTATCAATGTTTACGCTGGTATCCATAAAAAACCTGAATTCTGACAGTGTGACTGTCAAATGATGGTGAGTGAACAGGGAAAATGAAGCCCCAGATGCCTATCATACACTATAATTCGTGATTCGTAATGCGTAATGCGCAATTGGAATGCGGAATTGGTAACTATTCAGCCGGGGCTCTGCCCCGAACCCCGCCAAAGGGCTTTTGCCGTTCGCAATATCAAATCCGCTTCGTTTCGCGCACCTATTGGTGCTCCAACTTGCGCATTTGATTTGCTCTGTGCCCTCAATTCGTACCGTTCACCGAACGGTGCTCATTTCGGCGCCTACAACCCTCGCACGCTTTTTATGCCCATCTCATGCCCATTGGAACCCGCCCGTCTCACCATCCTGGCTCGACGGTCGGCAGCCGACATCGTGTCGTCTGTACATGATGAACTTAGAAAAAACATGCAAATATGCATGGTATAGTCGTTGTTTTTGCCATGTATTTAGCCATATTTTTTAGAATGCGA
>DGWW01000352.1 GCA_002395385.1 Myxococcales bacterium UBA4248
CCAACGGCCCACTTTCGCGTTAGGCTGGCTTTGGGAGAATTCCCAAAGCGTACTTTGGCGTTAGGTATGCCAAATGTAGGCGCATGTAGGTGTAATTTTATCTAAAACGAAGAGAAACCCAAAGGGTTTCCGCTTTCCCATTCCCACCCGCCTGCCAGCGCTCCAAACCCTTTATAATCGCTGGTTTGACACACGAACCCCTTTCCGCCGTGGGTTGGCGTAAAAAAAGGACATCCCGATGTGCCTGGCATATATGGTGCTCCAGAATTCTATCCCGCGTCCGGGAACACAATGCTGTTCATCGCCCCTCGATCGACCATATATTATGTCGGGGAGGATTCGTCATATAAAGCCGGATGGATACATCTCATACTCACAAAGAGGGAAGGGACATTCCTTCATATCAATGATGCCATCCAGATCGGTTTTGTTACATTTTGCGGCTCATTTTTTTCATTTTTTTTA
The DNA here is from genome assembly GCA_002395385.1 of Myxococcales bacterium UBA4248. Taxonomy (GTDB): domain Bacteria; phylum Myxococcota_A; class Bradymonadia; order UBA4248; family UBA4248; genus UBA4248. The sequence goes on from DGWW01000352.1 coordinate 466, forward strand.
AGCGATTTAACGGACCACCAGCCACGCCCTACTGACCACGAATCCCTCATCTATGCATATTGCACATTGCACATTGCCAACGGCTAATTATATAAAGGGCATGCGTATCGGCGCAGCCGATAGCAGGCCCCGACAGAGCGTATCGGCACAGCCGATAGCTCGCATGCGCAAGGCGTATCGACATCGTCGATAGCTGCGCGCCATAGCATTCATTTCTCAGAGCAATGGCATGAAATTCAATTCCCAGAAAATATTTTCGCCCATTATCGAAAACGTCATCAAGCATCCCGGCATGTATCTCATTGTGGCCGTGGTGCTCACAATTCTTTCTGTTCTCTGCATTGCGTTCAAATTCGACATTCGCAGTGACCTAAAAGAATTGATGCCCCAGGATGCACAGGTCGTTCAGGATACGTATGCGATTGCGGAGCGCGTCGGGAGCATTCAGACACTCGATATTTACCTAAAAACACCAGAGCTGAAGCCACTTACAGAAGAAGCAAAGTCCAGCGAAGAATATCAGCAATGCCTGGCCAGTCTGGGCGAAGGCGAACATTTTTTGCGGGAAGATCCGCCCGTTGGCGAAAATTGGTGCGACAATGGACTGATACTCTACTCCAGGAAGTTTGTGGACATTCTGCGTTCCCTCGATTCGGTTGGAAACGTCGGATTTCACAATGACAAATCATTTTTTGAGAACAATATCGCGCTTTATGCCTCGAATGAGGAACTGGAGCAGGCCTATCGGGAGATCGACGAAACCCTGACAGAGGCGAGGCGACAGTCGGGCGAATACAAAGCCTGCTTGATCACAGCAGATGACGAGCATGAGTGCGATGCGCTCAAGCCCGGTCTGGCCAAAACGGGGGAGAGCAAAAAGAGCGAGGGTCTCGATTTAAAGGAACAGGTCATCGAAAAATATCGAACGTCGGAACTGGCGAATTTTAAGGAATTTCCGCTCTATAATATGGGGACAAACGGCTGGGCGGTTTCCCTCGAAGTACGATTCAAACAGTCGACAACCGGGCTCAAGTCCGTGCGGCGCGAAGTCGAACGGATCGAGCAGCTCCGAAAAGAGATGGATCTCAGACTGTACAATGTGCCGATCAACGTTGAGTATGGTGGCGGTCTCAGTGCCATGAAGAGCGAATACGATGCGATTGTCAGCGATATCGTCCGTTCCATTTCGATCACGATATTGAGCATTCTGACGTTGATTGCGCTATTTTTCCGTTCCATTCGTGCCTCACTGCGCATTTTCATCCCATTGGTCATGAGCACTTTATGGTCCCTGGGACTGACTTTCCTGACTGTCGGTTTTTTAAACCTGATTACGGCCTTTATTTTCGCCATTCTGATTGGTCTCGGCATCGACTTCGGCATTCACCTGTATGCGCGTTACATCAGCGAGCGCCGACATGGCATGGATGTCAACGGTGCATTGCGCGTCTCGATTGTCGAAACGGGGTCGTCGCTCTTTTTTGGCGCACTCACGACGGCAGCGGCATTTTTCACACTCATGTTCGGGAGTTTCCCCGGTTTCAGCCAGTTCGGTTTTACTGCGGGGATGGGCGTTTTACTCGCATTCTGCGTCATGACGACGGTTTTGCCCGCCTTTATTATTGTTATGGAGCGCGTATGGCCGTCCAAAATCAAAGAAAAGAAACCGTTCGTCTCGCTGTCGGCCAAAACCACCCGTAAACTTACGGTGCCGGTCATTGGTGTATGCGCAATTGGGCTAGTAATCGCCGGTTTCTGTGTCTATCGGATTCCAGATATTCAGTTCGAAGGAAATTTCTATAACCTCCAGCTCAAAGATCCCCCCAAAACATCCGCACAAAAGACGATCGATGTTTCGGAATATACCAAATCCAGCTCGCGGCCTTCCTCACCGACGGTTGCAATGCTCGATAATCTCGAACAGGTCGAGACGCTCGAACTGATGATTCGGCGCAATCAGGAATATGTCGATTACTCAAACCTGCGCAAAATGATGGCAAAAGGGTTGCCTCACTTCAGCGACTTTCTCGTCCGCACATTTCCCGAAGTCATTGGCATAAGCGGCAATGCGCGTTCTCTGCCCATGATGAATGCCATCGCAAGAATGCAGCCTCCCATCAGACAGCTCTACAATGAGCTGCCGCTGTATGCGACTTATGGCAGTGAAAAATCCCAGGCACTTCAACAGTATCGCCAGTTTGTCATGAATATGCCCCAAACGGCCAGCTGGTTTTCGAGTACATTTTCGGAAGTGTTCACAGAGAACACGGTTGCCAATGCTTTGCCCGTCGTTTCACACATGGCAGACTACCTGCCCGAATGGCTCCTGCCTGCAATTCCGACACAGCGCAGCAGCAAACAGCTCAATACCATTTCGAACATGGCTTCTATCTTTAGTTTCCTTCCCGGAACGCAGAATCAGCAACTCGAAAAGCTGGCCACGATGGAACGCATCCGCGAACGCACGAGTGACCGCCAAATCCGATTTTTGCCCGAAGAAGAAAAAGAAAAAATTCGTGAATACAGAAAATATCTGGTGGACAAAGCGCTGACCGTCGAAGATTTGCCCGAGTGGATCAAGCTCATGTTCAAGGAAAGTGGCGAGCATCCATTGCCGCCGCGTCCGGGATCGAAAGTCGATTATACGTATGGCAACATTGCCATGCTCTATCAGACGACATCGACCTATCAGGCTTATCAGGCCGATATGCTGGCCCGCGACACGCGCAGCATTCGCATCGATGGCAAGCCCATTACTGCCGCAACCGGTGCCTTTGTCTATTCGGATATGATTCATCTCGTGCAGACCGACGGCATACAGATTTCGATGATAGCGCTCATCGTCATTTTGCTCATTGCCATGATTCAGCAGCGACATATTGCATCCGCACTCATCGTGACCCTGCCCGTCCTTTCGGGACTCGCCCTGACCATGTCCATCCTGATGTTTTTCGACGGCAAACTGGGACTGTTCAATATCATTATATTACCGGTAACGCTCGGCATTGGCATCGATGGCGCGATTTATCTCTATCAGCGTTACCAGCGCATGGGGCGCGGATCGACACTCGAAGCCGTGCGTGCTGTAATTGGACCGGTCTTTATGAGTTCCTCGACGACGCTCGTCGGCTTTGGCGGCATGATTATGAGCCGCCATGGCGGTCTCAATACCATGGGCGAACTGGCAATTATCGGCATCAGTTCCTGCTTCATCATGACATTTATGATTCAGCCTGGACTGATTCTCATCGTCGATAAACTCAAATTGCGCAATGCAGCCTCGGACCATGAATTTGATCCGCAAAAATTGGAAGAAGTTCTTAAAAAAGAAGCCGCAGAAGCGAAAGAAGAAGCCGTCTGATTTTTTGGGGGGCCATGTCTTGCGCTGAACCGCGCTACGACATGGCGCTCGGGCTATTGCATACGCCCTCGCAATTTTATTGACGGGCCAACCAAAATCCATTAGAAGCTTGCGCCCGGTGCGATGGGCGCACCGATAAACGCGCAGCCAGTTGGGATGCCAGTGAGCATCTGTTGGGGCTGCATTTCAGAGGTATTTATGGATACAGTAGAAGTCAAAGGTTGTATTCGCGTTCCCAATAAAAAAGGCGCAAGCCGCAAACTCCGTGCTGCCGGCAGCATTCCCATTGTTTGCTATGGCCGCCATGTTGACACCATTTCTGCAACGATTAACCCTGCCGATTTGGTCAAAGCCATTTCGACGGCTTATGGTCCCAATCAGATTATTACACTCGTCATCGACGACAATGGCAAAGAAATCCGCCGCGATGTCATGGTAAAATCCGTTCAGCGCGATCCCGTTTCGCGTCGCATTCTCCACGCCGATCTCTATGCGATTGACGCTGACCGCAAAGTCCTCGTCAAAGTGCCCCTCCGTCTCGACGGTAAAGCCGCTGGCGTCGGCCTCGGTGGTAAACTCCGCTCTGCCGCTCGTGATGTCGTCATTTCCTGCCTCCCCAAAGACATCCCGACCGAAGTCGTCTTCGATGTCACACCGATGGGTCTCAAAGATCGCGCTCAAATCAGCGCTGTTCCTCGCCCCGCTGGCTGTGAATTCGTATTCTCAAGCGATTTCCTCGTTGCCGAAATTATTCCACCCCGTTCATAAGTCGTACGCATGAGAGGCAACCCCTCTCTGCATGCAATCCTGTCCCCTTTTCCCATCGAGGAGAAGGGGATTTTTTTTGCTCCATAAAGAAAGTTTCCCTGTTTGTTAATTTGGTGTAAAAAGTATAATTTGAGTGTTCAATCTTTTTGAGCTTTTGTATGAGTGATGATACGCTTTTAATTGTAGGGCTGGGAAATCCCGGAACAGAATATGCTTCAACAAGGCATAACTCAGGTTTTATGCTGATGGATAAATTTTGCGGGCATTGCGGTGCCACGATGACTCAAGCAAAATTTCAAGGCATATTTGGAACAACCCGACTGTCTGGCCGCTCTATTTTTCTGCTAAAACCTCAGACATTTATGAATCTGAGCGGTAAAAGCGTCGTCGCCTGCATGTCATTTTATCATATCCCCATTCAGTCAGTGCTTGTCCTTCATGATGAGCTCGATTTGCCTTTGGGAGATGTTCGCGTCAAAACCGGAGGCGGCGCAGGCGGCCACAATGGATTAAAATCCATCATTGAACTGACTGGAAGCAATGAGTTTTCCCGTCTGCGTTTTGGAATTGGACGGCCTGAACATAACGATGTCATCAACTATGTTTTAGGCAAATTCCTTAATTCGGATGAGGAAATTCTTAACAATACCCTGAATATCGGAGTTGAGGCCATACAAACTTTTATAACGAATGGTCCTCAGGCTTCGATGCGTTTTTGTAACGGCTTATTTAAAGCCAAAAAGAAAGAGGAGGAGAGTCGTGACTAGTATTGATTATCTGGTCAGCGCTGGCGTTCCAATTGCTGCGGTCATTGCTTTGATCTTTGCAATTGTAAAGGCCAAGTGGGTTTCGGAACAGGATCCCGGTTCGTCGCGCATGAAGGAAATTGCCTCGTTCATCCAGGAAGGAGCAATGGCCTTTTTGAAAGCCGAATACAGGGTTTTGGCCATCTTTGTCTTGGTTGTTGCTGCATTGCTGGCATTAGTTAATATGGGTAATGAACACAGCAGTTCAGTCGTAGCCTTTTCTTTTATTGTTGGTGCACTGTGCAGTGCCACGGCAGGCTTCTTTGGAATGAAGATTGCCACAAGAGCAAATGTACGTACAGCTCATGCAGCCGAAGCTGGCCTTAAAAAAGCGCTTGCTGTTGCTTTTAGCGGTGGTGCCATTATGGGTATGACCGTCGTCGGTCTGGGGCTATTGGGTATTATCTGCCTGTTCTTGCTCTATACACAAGTCATCTTTGTTGGCGAGAGCATGCAGAAAATCCTCGAAGTACTCACAGGATTTAGCTTTGGTGCATCCTCGATTGCTTTGTTTGCCCGTGTAGGCGGTGGTATTTACACGAAAGCTGCTGACGTCGGTGCCGATCTCGTCGGTAAAGTCGAAGCCGGCTTACCCGAAGACGATCCCCGCAACCCCGCTGTCATCGCCGATAACGTCGGTGACAATGTCGGTGACGTCGCCGGTATGGGCGCTGACCTCTTCGAATCTTATGTCGGTTCCATCATCGGTTCTGCCGTGCTCGGTGCTGCCATCTGGAAAGCTGGCGAGGGCCAGTTCGAAGCGGTTGTTCTTCCTTTTATCATTGCCGCAACGGGTATTATTGTAAGTGTCGCATGCACGTTCCTCGTTCGCAGCAACAGTGACAAATCCAATCCCCAAAAAGCACTCGATCGTGGTACAACAACTGCCGCTATAATTACCGCTGCACTCGTTTTTGCGATTGCCGCTATCGTACTTCCCAAAGGTGGCCTCATTGTTGACCATCAAGTTTGGGGTGCTGGTTTTGCGATTCAATACTATCACATCGGACTCACCGTTCTCGGCGGTCTGATTTGCGGTGTTTTGATTGGTAAATTCACCGAGGTCTTCACCTCCGATTCCTATCAGTCCGTTAAAGACATTGCCGAAGCTTCTACCACGGGTTCTGCGACCAACATTATTCAGGGGCTCGCCGTCGGTATGAAATCATCCGTCATTCCCGTCGCCCTGATCGCCGTTGCCATTCTCATCGCCTATCTCTGCAGCGGTCTGTATGGTATCGCTCTGGCCGCCCTCGGTATGCTCGCAACTACTGGTATTCAGCTCGCCGTCGACGCCTATGGCCCCATTGCCGACAATGCCGGCGGTATCGCCGAAATGAGTGGTCTCCCCCATGAAGTTCGTGAACGCACCGATAAACTCGACAGCGTTGGTAACACCACTGCCGCCATCGGTAAAGGTTTCGCCATTGGTTCCGCTGCACTTACGGCTCTGTCGCTGTTTGTTGCCTATGCGCAGGTTATGGGACTTACGGCCATCGATGCCATGAACCCACTCGTCGTCATTGGCCTCTTCATCGGTGGTGTGCTGCCTTTCTGGTTCAGTGCTCTCGCCATGCTCGCGGTCGGTCGTTCCGCTCAGGATATGATCAAGGAAGTCCGCCGTCAGTTCCGTGAAATTGAAGGTCTTAAAGAAGGTAAAGAAGGCGTCAAAGCCGATTATCATCGTTGCGTTGAGATCTCAACCAAAGCCGCTATCAGACAGATGATTCCCCCTGGGATCATCGCCGTTTGTGCCCCGCTCGTTGCTGCTCTGCTCGACTATGTTCTCAACACCAAAGGTGCCATTCTCGGCGGTATGCTCGTGGGTGTCATGATTACCGGTGTCGTACTCGCCATCTTTATGGCCAATGCCGGTGGTGCATGGGATAATGCCAAGAAATACATCGAAAGCGGCCATCACGGTGGTAAAGGTTCGGATGCTCACAAAGCCGCCGTGGTTGGCGATACCGTTGGCGATCCGTTCAAAGATACAGCCGGCCCCTCGATCAACATTCTCATCAAATTGATGAGCGTCATTGCTCTCGTTTTGGCTCCCACGCTCGCAGGCCTTCAGGCAACAAAAGCACCAACAGTGGTTCAACCCACGACGGGTGCCCCAGCTCAAGTTGCAGCCCCAACACCTGCACCTGCTCGCCAAATGACACCGCCTCCCGCACGCGGACCCGAACGTGGTGCTATCCCGGCAAGACGTGTCCCCGGTGAACGACAGATGGCTCCCCGTCCCGGCCAGCCTCGTCCTCGTCCGGTAGGTCGTCCGGATGGTGCCCATAGACAGTTACCGCCTGGTGCAGCTCCCGCACATGCTCCCGCAGCAGCCCCTGCACCCGCAGCAGCACCTGCTCCCGCAGCAGCACCCGCTCCCGCAGCAGCACCTGCACCCGCTCCCACAGCAGCACCTGCACCCGCTCCCGCTCCCGCAGCAGCACCTGCTCCCGCACCTGCACCCGCTCCCGCAGCAGCGCCTGCACCTGCTCCCGCAGCAGCGCCCGCACCTGCAGCTGATCCTGCTGCAGAAAAGAAAGCCCTGATCGAATCCATCAAACAAGACCTCATTAAACAAGGATTTGATCCCGAAACTGCAGAAAACGCTGCAAGAGATGCTGTTAAATAGCGTTTCTTAAAAATCATCCATAACCGCCTTCGGGCGGTTTTTTTTTGGCTATGTTAAACCAGCGTGGATAGCAAAACACTGGGCATGAAGGAATATCCTTTAGAATGCTCCATTGCTAACGGCGCATTACACATTGCTCATTGCATTTATCACTTGCATATTTCACGCTCGTCAGTCATTTTTAAAGAGGTTTTGTTGACTCCGATGAGGGCAAAAAGATGGCTAAAAGAAATATTGGGATTAGTCAGGTACATGAGTTTATGGTGGTAGGGCCGGACGAAAAAGGTCTCCCCAATGAACTGGCCGAAAATCCAGTACTATCAGCCCCCGGTGAAACACCCGTCACGCCCGAAATCCACCCCCCTCAGGAAGATCCGTATGCTGGCCCCAGAAGTTGGGTCATCAAATGGTTTGGTCCATTCTTTTCCGCCACGCTTCCGGCAAATCGCACCTCGGGGCTCTATCTCATTTATGTAGGCAACTATCCGCTTTTTATCAGTTCAAGTTCCAATATTCTCATTGCACTCAACAGACATCTCATGTTTAGCGGACATCAGGTCGTCCCCATCGATTTGTTGGGGCGAGAAATCCTGCATTATGCCAATATTTATAAGCAGCCATTGAGCATCAAAACAGGCTTGCTGTTCGAAAATGGAAAAATAATTCGGCCAAAGGACTTCATTTATTGCTATCGTCGGGCTGCCGCCGCGATTGCATTTTGTCATGCAATTCCATGTAATAAATACGCCCGTCTTTCCTACGAATTCGAAGCACTCGATCTGAAAAATCTCGGAAAAAGCTTTCCTTTGCTCGAATCTTTGCACGTCGAACCATCCAGCCAGCCCCTGCCGCCTCCCGAAGGATCCAATCAATCTGATATGGCATGACCGTCAAAAATGCGCGCTATACTTTGACACGCAAGCGAGTTTGCTGTTAAAATAGAGATGTTGTTTCCTTGAGTTGATTTGGGGATAAAACATGACAAAGCTATCAAAAAAAATGACCAAACGATTTGCTTTAATCCTTTTTCCCGCGATTGCTCTGGCCACTGGCTGTACAACTGAGATTGACGACGATGCCTACCGTGCTGGTGCCATCGAAATTCAAATCGATGAGGTCACCAGCGACGAAATATATCCCAGTGCCGGCGATGAAATTGACTGGAAAATGATCTTTGTGCCAAGCCCCGGAGACATTATCGTCAATACGTTCTGGGATGCACCGCTCGAAGTCTTTAATGTCGAGGTCGGCATCTATGACCGATTCGGTATCCCAATCGAAGTACAATCCCGGGATACCGGAGGAGCAACGGGCGAAGTCAGACACTTTACACCAGAATCCGGTCTGCATTTTATTAAGGTTAAAGCCGAAAGCGGACGTTCCATCTACTCCATGAACGTCAAATTCGAAGGTAACTACGATGGTTTTGTGGCACCCACCAGTGCCCCAACTTTCGATGCCTATCTCGATCCTGATTCAGAATTAAACGGAAAAGCTGCACCACCTCCCCCACCGCCTGCACCTGCTGTCCCTGGTGCGATTCCTTTACCCGGTGGCGCATCTGGCGGCGCTGTCACCCCTGGCGCTGCACCTGGTGGCGGATCACCTGCTGCACCCGGTGGTGCTGCACCAGAAAACGGCGGCGTCGTTCTCCCATCTGCCGCTGGAGGGGGCGTCGTTCTTCCAACGGCTGCAGCCGGCGGTATTTCAAGTTCAAGCGGTAATTCCGGACCAACGATCGTAAATGCAGGCGGTGGCGGCGGTGGCGCTGTCGCTTACAATAATGAAGTTCATGCCGTGAACCAAAAAACCGCTGCGGTCTCTAACGAAGCCGCACCCATTAAACCCATCTGCCCTGATATCAAAGGACATCACACCAAAATTGAAGCCGAACTCATGGGCATCACACCTAAAGGAAAATACACACAAATTAAACTCAAAGCCGGAAGAAAAGACGGCGTACATGAAGGAGCTGTCGGAGATATCTATATCGGAGGACAAATCCTCGAAGGCGGACGCTTCCAGGTCAAAACAATCAACGATAACAACTGTCTTGCTATTACAAATGCCACTAGCAAAGACCTTAAAAAAGCGACAAAATTCGTCATTAAATCCCCAGATTGATCATGGATAAATGATGGATAAATGACACGTCTTACGGCTCGACCCAAGGAAAACAAATTGCACGCATTTCTTTGGGCGGGCACTACTATGTAACCTCAACTCGCTTTTTTTTAATTTTGGCACTTTTTATGTATAATGTCGCGGGAACTTTTAGGTTTCCCCATTACTTTCACACCTTCCAGGAGTAAGATTATGCTCAGGCAAACACACATTTGGATCTTAGCGTTTTTTGCCGCCATGTCTTTTACTGCTTGCAATCATGAGGTCGAATACAATTCAAATACCGGACATGACGGTTCTCGTGACTCTGCTTCTCAACTTCTGGTCAATACCGATAAAGTCGATGATATCTCTGCACCTACCGGCGATAATGAAGATTGGTATTATTTCATTCCGCCCGAAGATGGAATCATTCAAGTCAGCCTGTTCGTAGATAAACCTTCCGATGTCATCATCGAACCCACAGTCATGGATGGATTCGGAAGACCACTCCATACGATGAGCACATCACATAACCAAAACGTCTACGAATTCCCCAAGTTTGATGTCAAAAAAGATCGCTATTTTATTTCTCTCAAAACTACCAACGGAAAAAGCAGCTACACCATACGGGCAACGTTCGAACTCCCACCACCACCGGAACCTGAGCCTGAATGCAGCGCAACAAAACCATGCGCCGACGATAACATGACGTGCGAAAATGGGGTTTGCGTCGAAGTCGAAGTCAAAAAAGGACCAAGACCCAAATGCGTACCCGCAGATAGATGCAAAAAAGGTCAGAATTGCTGCCCTGTAAAACAGCAAAAACCCGATGACGAAGACGATATCAGCACCGAAAAAACAGTTATGGGTACCATCGTTCTCGTCACACCACGCGGCGACGGAATTGCCGATGTCAAAATTAATGGGATCGGCGAGAAAAATGGCGTCAAAAAAGGCGCAAAAGCTTACCTCAGAGGCTTAAAACGGAAAGTCAATATCTACTCCTGCTTTAATGTTTCATGCCAGGCAACCATTAAAGCCACCTCCGATGAACTTCAAAAATACGATCATGTCGACGTCGTGGTTCCATAATCTTTGGCCGGGGCTTGCCCCGGCCTTACTTTTTTTATCCACTTCCTGTCAGCACACTGACATTCCTGTCACCCCTGGCGCTGCTGATCACGCGCTCGACCAATTCATTCCTATCGATACGGCCCTGCATCTGTGCAGATTCAGTCGAGGCACACTGCCAAACTGGATGCTTTGGAGAGAATATCAGGATTATCTCTCGCCTTCCGAAAAACAGGCTTTTCACGACTTAGAACAATCATTGCTCGCACAAATCCCCGTGCGACATCGACCTAAAGCCACTGCAGTCGCCACTTTTATTGCAAAACATACACATTGCTTGTACGAACATGACTTGCCGCCGATCACTGAAATCGATAAAACCGGCGCACGTGCCTATACTTTTTTGCAGAACTATCCCGTCGTTCCTAATGTACCGGAACCACCAAATCTCGACACCATGACGCCTGATGAACAAAAAATTGCATGGATCGACGCATTGGATTCCGCATACAATCAAAATTCACGCCAGCGACAAATCCGAATCATCGTTGAACAAAATGAAAAGAATTCCTACATTCTACGTTCAAATATCCAAAAAATATTCTCAGAACCAATTAAAATACAAAATTTCTGGAACAATATCGACGCGCTTAAACTGACAGATGCTTTCGAATCGCTCGTCATGGCTTGCACGAAAAATGATCCATCATGCGAGGATTTGCGCACATATTGGATTGCTACTGAACTGTTCCGCAAAGATTCCGCCCAAAAATTTGAAAATGCCGTCGAAATCTCTAAACCTAAAATGACATCTGTAGCCCTGACCGGCACAAGCAGCTATACCGTCGCCCAAATGACTCTGACCAATCACTCCGATCGCACGTTTTCAAATGTCATTTTTACCACCGATGAAGTCAAACCACAGCATTGTTTGCTTCAGGAAACCCGCACCAAACGCGACGATCATCCACTCACACTCCAACCCGGGCAGTCGACACAGGCCTACTGCGCTCTCGACGCCGACACGCGCCCATGGGTCAATCTGTCCGTCTGGATCGCCGATTCCACGCGCTGATCAGACGCCCCACACGCATGCCCATCCGCAAGTTTGCGCATTGCACATCAAGTGCGCCATTTTCTTTATTCTTCAGGAAAGTCCTTAGTTTTTCAGTTCAATTATCCATTATCCATTATCAATTATCAATTTGAGTATTGGCCCCGCTATTGGCCTGCGGCCAATACGCTCGGCCCCCGCGCCTATTGGGGTTCCCCCAATACGGCGCTTTTGCTTTTGGAATGCAGCAAATCCCCAAATGCGCGCAGCGCCGCCCGGCGTATTGAACTGCGTGAAATAGCCGGGCGCAAATGCGGGCGTATAAAACCGCGCAAATGCACGGTTTTATAGCACGCCCCCCACACACACCATTTATCCAATCCTCCGGTAATGACGTGCGATAGCACACCGCGATGAAATCACCATTTCTGCATGCGTTATTCATCCCAAAATCAATCCACTTGTGATAGATTATCCCCAACGTAAAGACGTTCCATGAAACGTCTCTTGGCACATCCCCAAAGTAAAGACGTTCCATAGAACGTCTCTCGACAAATCCCCAAGGACATCTATGATTCGTGAAAGACGTGGTGTTGTTCAATCCCTTGTAACTGCGCTCGTTACAAAGCCTTTTATGTTGTTGTCCGGTATCAGTGGATCGGGCAAAACACAGCTTGCAAGACGCATCGCTGCAGGAATCGCCGCAGGCATGCCCGAAGATGGCAAATTTACCGGTCTTTCGTACAGTAGCGAGGGTTCCGCACAGGCATTTAAAATGACACTCGCTAAAAATGGGATCGTGCCCGATATTCTTGGCGAAGATGGCTCGGAATATATCGATATCCGTGAACCGGATGATGTCTTATCCGAAGCGGAACTGCAAAATTCAAATATCAATGACGTGATGAAATACCGCGTCGCTTTTCTGCCGGTCAGACCAGATTGGACAGATCCGCAAAAAATCTGGGGATATTACAATCCCCTGACGGGACTTTATTATCCGACGGCCGCCACACTCGTGGCCATGCATGCCTATCTCGAATTCCTCGCTTATGGCGATGCTGCACCAAGGCATTTCATCATCCTCGATGAACTCAACCTCGCACGCGTCGAATACTATCTCGCCGATATTCTCAGCCTGATGGAATGCCCTACGACAATCCATCAGGATAGTATCATCATGGGTGAGTTGTCGGCTGTACATCCGTTCAACCGCCCCCTATGGACAGTCAGCGCACCCAAAAGCGAGATCGGCAAGGAAGACAGCGTTCATGAACAGCTCTACATTGGTAAGATGGATAAATCATGGACACTTGCCTACCACTATCTTTCGGCAGCAAATTCAGGCATGATGCTCAAAAAAATGTCGGTCAATCTCGAAGACGTCATCAACGGCGCCGATTGGCACCGCGTCATTCCGCCGAGAATTTCATTCACCCCCAATCTCACCATCATTGGAACAGTCAATGTCGATGAGACGACATTCTCCTTCTCGCCTAAGGTTCTCGATCGCGCGTTCGTCATGGAATTCAACGAGATGGACTACGAACGCGTATGCCATGACTGGCCCGGATTCGAAGATGCAAAGCCCGCATTGATGACGATGCACCGCATTCTCAGACCAGAAAACCTGCACTTTGGGTACCGCACCGTCCGAGAAATCCTCGATTACCTCACCCAGGCGCAGAGTAATTGGACTGCACAAGGCGATTTCTGCATGGCATCGAAAATTCTGCCAAAACTCAGAGGTGGCGAGGATAAACTCGGATCGATTCTGCCGGTATTTTTAGCATTTGCAATTACAGATGAACATGATTTCGCAAAACTCCACGAAATTGCGACAGATCTCGTCGCCGACATCCTCGATGCCAGACAAATGCCCGGCATTCTTAAAAGACTCAATCGCCCGGCAGCAGCTTACCCGCTCACGGCAGACAAGCTCTTCCGCATGACGCGCCAGCTACTCGAAACGGGATTGGCGAGTTTCTTCTAATACCTATTCACTATCCATTATCCACTATTCACTATTCACTATTCACTAATGCTCAAGACCTCAATAAATCCCATTCCAATCCGGGGATAACTCTTCCCCGAATGACTACAAAATTCCACATTCATTGTCACAGAATACGTCATTTTGAATTGCGAATAACCGTAAGCCTCTCCTATGACAATCACACCACAGCAAATACAAACCCTGATCGAGATCTTCGAAAAACCGGCACTATGGGTCTCACTGCGCGCGATTTGTGATCATCCGCAACAGGAACTGCGTGTAGAAACGCCATTTGTCGACGTTGGTCAGGCACAAACCATGGAGGCATCACTGCTCGGAGTTTCGGCACTCGAACCCGGAGCACTCGCTATCACCGACAGGATGAGTCATTTTGTCAGTCACAAGCAAAAATGGCGTTTTCTTAAAGTCTACGACCGGCGTATTATTCGAAAAGAACTCAACCCCGCAAATCAATTTGTGGCTTATTTCGTTCGATATAGTATCAAATTGCTCAAATCCATTGCTTACAGTATTGCAAATGATGATGCGCTCAACGATGACTTTCCCGTCTTGATTCAATTCATCCGCAGGTTAAATGGCATTTGGGATGCCATGTCATCCGCTTACAAATATGCCCCTTTGACCGTCTTGCCGCTCGATAATCAGCTTTTACAGTTTGATCCCAAATACCACGTCATTCTGCAATCCTATTTGGCGTGTGAATCTTTTTAACTTCAGGAGAAATTCGCATGGAAAAATGGTTTCCACATGGTTTGATTGGTGTCGTACATCTTCCCGCACTCCCCGGCGATCCGGCTTATGACGGACGATCTCTCGACGACATCATTAACTTTGCACTCGACGATGCCAAGGCACTTGTCGAAGGCGGCATTCAGGCCATGATCATCGAAAACTTTGGTTCTGCCCCCTTCCCCAAAGGAAATGCAGCCCAACCAATGCCAACCCACCATACGGCCATGATGTCCATTGTGGCACATGAAATCAGAAAAGCATTCCCAGTTATTGTGCTCGGTATCAACTGCCTGCGCAACGATGCTTATGCAGCCCTCGGAATTGCAGTCGCTGTCAAGGCGAATTTCATCCGCGTCAATGTACTCACTGGGGCCTATGTTACCGATCAGGGGATCATCGAAGGTGATGCCTATGGCGTTCTCCGATACCGCCAGCTCCTCAATGCTAATCATATCGCCATACTCGCAGATGTCCTCGTCAAGCATGCCTCCCCTCTGGCACCGCTCTCCGCAACCGATGCCACAAAAGACACCCTCCTCCGCGGGCATGCAGATGCCGTCATCGTTACCGGCAGCGGTACCGGTGAACCCGTCGACCGCAGACGCCTCGAAGAAGTCTGCAAAGCCGCAGATGGTCATCCCGTCCTGCTCGGATCCGGCACGAAACCCGAGACCCTCCCCAACTATGCAAGCTTCATCAAAGGCGCTATCGTAGGCACGGCACTCAAAGTCGATGGAAACATCGCCAATCCCGTCGACGTCGAACGCGTCAAACGAATGGTCAAGGCCTTCGAGTCTGTCTGCAAGGTATAGTATCCATACCCCAGGTAAAGACGTTCCGTGGAACATCTCTCCGTGGAACTCTCTCTCCATGCTCTCGCGCATCTCTCAGCCCATATTCTCACCCTCATATCCGGTGATCCTCATGAAACACGCTATCCTCCTCACGTCTATCGCAGCCGCATCGCTCGCTCTTACGGCATGTGCAACAACATCACAAAACAAAGTGATGGACGAAGCACCTCAAAGCTCAAATACGCGCATCTCTCGCGGTACGTTCCCTTTCCAGGGCGAATCACTCACCTTTGATGCACGACATGTTGCGACCAGGACTTCCATCGCGGATGCCGTCATTCAGGTCGGTTACGAAAGCAAAATGGAGGATGGCACCAGATATATACCAATCGTGGGAGAGGCTAGTTCAAAATCGATTGTACGACTGTTTGCACGTGTCGATGACAGAGCCGAAGCTTATATCGATCCCGACACATGGGAAACAATATACAGCTACAAACACATGAACGAAAATGACAGAGATCGCGAATACTATGTCTGGTTCTGGCCCGATGAACTCTCGGCCTCTGTCGAACGACATTATAAAAAAAATGTTGTTAAACGAGAAGACGCACTCCCCGAAGGCACACTCGATACACTCGTTTGGGTCTATCACACTCGAGCCCAAAAACTCGAAAAAGGAAAAAGCTATATCTCCTATAGCTTCGACGGATGGACGATTAATAAAATTGAACTCAATCTCGTCGGACAGGAAGACGTCTGGACTGAAAACGGCTTCTACCCTTGTAATAAATTCGAAATCTACCGCGAACGAAGCGACGCGATTACACCCAAAGGAGCGCTCAGCGGTGTCTACATTGATCCTGCCCGCGTCATTAAAGTCAAAAGATACAAACTCGCCGAAGCATGGCTCGCCACGGATGAACTTCAAACACCCGTGCGATTAGTGATCAATACCGGTATCGGCGAATTCGATCTGCTCCTCAAATCTGTTGCCAAAATTGATAAAGATGCTGCAAATCCGTAATGATAACTTAACAATTCTCTGCGCAATTGCATTCATAATTCCGAATTCCGAATTCCGAATTACGAATTAAAAAAGTGAGCATCGTT
>DGWW01000320.1 GCA_002395385.1 Myxococcales bacterium UBA4248
ATAATTGATAATTGATAATTGTGAATGCAATTTCATCAAGATTCAGACCAGCCCTTTAGTTTTGAATTCCAATTGCACATTGCTCATTGCACATTGCTAATTAGAACGTTTTTCACCAAAAGCTTCAGACCAGCCCTTTAGTTTTCCATCCATCATTCCGAATTAAAAACAATTCCGAATTCTGAATGAGAAAATGATTGACACCCATAGAAAACATCCCATACATAAAATCGACTTGTATTCCAATCGGAGGACGTATGAAAATTGGAAGTAGTTTAAGAAATCGCCACGTTATTGCCCGCATGGAAATGGGAGAAGAGTTCATCGAATCTCTGCGCAAGTATTTCCAGCGCGAGAATGTGGGAGCCTGCTTTTTTCACGGATTTGGTGCATTTTCCAAGTGTTCTCTGCAGGCATTCAATCCCGATAAACACATGATGGAGACAATTTTCTCAACAGATTCCTATACAGCAGTCCCCTATATTATTGGCAATATGAGTAAGATGGGTAATGAAATCGTCATCAATGCCTCATGTGTCCTCAATTTCCGCCAATACAATCAGATTTATCCCATGGCAGGTCTAATTCAAAGTGCCAAAGTTTACGACATTGAAATGCATTTGACGATTCTCGACGATCTTCGCATTTCGCGTGCATTTGATGCCGTAACCGGCATGGTTCCCATCTCGCGCATTCACAGTATGTACGATGACGACAACTATACCTCGAGTACGGGCATGTTCCATGCGTCATCAAGTCTGAATGTTGAACTGCAGGATGAGGATGCAGATGCGCTTTCAATTTCAAGTCTGTCTACACTTCAGAATTCCCAAACCAGTTCAAGTGCCGGCATATCGCAGCAACCCCAGGTCATTCGACGAAAATCACGAGCAAATACTGACGAACTCAGTGATCTGTCCGATTTGGGCATAAATGAAAATATTACGAACATCAAATCGACCGTAAAACGCCGAAAATCCGATTCGAGTGCTGCCAATCTGCAGGAAGCCAGTTCATCATCCAATGCCGCAGCAGAAGAAGTCCCCTCCCCCGAATATGAGTTCAAGCCGGGTGATTGGGCCATTCATCCGATGTCCGGACATTGCCGCATCAATGCTATCCTACCCAACAATTGCATTCGGCTCGAAACCCCATCCGGCAGCCTGCGCGATTTCTCCATGCAATTCTTCGAATTTGAGCGCGTCGAGAATTACAAAGGTCGTAAGTGCTTTAAAATGAATCGCGTCCAATAAACGGATCGTTCTATTTAACAAACGGATTTGCTCAGGCCTAACGGCCTTCGCGTGAATTAAAGTGAGCATCGTTAGATGCGAACAAATCCGTTTGTAAAAAACAAAATTCACTCCATCATGCCCATCTCAACGAATCACGCAATACCCATCGCAATTGAATCCATAATTATCAATTATCAATTATCAATTAACAAAGTGAGCATCGTTAGATGCGAACAAATCCGTTTGTTAAAAATCAAAGCAATATCAGGGTAATTACAATTCCCGAGCAATGGCCTGCACCCGCGCCAAATCGACGGGATTGCGCCAGTTACCATCGACTTTAATCGAAGTCCCCACGATGAGACCATCAGCAGCGGCGGCGAATTTAGCGGCATTGGCGGCGGTAATCCCCGACCCGATGACGACCGGCAAACCGGCAGGGCGTACCTGTGCTACATCTTCGATGTGCGCCTCACATCCGGTCGAAACGCCGGTCACGATGAGCGCATCTGCACCGCAGAATTCGAATCCATGTGCCAGATCCACGAGCTTTGCGTCCGAAGTAATTGCGTGGCATGCATGCTTCTTTTGAACGTCTGCCCAAACTTTGACGTCGGAATTCAAATGCTTGCGCAATCTTAGCACTTCTGCCGCCGAGGCATTCATCAGACCTTCGTCTGCAACATGGGCGTATGCAAAGGCCTCCGCACGAATGAACTGCGCGCCAGCACACGTTGCAAGCCCCATCGCTTCGCAATTCGCACCTGCAAGCACCTGCACCCCCACGGGCAAATCAAACCGCGATACCACGCGATCGACAGCAATCGCCATAGCCGCCACAATTTCCGGGCCCACATGACCATTCAGATACGGCAGATCTGCCATATTCTCGACCAAAAGCGCATCACAGCCACCCTTGGTCAGGACCTCGGCATCGTAGAGCGCCGCATCCAGAATCGCATTCATGGCCAGCGAATTGCCCGGCGTCCCCGGCAACGCTCGCAGATGAATCATGCCAATAAATGCACACGTGTGTTTTTGAGTTTTAAAAAGCTGCATGGAATCCTCTTTTGCAATTGATTCTGTTTTTTTTACAAACGGATTTGCTCAGGCCTAACGGCCTTCGCGTTTTTAATTCGGAATTCGGAATTCGGAATTCGGAATTATATAAGAATTCTAAGAGTATAATCTAAAGTATTTAGTCTCTTTGTTTTTTAGAGAATCTTAAGGATTTTGTCATTCTATTCCGCATTCCGCATTCCGCATTCAGAATTAATTCTCATTCATGTCGGGCACGAAAGTCCCAAAGATCGACTCGGCTTCCTGTTCAGCCTCCATCTCATTTTCGGCATCAATCATACCGCAATTGTTTTCTCGAAGCGGCGTAAGCGGCGTCCCATCGGGGGTATATTCATCCGGCCGATATCCATATTTAAGTGGATCGAGCGGATCGGGCATATAAAAATCGAGCGTCTCGCTGTTCATCATGAGCTGCAGACTGTCTCTAGGCGGACAACATGGCACAAAAGTCGGTTCCTTGCCTTCTTTTAAGCTTCTCTCCTTCATGCGCGCCAATACCGTCGGATCGCATTTTCTTCGGTACATCTCGCTCATATAAAACGTCATCGTTTTCTGCAGCCAATTGTCGAGAATAGTTTTAGTTCGGTAATTGGCACCATTCCTCGGGTTGGGAATGATGGCCATCAAAAAGGCGCATTCCTTAAGGGAAAGTGCTTTGCTTCGCTTGCCAAAGTAATACTTGGCCGCCTCTTCGATGCCGTAAATCTCGGGGCCGAACTCGATGATGTTAAAATAGAGCTCCATGATGCGTTTTTTGGGAATTCTCACAACCGACTCCATCAGCCAGGTATAGATGAATTCCTGGAATTTGCGCGAAATGGTTTTGGTACGATCAAAAAAGATATTTTTGACCAGCTGCATGCTGATCGTCGATGCACCGCGACTAAAGGCCTGCTTGTTCACATTCTTTTCGAGTGCTGCCTTAATTTGAAGCGGACTAAATCCCGAATGCGAGAAAAATGAGCCATCCTCTGTGGTCGTAATCAACTGCACAAGCCACGGATTCAGATCGTCGAACAATACCCAATCGCGATAATTTAACCGAATCTCATCGGCAGACATCCGTGGATTGTAGATTGGATAATCTCCCTGATAAACGGGATAGATAGAAGGCGGAATGACGATGACATGCTCTTTGAGCGCATTGGGATCTTGCACCGTATATTTAAAGCCATTGTTGAGTGCATTGATATTGCGCCCGACAGGCCATTCTGTCACGGCAAAATCTTCCGATGTAATCAGCGAAAGCTTATGCTGCGTCTCAGAGAGTGCATCCAAAAAGCCCGATGCTTCGAATTTGAGCCCCAAAGTTCCGCGCCAGGCCAATCCATCGAGTTCGTTGCGAAGTGCATGGGGAATCGCCTCAAATAAATCGTTCATCCTTTGATCGGGCAATTGTGCCATCAAATCAAAATGCCACGCATCTACCATGGGTCCATTGTTATTCTTGGTTTTGACTTTTCTTTGTTCCTTGTTGAATTTTGCACTCAGCCCAAGTTTTGCCCCCTCACTCTCCAATTCGATGGCTTTCAAATTGAGCGCCATCTTGTCCCAGTTGGCACCAAGTGTCACAGCGAGTGACCCGCTAAAATTCGTCGGATCCTTGCTCAATGCCTCTAAATGCCAGACAAAATCTTTCACAGAGAGACGGCTCGTCAGATCGAGATTTTTCTTTTTAAAATCGGCATCAAAAGCCAACGAAGCTTCAAATACCGTCTTGCTCAAGTCCATCGATGGAATGAATTTGGCCAAAATCCCGGCATCTTCAGGCTTCTCTTTTTTCTCTTTCTGCAAGTTGGCCTGGAAATTCTTAAACTCACTCGCCGTGCGCATGGGCGTAATGGTGAGCTTACCATTCAATTTTTCACCGGGCAGGTCATACTGCCCTAATAAGCTCACATCCCCCAAAAACGGCTCAAATGCATGAAATCCCACATGATAATCGACGACCTTTCGAATGCCGCGGTATCCGACTTCGAGATTGATCTTATCGATCGCAGCCTGTGCCGTATCGATGCGCTGATCATCGACAATAAATGTCCCGTCGGTGATGAACATGCGCTGCGAAAAGAAATAATCCTTCGGATTCTTTTGCGTTTTCGGTTTGACTTTCTCGATGACAGCTTTTGCAATATCTTCACCCGGATTCTCGCTATTCTCCACCGCAGCTTTTATACCAGCCTGAATGGCAGCAC
Organism: Myxococcales bacterium UBA4248; assembly: GCA_002395385.1. Taxonomy (GTDB): domain Bacteria; phylum Myxococcota_A; class Bradymonadia; order UBA4248; family UBA4248; genus UBA4248. Next base: position 4,511 of record DGWW01000320.1, read on the forward strand.
CGGCCGCTTCAGCAGCGACATCTTTGACTGCGCTATCCACTGTGGTATCAATCGTCGTCCCCCATGCCTTTGCCAACATCTCGGCATAAGAGCGAGCCCATTGAAAGATGACCGACCCCTCTTCGCGGATATAGTCATGGATTTCCGGCTTAATCAGCTCAACTTCTTTTAAATAGACACCGCTCACCTTGCGCGGCGGCAATGCCATGAGCTGTGCACGGGCAGAATCGGCCTTAATCAACGATTTGTTGCCCTGAGTAATATCGAGCCCATTGAGCACAAATGTCGTCGGCAATTTAAATTCGACATTTTCAAAGGCAATCTGCGACCCGTTGAGCTTAAAAATATCCGGAATTTGCTTGTCATCAGAAATTGGCTGCGTCAGCTTTACATAGCCATTTTTGCCATCCTTGATTTGCCCGGATACACGGCTGACATAGGTCGAAGGTTTGCCCGATTCGACGAGCAGCATCTCAAAATTGCCGCTGACATCATAGGGCAGTTCCTCATTGTCAGACGATTTGAGCAAAAGATGGCTGGCCGAAACCGCACCGACCTCAAGCACATCATTGACCTTGATTTCCGGCATAGTCACGGCAAGCGAGCCAATTTCGACGCGCGGGAATGGGGTCAGATATTGCTTCCATTTCGGCGTTTTTTTCGGTTCAGTCGGCTCTTTTTTCTCTTTGGGTTTGAGCGCTTCGATGACATCATCAAAATTCGTCTTTCCCTCATCCAGACGCACATGCACATGAATATCGTCGATTTGAATAGACGAAATCGAAAAATCCCCAAAGGGCAGACTGCTCAATGTCACCTTGACATCATCGAGCGTAACGCCCGTCTTTTCAGGCTGATTCACATCGGACAAAGTCGTATGCCCGACGCTCAGACTCTTTAGCCCCGAAAGACGAATGCCAGAAATCGCGACCGTTCTTCCGGTTTTTTCTTTCACCTGGGCAAGCGCATCATTGGCTTTGGCTTCAATGACTTTGGGAACGACAATCGCCCATCCCAAAACCAATCCCAGCAGAACCACACAAACACAGACTATCAGAATTATCCGAAATCGCCTGGAATTGACTGCCATCGATAGACTCCGTTGATTCCGCCCAGATAAAAAATGGTATTCAGCTACAGATGGCGCAGGTTAAGCGGAATATCGAAACGCCATCACTGCAGGCCCTGTCTCAGGCGCAGCCTTTGTGGATGGCAAACATACCCCGCACCATGCATTCTGAGCAATTATTCGGCCTTTGGTTCTTCAGCTTTGTCTTCAGTTGCCTTGGCTTCGCAGCATGCAGCTTTTTCTGCTTCGAGTTTTTCGATGGTTTCGCGCAGTTCATCGAGCTCTTTCTGCGTGGCAAGACCGAGTTTTGCTGCGATACCGGCCTTTGCAGCTTCCTGCATGGATTGTACTTTTGTCAGAGCGGCAAGACCGAGATCCATGGCTTTCTGAGCTTGCGGTGAAGCCATGATCTGCTGGGCTTTTTCCGATTCCATGATTGCCATGCCTTTGGTCAAAATTTTATCGACGATTGCAGAAATTTGCTGATTCATATTGAACTCCTGTATCATAAAGTAAAAAATAGCCGAAACCTCGGCTCACACGAAAGGCATTTTAACACGCCTGTGACAATGGCAATACCCCTTTTTTGAGGAATTTTATGCAGGTTTTTCTGCCCTTCGCCTTGAGACGTTCTATGGAACGTCTCTACAGCTCGCTTATCGGCCTTTTGCCTTTGGCAATACGGCCTTTGGCGTGCCGCTATCGGCCTTTTTGCCGATACGCGTCACGCTTTTTTTAATGTGATCACGTCGATTTCGGGCGGAAAACCAATGCGAAGCGGCGGCCCCCAATAGCCCGTACCACAGCTCACAAAAACGGCTTTTCCATCGACCATGTACAATCCACGCGAATACTTCATCATCGCATCGACAATATAATTGATGGGCCAGCATTGTCCGCCATGCGTATGGCCGACGAGTACGAGATCCGCCCCATTGGCCAGGCTATCGTCGACCGATGCCGGCTGATGCACGAGCATGAGCTTAAACATTTTTTGGGGAATACCCGACAATGCCGCGACCGGATCCGTCTTCCACCGGCGGTTCTTGCGATCCCCGCGATAGTCAATGACACCTGCAATGGCCATTTGGATCCCGTTAATTTTGACAATTTCATGGGCATTTTCGAGCACATGAATGCCCAAATTGGCAATAAAATCGCACCATGCCCTGCCGTCCCACATGTGATCGTGGTTGCCCGTGACAAACCAAACACCATAGCGAGCTTTAAGTTCGCGCAATGGCTCGAGCCAGTCGCCAATCGTCGATGGAATGCCGTCGACCATATCGCCGGTGATGGCAATCAAATCGGGATTGAGTGCATTCGTTTCGGCAACAATGGCTGCAACATCCTCCTTGAACATCGTATTGCCCACATGAATATCCGACAAATGCACAATGCGAAGACCTTCCAATTCTTTGGGCAATTGTTCAAGTGCAATCTCGACTTCCTTAATCTTGCGATCGTGTTTGGCGGCATAAATCGAAACGGGCGTTGCCACAACAGCACCGCCCACTACCGCCAGCGTCGAAGCCTTTTTTAAAAAAGTCCTGCGGCTCATCCTAACATTGCTCGCCTCAATTTCTTCGGGCGTCAACTCTGTACGGCCGCTCTTTTTCATAGCCGCATTCTGCCGGTATTCCCGCACAACATGCACGACTTTCGCCAACAGCCACACCAAATCCCGAATCACAATCAGCATGATGATCACAAAAAGCAGCGTCATCGCATAGTACATCCAGGGCAACAAAGTCATCCATATACTGTCGGCATAGGCAGCCGGATGGCGCGCCATCTGCAAAGTCAGAGGCAATGCATACGCGACAATCGCTGTCAGCGTAACGATGACCGACCCCCAAAAGAAGCGCCAGCGACGCTGCAATTTGAGCGGTGAAATCAGACGGCCATATAAAATGAGCGCAAAAGGCAATAAAGCAGCGAGGAAGACGAGGTAGATCATATTTTAATTCGGAATTCGGAATGCGGAATGCGGAATTGGTTTGAATGAACAATGAACAATGGGCAATGGGAATGCAATTCTCCAATAGAATCGATACACCTGGAAGGCGTTTCATTCGTAAGAAATAGCCGGGTGTGCCGCAGGCGCGGCCGG
>DGWW01000025.1 GCA_002395385.1 Myxococcales bacterium UBA4248
GTGCTCCATGCCGGCGGTAAATTCGACAACAATTCCTATAAGGTTTCGGGCGGTCTCCACGGCGTCGGCGTTTCCTGCGTCAATGCGCTCAGCAAATCACTCGCCCTCGATATCTATCGAAACGGCCACCATTATCATCAGGAATATTCCAAAGGAAAACCGCTGTTCCCGCTGCGCGACGAAGGTACAACCACCGAATCCGGTACTTCCGTGACATGGCTCGCCGATGATTCGATTTTTACGGTCACCGAATACGATTACGATGGCCTCTCTACCCGACTTCGTGAACTTTCCTACCTCAATTCCGGCGTTCGCATCCTGCTCAATGATGAACGCAACGATAAATCACAGGTCTTCCAGTTTGAAGGCGGCATCAGCAGTTTCGTCGAATATCTGTCCAAAGGCAAAGAGCCGATTCATCCCAAGCCGGTGCGCATCGTCCGCAGTGCCGAAGAAGAAGGCATCACCGTCGAAATTGCACTTCAATGGACAAAGGCATACCAGGAACTCCTGCTCTGCTTTGCCAACAATATCCGCAACCGCGACGGCGGCACACACGAAACGGCATTCAAAACGGCATTGACGCGCGTCATCAACGATTACATCAAAAACGAGAATCTGCTGCCCAAGAATTTCAAAGGAACCATCTCGGGTGAAGATATCCGCGAAGGTCTTGTCGCCATTATCAGCGTCAAACTGCCCAACCCGACTTTCTCGAACCAGACCAAAGACAAACTCCTCAACAATAATATCACCACGCATGTGGCACAGGCCATCAGCCAGGGCATTGGCGAATGGCTGCTCGAATCACCAACCGAGGCCCGCGGCATTGTCGAAAAAACAGTCGAATCGGCCATGGCCCGCGAAGCAGCCCGCAAAGCCCGCGAACAAGTCCATCGCAAAGGTCTGCTCGATTCCCTCTCACTGCCCGGTAAACTTTCGGATTGCCACGACAAAGATCCCGCCAAATGCGAAGTCTATCTCGTCGAGGGCGATTCCGCAGGCGGTACGGCAAAAACAGGGCGTGACAGCAATTTCCAGGCAATCCTCCCGCTGCGCGGTAAAATCCTCAATGTCGAAAAAGCACGCATCGAACGCGTACTCGATTCCGAATCCGTCGGCATTATCTTTAGTGCACTCGGCACCGGCATTGGAGAGGATTTCAATATCGAAAAACTGCGATACCACCGCATCATTATCATGACCGATGCCGATGTCGATGGTTCTCATATCCGCACATTATTACTCGCCTTTTTCTTCCGTCAAATGCCAAAACTCGTGGAAAATGGGCACATTTTCATTGCACAGCCGCCGCTCTTTAAAGTCGAAAAGAACAACAAGAGCCGATACCTCAAAGATGAAGGTGCACTCGATGATTATCTGCTCGAATGCGCTGTCAACAGCGGTTACGTCGTTGCCAATAATGGCAGCGAGATTCGCGATGAAGAATTGTCAAAGCTTTTCCACGGCATACTCTTTTACGATCAATACTTGCCACGCGCTTCTGGCGATGCCGACACGCGAATTGTCGATGCACTCGTCAAAGATGTCATCCTCAGCGATGACGATTTCGCCACACAGGAAGCGCTGACCGCACGCATGCAGGAACTTTGTGATCTGCTCAACAAGCGTCATCTCGATACGATCTTTACGATGCCCGAAATCGTTGCCCTGCCCGACGGCCATTTCCAGGCCACGTGGACGACGCGCCAGCTTTCTACCCTCAAAACGACGCGCCTCAATCTCGATTTCATGCACAAAGCCAACTTCCAAAAAATCTTCAAGACTTATCATGCGGTCGTCAATACGCTCGGTGAAAAGTTCGATTATTTTGCAGATGGCCGCGCCACGCGCACACTGACGGATGTCGAGGAACTCCTTGCTGTTGCTATGGATAATGGCCGTTCTGGTCATAAAATCCAGCGTTACAAAGGTCTCGGTGAGATGAATGCCGAACAGCTTTGGGAAACGACGATGGATCCTGAACGTCGAATTCTCAAACAAGTCAAAATATCGGATGCGCTCGAAGCCGATGCCGCGTGCTCACTGTGCATGGGCGATGAAGTCGAGCCACGTCGCGAGTTCATTATCGAAAATTCACAAAAGATCCGGAATCTGGATATTTAGCGCGCCTATTTGCCCTACGGGCAAATACGGCTGCGCACGAACGCCGCTATCCGTACGTGCGACCTCACGAGGTCGCACGTACAGGATACGCGGCGTTTTTTTATATGTGACTATTCACGACGGCGTCTGCGCAAACATAAGAATGACAGCATACTCAGGATCCCCAGCAGAAGCGGCCATGCGGGAATCTGGCGTTTTGCCTGTATCTGACTGCAACCACAGCCATCTTCGACAGCCAGGTCAATCGTTGCCTCTTTGCCGTCAAATTTGTCCAGGCATTGGTGATCCTTGCAGGTTTCTTCGGATGCACACTGACCACAGGAACCACCGCATCCGTCATCCCCGCATTGCTTGTCGGTACAATCCGGTTCACAGCCATCTTTGACGCATTGATTTCCCTGGCAGTTATGGTCTTCATCGCAGGAACCGCAGGAACCACCACATCCGTCGTCGCCGCATTGCTTGTCGGTACAATCCGGATCACAGGCATTTTCTACACAGACATGTTCCTGGCATCCAAATCCTTTTTCGCAGGAACCACAGGAACCACCACATCCGTCATCCCCGCATTGTTTGCCATCGCAATGGGGATCGCAAACACATGCTCCGTTGGTATCATCGCAATGATGTTGTTCGGGGCATTCGCCGCACGAACCGCCGCAACCATCATCCCCGCATTGTTTGCCGTCGCATTTGGGAACACATGCACATGCATTGGCTTCGCAAATGTAGCCATCCTGGCATTCGCCGCATGAACCGCCGCAACCATCATCCCCGCATTGTTTGCC
>DGWW01000240.1 GCA_002395385.1 Myxococcales bacterium UBA4248
GCCGAATCGATGGTAAAATCCGCCTCACGACCGGCCTTTTTGACCAGGTCTTTCATGATGAATTCAGCCATGGGGCTGCGACAAATATTGCCGTGACAGAGAAAGAGTATTTTCATGATGTCAAATGCGATTGTTCTCTGTGACTTATTTAATGTGACTACTCAGCCGCCAGCCTTGTTGTTTTAACAAACGGATTTGTTCGCATCTAACGATGCTCACATCTTTGGTGCGAATAATAGCAGGTCTGCGGGATGTGATGTTGAAGTCAATACAAATACTATAGAGAGACGGAGAATGGGGCCCGGGGCCGTCGAGCTCTTGTTCGTCTGGCAGCGAATCATATATGCGCCGACGTATGCCGCAGGCATAGACGGCGCAAGGCGAGCGTAGCAGGACGCACATTGTGCGTTCCTGCAAGCGAGCCAATCAAGACAATACCATGTTCCAAATATACATATTCGTTAAACAGAAGCTCATTATTTAGACAGCTTTGGTGTACGTTTTCGGCGCATGATGGCTAAACCGCCCAGCAAAAGCATGGCTAGCGAAGCAAAGCCGGAATGCGGTGCTGCATCTTTGGATTGGGTGGAACAATCCGAATTGGCAGAGCTTCGTTTATCCTCGGTTTTTTCGCAGTCTTCGTCTATCTCGTTATCGCAGTCGTTGTCGATGCCGTCGCAGATTTCTTCGGATGGAGTGCATGTCTCTTCGCTGCCGCATACATTATCTTCGTCGATTTCGTCATCGCAGTCGTTGTCGATGCCGTCGCAGATTTCATCCGAAGGAGTGCATGTCTCTTCGCTGCCGCATACATTGTCTTCGTCGATTTCGCCGTCGCAGTCGTTGTCGATGCCGTCGCAGATTTCTTCGGATGGTGTGCATGTTTCTTCGCTGCCGCATACATTATCTTCGTCGATTTCGCCGTCGCAGTCATTGTCTTTTTCGTCGCAGATTTCATCCGAAGGTGTGCATGTCTCTTCGTTGCCGCATACATTATCTTCGTCGATTTCGCCGTCGCAGTCATTGTCTTTTTCGTCGCAGACTTCTTCGGACGGGGTGCAGCAAACATTGTTTTCATCGACCTCGCCATTGCAGTTGTTATCGATGCCATCGCAGATTTCTTCGGACGGCGTGCATTCGTGCTCCTGTTTGCACACATCGCCTTCGTCGATTTGACCGTCGCAGTTGTTATCGACGTGATCACATTTTTCGGGTTGGTAAGCGCATGGTTTGACGAACGGTCCCCCAATGCGCAATGTGCTGTAATACATGGGCTTGTCATACCCGCTGCTATTCTTTAACGATGGCCCTGCAGATTCGTCAAATCCGTTGCCATTAAAAGCAAAACACAGGAGATTGTTATCATTTCTTCCGCAGATGTCGGCTTTTCCGTCCCCATCGATATCCGCCATACGAATGGTTCTGAACTGATCGGCGACATTCCATCCATTTTCATCGCTCATGGCGTCGATATCATAACGATTGTCAAAGCCATTGCCGTTTGACGTATAACACTTTAAGCCCGAGTTTGCTCGAATGCAGAAATCGTCTTTGCCATCACCATTAAAATCGCCGAATCGAAGCGTGGATACGTTGTCGTAGTCGTTCCACCCAGAGGAATCTTTAAATGTTGGTCCTTCGATAGCTTTGTCCAGGCTGTCTCCGAGGGATAGATGGCAGATGATTCTTTCTGTATTGCGAGCACAGACATCGGCGCGGTGATCTCCGTTGATATCAGCCATTCGGATGGACGAATAGTATTCAGGTTGGTTCCATTTGTTTGAATCGCTCCAGTCTGTTGCCAGAAAAGCATCCTGGAATTTATCGCCGTTGGAGAGCCAACATTTAAAGCCTTCTTTGTCACGAGCACAAATATCGTCTTTGCCATCGCCGTTGACGTCTGCTGCACGAATAGTCGCATAATACTCGGGTTTATCCCAGCCATTGGCATCAGACATATTGCCGATAGTGATCGGCGCATCCCATCCGGATTCTATGGCAGGATAGCATTCGAATCCGTTTTTAAATCTGGCGCACATATCATCTCGCCCATCGCCGTTGATATCGGCAAACCGAATGGTCGAGTAGTATTGGACGTCATTGTAGCCATCCTTATCGGCCATGGGAATGGTCGGGGTAGCGGTTCCAAATTCCTGACCTTTGGAAGGCCAGCACACAATGCCATCTTTGCTGCGCGCACAAATATCTGCTTTACTATCTCCGTTGATATCGGCAAACCGAATGGTCGCATAATTCGCCACCTGATTCCAGCCGGCATCATTGCTCAAATCGAGTACATGCTTGAGTTTTGTTGGTGTATTCAAGCTTGAAATGACGCATGCAATGCCATTTTTATTGCGAATGCAGATGTCAGCTTTGCCATCGCCATCGATATCGGTGCTTTGCTTATCGTAGTTCATGGCCTGGTACATGGGGTCGCCGGAGATATCACAGGCACCGTCTTCGTCGACTTGGCCGTCGCAGTCATCATCGACGAGGTTGCACGTCTCTTCTGTGGGGCTGCAGGTTTTATTTGCAAAAAATCCGAGATGAGTTGCTACTTTGCGCTCGTACCCGCGTTTGCCATTTTTGGTGGTACTCGGTGAATTGACAACGCCATTATTGGGTTTGCCGGCAATGACCATCGTCGTGGAACCGCCGCCATCCAGGTTGACGCCTGTGTACACGCCCAGGCGAACCATGTGTTTCGCAATATCCCTAAAAGACATGCCTTCGTTTTTGCCGGCTTCGCGGCCATCGACGACAATCATATAGAAATACCGTCCGGTTTTATCGATACCGGCGACAGTTCTTGGTTCAGGATCGCCATTACTCTCAGAAGGCTTTCCATTACTGACGAGATAGGTGGAACCGGAAACGGCGCTGTACATCGCTTTCTGATGATCTGTACCGAACAGGAATGCATTATTCTGCGTAAAGCCAATGGTTGCCTTGTGAGAGCTGGATTCCAGATAATATTGATAAGGGGATCCTTCGCTGGCAGTATATCCTCTGGCTCGCATGGTTCCCTTGCCTGTACTTGGGTCATATCCATTGCCACCGTTGTAGTCAAAGAAAGAGGCATTGACTGCGACCTGAGTTTTATATTTTTTGACGAATTCAGAAGTCTCCATCGCATTGCAGAGGACCGTATCTCCGGTTTTCGTGCAGTCTTCTGGAGTGACATACGGTCTGATGCCTTTTGCCTGCAGATCGACCTTCAAAATATACAGATGATTGGGGCCGTCTACTTCTTCGTGCCAGTAGTCGATTCCCCAATAGACTTTTTCGGGCTCTGCATAGCAATAGGTTGATCCCAATAGACCCAGTAGAATGAATGAAAAAATGGTTCTAAAATGCATTTGTGGCTGCTCCCAATTGCGCGATTTGTGTATGCATATATGATTCAAGGTTCTTTTGTCGAACGTGGATATTTTATTGACGGACGATTGAAGTTCCGGCTTGGAACTTGGGCGATGTTTTTGGGAAAACCGGTGGCTCAGCGTTCTCCGTCCTTCGTGTTAATGGCGAAAAGGAATGACGCATTGCAGACTCCGATTCAGTGCCCGATATAGGCGTTTTCTTGTTTCATCTTAACAGGAATTCTCTGTTTATACAATTGATGTGTTGGTGGGGGGCGGCGGCCCCCCACGGCGCTATCGCTGCGCGATACGCGCCTCCCCCCACGGTTTGCACCATTGGGGACAGAGTAATTACTTTTTGTTTTGGTATTCTGTAAGGACTTCTTGTATATTAATCCAGCTCATGCGTGGATCTTTGGGATTGTAGTATACTTTACAGGGCAAAGGGAATTGTATTCCCAGATTCGGTGAAAGAATAGGTCCCTGTTGAGCGCCAACATAGGTGATATGATGATGTTCAAAAGTATATTCGTAAAACAAGAATGTTTGTGCATGATTTGCATCGGAGGACAAGCTCATTTTGCGCGTTGCCCGAATCATGCCATTGTGAAAAGGCCAGGAAAGATATTCGATTGGATTTAAACAGGGCTTGAACAGCTTTAAGGTGATTTTGTCGAATAGAGATAATTTGGGGGCAGGTGGAATGAGGGAAGCTTGTAGGGCTTGTTTGTTTACAGAGACAGGAATGCCGCGTTTGACGTCCTTGATCATTTGTATGAGCTGTTGGGCATTGCTGGGACGTTTGTCGATTTCCGGTGCCAAAAGTGACTGGAGCAAAGATATCATTGCTTGTGAGGTATTTGGCGCATGCGCTTTGATGACGGGTAAGAAATTGAGCTGGAATACATCCGATGATATCTGGTATGGTGGAATTCCGGTCAGCATGTGCAGTGCTGTCGCCCCCAGTGAATAGTAATCCGATTGTATGGAAACATCACCGAGCAGCTGTTCGGGGGCCATATAGCCCAATGTACCAGCAACCGTCGATCCACCGCTTCGTTTTTGGGGGTTGGCGACGGCACCGAAATCGATGAGGTAGGCTTCGAGCGCATCGTCAGAAAACTTTTGGCAAAGGATATTGGATGGTTTGATATCCCGATGTATAATCGGAGGCGTATAACAGGTCTGCAGGCCCAAAAGAAGCAGCGCGATTCGTTCAATAATGAGCAGGGTTTCGGATTCACTCAGGCTGCCCAGTTCATTGAGTATATCCTGCAGAGAAGGATATTCGATATATTCCTGTATGATATAACATGTATCATTGCCATTCTTTGGAAAGATGCTTTCGTAAAACTGTGGAATGCCTTCCATTCTGATGCTGTGCAAAATAGCCGCTTCGCGCTTGAATAATTCGATACTTTTTAGATCTTCGATCTGTGAAAATTTTAAAGCCTTGACTGCGACCTGGACACTCGTATTCAGGTGGACAGCCAGATAGGTTTTGCCATTGGCACCTTCGCCGAGCAGGCGAATAAATCGATAATCATGAGCAAGTTCTTTTGGGGTAATGATTGCATCCATCTCGTTTATCCTTTGTTAAAATGCATTTTTTGGATATTTTGTTTTCTATTTTTAAAATACATTTCCCTCGGATTGGCGATATCACACAATGGATATGGGAAAGGCATGCTCATGACATCCAGATTGTCATTTGGATTGATGTAGTAAAGTATGGGAATCGGATCGCCTACCTTGAGTGCAGAGCTCATGTCTTTGTGAACATAAATGGTATGGACTAAATCATCTGGGTTGTCATCGTCTGCCGGGTTGAATTTATAGCGGATTCTGAATCGCGGATAAGTATGAACGTAAGCATTCGAACTTGCAGCTTTGAAGCTTAAAGATGTATTATCCAGAGAACCAAGTTGATAGATTTCCATTTCTTCGAATGGAATCAGCATATAATCGTAATCGACGACAGTTGCGATGGACTTGCTTCCTTTTTCGAGCAATAATTGAATATCATTGAGGGATTCTTTTGCTTTTGAATAGTTGGATGGCATTTGAATTTGGGCGCATGATGTAAATAGTTTTTTGTTTCTATACACACTAAAAAACTGTAAAATAAATATAATCAGAGAAAATAACAGGAACGTCCCGCCAAAGACATAAAAGGGGAAAGATAGCTCGTTGGTGTGAAAGGGATCATCATCATCATTCCTTACGAGTATAGCAATGATAAAAAAACAAATTGAAGCTATCAGAAAACCCCTTCCCGGAAGACTGCGAAATGCTGCAGAAAATGCCATATCTGTAAATGTTTTGGCCAACTGCGGGAATACCGAATCTGTCGCGATGGGAATTGTCGGTTTAAGTTTTGAATACAGCATCGGCACTTTGCGCGGTACAGCATCGGGCAAAGACATCCAAAGGTCGATATTGCCGCGCTGTCCAAGCGTGATCACGTTATTCAATGCATTTTCATCCAACTCGTTTTGTTTGCCCAAAGATAATTCAAATTTGTCGGAGGCGAACATTTCGAACCGCGCTTTGAGCAGTTTGATATCACAAAGTCTCGTTTCTGCATTGGGATCGAGCATTTGGTGGAGCGTGGCGGTCACGACATTGGGGATATTTTCGAGATGCGGCTCGATAATGAGATGAAAATCGGTGACCTGCATATTGGCAGGTTCTACGCCGCTCATCATGTAGGCGAGCATGGCTGCCAATGAGTAAATATCACTCGCCGGAACCGGACGGCCCATGAGTTGTTCGGGAGGCATGTACCCATAAGTACCAGCGACCGTCGATCCACCGGTTTGTACCTGGGGATTGGCCACGGCACCAAAATCGATGAGATATGGCGTATAACCATCCGGGCCTATCTTCATTAAAATGTTGGCCGGTTTGATATCCCGGTGGATGATGGGGGGAACATGGGCATGCAATTGTTCGAGTATCGAGAGCAGCCTGACTGTAAAGTGAAACAATCTCGGGAGTGTGAAGCGAAATCCGGATTGGATCATCTGTTCGAGAGACTGACCGTCGATATATTCCTGTACGATATAGGCGGCAGGGTTGGGGATATCCAAAAACTCGGGAGCTTCATAAAAGTGTGCAACACCGGGGATATCAATCGTTTTTAAGACTTCGGCCTCGCGCCTGAAGAGATCGTACTCTTTCCAGTTTTGTACCGAATCGATATTGAGGCGTTTAATCGCGACTTTGAGACCGTCAGCATTTCGCTGGGCGAGATAGACGATACCCTGTGCCCCGTGCCCCAGCTGCTCGAGAAAAGTATAGTGATTGGCGAGTTCTGGCGGTGTTTGCTGTGTGTGGGTGTGTCTATTGTCTTCGGGAATGTAGTTGGAACTATCGGTGTCTATTGAACTTTTATCTGTAGAATTGGTCATTTGGGGTATCGTGTGTATGGCTATGTGGTGGTGGACTTCCTCAAAAAAGCGCCGGCGTATGCCACAGGCATAGACGGCGCAAGGCAAGCGTAGCCGGGGCGCGCTTTGAGCGTCCCGGCAAGCGCGCCAACTCGAATATTAATTTGAACGTCGGCGACGCAGCAGGGCTAAACCGCCCAACAAAAATAGACTGAGTGCGGTATGAGCTGAATTTGAGGACGATGTCTGTGGTTGGGCTGTACAGTCTGATTCAGCGGAAGCATACGATATCTTTGATGTGTCACATCCTTCGTCGATTTTACCGTCGCAGTCGTTGTCGCTGCCGTCGCAGATTTCATCGGATGGGGCGCATTCGTGAGGCGTTGTATCGCATACGCCGTCCTCGTCGATATCGCCATCGCAGTCGTTGTCGCTGCCGTCGCAGACTTCTTCGGATGGGGTACATTCGTGTGGGGGTGTATCGCATACGCCGTCTTCGTCGATATCGCCATCGCAGTCGTTGTCCTGTTGATCGCAGATTTCTTCGGAGGGTACGCAGCAGGCATTGCCTTCGTCCACTTCGCCGTTGCAGTTGTTGTCCATCTGATCGCAGCTTTCTGACTGGTATGAACAAGGTTTGCGGATGGGGCCTCCCAGTCGCAGCGACGGATAGTAGATTATGTTGTTCCAGCCGCTCGAGTTTGCCATTGCAGGCCCGTCTTTGGCTTCAAAACCGGTGCCATTAAAGTGATAGCACAGGACTTTGTCGGCATTTCGGCCGCAGACTTCCATTTTACCGTCGCCGTCTGTGTCTCCCATGCGAATGGTGCGGAATTGATCGGGTTTGTTCCAGCCGTTATCGTCGCTCATATCGGCGATTTCGAAGGGACTGTCAAACCCATTGCCGTTCGAAGGATGGCATCGCATGGCGGCATTGGCGCGGATGCAGAGGTCATCTTTGCCATCTCCATTAAAATCGCCAAAGCGCAGTGTCGAGTAATTGTCGTAGCCATTCCAGCCGTTGCTATCTTGATATGCCGGGCCGGTGATCGCTTCGCCCATGGTGTTGCCCTGCGACAAATGGCATACGACGTTTTCTGAATTGCGTGCACAGATATCGGCTTTGTGGTCGCCGTTGATATCTGCCATGCGGATGGTCGAATAATATTCGGGTTTGTTCCAGCCGTTGGCATTGCTCCATTCTGCGGCGACAAAATCATCCGCGAACGAGTCTCCTTTCGAAAGCCAACATCTAAAGCCTGCAGATCCGCGCCCGCAAATGTCAGCTTTGCCGTCGCCGTCAACATCGCCTGTTCGAATGGTCGAATAATATTCGGGTTTGTCCCATCCATTCGAATCGGCCATGTCGCCAAGCGCAATGGGGTCGCCCCATCCGGATTCGATCGAGGGATAACACAGAAAACCGTCTTTAAACCGCGCGCACATGTCGTCGCGGCCATCGCCGTTGATATCGGCAAATCGAATTGTCGAGTAGTATTTGACGTCGTTATAGCCATCTGCATCGGCCATCGGAATCGTCGCACCATGTGCGTCGAATCCAGTCCCATTCGAAGGCCAGCACATCACGCCGGCATTGGCCCTGGCACAGAGATCGGCCAGCCCATCGCCATTGATATCGGCAAACTGAATGGTGGCATAATTCGAAACATCATCCCAGCCATCATCATTGGTCAGCGCCTGTGTGAGCTGGTATGAATTCGGTTTTTCGGATTTCGAAAATGTACAGTAAACTCCGGCTTTTCCGCGTGCACAGATGTCGGCTTTTCCGTCGCCGTCGATATCGGTATTCTGCGGTTCAACGGCAATGGCCTGATACATCTGATCGTCGGCTATATCGCATACGCTGTTTTCGTCGACTTGCCCGTCGCAGTCATCGTCGACGTTGTTGCAGATTTCTTCGCTCGGCGTACAGTCTTTCTTGGCAAAAAATCCCAGATGTACTGCGACGCTGCGCTCGCTGCCGTCGCTCGGTGAATTCACGACGCCCTTGCCCTGTATGACCATCGTCGAAGATCCGCCGCCGTCCATGTTGATGGCCTGGTATGCCCCGAGTGCGGTCATGCAGTCGGACATGGCCGACAGGGACATGCCGACGCGCTTGCTCCGCCTGCCATCGACGACGAGCATGTAGAAATAACGACCGGTCTGGTCGATGCCTACGGCAGTCCGAGGGTGTGTCGTCTTCGAAAAATCGCCGTTTCCGTTGTCGACTTTTTTACCATCCTTGAGGAGAAAGTGACTGCCGGAAGTTGCGTTGTACATGAGGTTGCGGATATCATCTGTCTGCCCCTGCAGGTAATGGTTCTGCTTGTCAAACCCCATGGTTTTGCGCGATTGATCACCGTCCGTATAGGCACTGCCGTCGCTCTTTTGGTAGCCTCGGGCTTTTTTTGTGCTGCTGATGGCAAAAAATGCCGTGTTGATGCCGACCTGGACGCCATATTTCGAAACGAATTTCGAGGTCTTCATTAAAGATCCGTTCAAATTGGGCGTGACAAAGGGGTGTATTCCTTTGGCTTGCAGATCGACTTTGAGTATGAATATCTGATAGGTAGAGTCCTCTTTATGGCAATATTCAATACCATGAAAGACTTTTCCAGACCCCGAAGCACAACTGTTTTCGCAAACCGATTTGGCGTAGCTTTGAGAGGCGCATAGAAAACAAAGAGAAAATGCAAGTAATCCAAGCGAATGACGCATCACAGCCTCCATCACAAAAGCCCCCAATAGGACATTTTTTACGCGAATTATATCAGAATTGCGCTATTTATCAATGAATCGGTATGGTGGGGGGGCAGCGGCATTTTAGATAATTAGCAGTTAGCAGTTAGCAGTTAGCAGTTAGCAGTTAGCAGTTAGCAGTTAGCAGTTAGCAGTTAGCAGTTAGCAGTTAACAGTTAGCAGTTAGCAGTTAGCAGTTAGCAGTTA
>DGWW01000266.1:0-7084 GCA_002395385.1 Myxococcales bacterium UBA4248
AATCAGTGCATCCACAACGGTTTTGGCCTGCATACATTTAAAGAGGAACTGACCGGTCCCGAATATGCCGCTCGCTTTATCGAACAGGTCACCGAAAGAAAGATCGAGTACAAACTCAATACCATGGTCCTGGACATTGCAGCGGATCGCACAGTGACAGCCATGAACCGCAGCGATGGTGTCATGCAGATAAAGGCAAGCGCCGTGATTCTGGCGATGGGCTGCCGGGAACGACCGCGCGGTGCGCTGAATATTCCCGGATTTCGGCCGGCCGGCATTTTTTCGGCGGGAACAGCCCAGCGTCTGGTCAATATCGAAGGCTACATGCCTGGCAGGCGCATCGTGATTTTGGGCAGCGGCGACATTGGCCTCATCATGGCTCGCCGCATGACACTCGAAGGCGCGAAAGTCCTGTGTGTCGCCGAGCTGATGCCCTTCTCGGGCGGTCTCAAGCGCAACATCGTACAATGCCTCGATGATTTCAATATTCCCCTGCTGCTGTCCCATACAGTCGTCGATATTCGGGGCAAAGAACGCGTCGAAGGCGTGACCATTGCCAAAGTGGACAGCAAGTTCAAGCCAATTCCTGGTACCGAAGTCGATTACGCGTGTGATGCACTGATGCTTTCGACCGGTCTGATTCCCGAAAATGAGCTCTCACGAAATGTAGGCATTCACATCAACCCTGTCACGAGCGGCCCCTTTGTCAACGAGAATTTCGAAACGAGCATGCATGGGATTTTTGCATGCGGCAATGTTCTGCACGTACACGATCTGGTCGATTACGTCACCGAGGAAGCCAGCCGGACAGGACAAAGTGCTGCTGCTTTTGTCTCGTCTGCTGACATTTCAAGCATTTCGGACGAAAAATGCTTTACGATTGCAGCCCGGGACGGCGTCCGGTACACCGTGCCCACGACAGTCCGTGTCGATCGCATGCCCGAAAAACTCACCGTGCGATTCCGGGTCGCCAACGTCTATAAAGATCAATACATCGACGTCCATATTGGCGATTCGCGCCTGATACATCAGAAAAAACGCATCATGGCCCCGGGAGAGATGGAACAGGTCATCCTAAAGAAAGATCTGCTCCAGGCCTATCCGGATGCCAGCGAAATCGTGATATCGATTCATAATGCATAATGTATAATGCACAATTCATAATGCATAATGATCATGCAAAACTAAGGGGATAGACCGTTTCGATGATAACCATAACCGTAAGTAAGCGAATCGATAACCATAACCGTGGGTGAGCGGCTCGCAGCCCACGGATCGAGTGAATCGTGAATAAACGAGGTGTGCCGAAGGTACGCCCGGATCTGGGATGCTCAAACCTATGAAAACCATTAACCTCACATGCATCGGCTGCCCCATGGGGTGCCAGCTCACCGTCACACTCGAAGATGGCGCCGTCACCAGCGTCACCGGCAATCACTGCAAAATTGGCGACAACTATGCCCGCAAGGAGGTGACCTCACCCACGCGCATTGTGACGAGTACAGTGGCCGTCCTGCCCGACAGGAATACCGTTCCCGAAGTGGACAAGCATTACGGGAGAATATCGGTCAAAACGGCATCGGATATCCCCAAATCCAAAATCATGGACGTCATGGCTGAGATCAAAAGGACGTATGCCCATGCCCCCATCCAAATCGGAGATGTCATTCTCGCGAATGTTGCCGGCACCGGTGTCGATGTCATTGCAACCAAAGCGTTTATTTAAGCCACGGGAAAACGAACGCGAGCGCAGGGGCCCCCTCATGAGAACGCCCCCAAAGCGCGCCATGGCCAACGTCCCAAATCATCAATGGAACGTCAGGTTCACGCCCAATCCGATGAAATCGTAGAACAGCTTGTATTTGCCGTTATTCGTGGCCACTGCTTTTTCGGGATAGACCAGATTATACTGGATATATTTGCCGTTGGTCACAGTTTTGGGCAATTGATGGACATGCGCAAATGCAAAATCTATGCGGGCGAAGGCTATCGTATAGGAAAGTCCGATAGTCGGCGCAATTTTATGGTTGTCATACAGGAAAGAGGAATAGAACTCATCCTTGGCAGCACCCGATTCATACATAAAGCCGGCGCGCAAAGTGAGCTGATCTGGCAGGACATTCCAGTCTGAACCGACAGAAAATCCGAAGGTATCTTTCATCTTTCTTGGAATGACAAAGTTGCCGACATGGACGTCATCGACGAGGGCATTGTGAATGAGCCATGCATCGTGCGGATAAATGTTGATCGACTTCTGCCTGCTCCACGCAGAATACCAGGCATCGAGTTCGATATCGAACACATCCCCGTGGCGGTAACGCAGCCCGAAACGGAGTTCCCAGGGCAGCGACAGCGACAAATCCATCTTCGATCCGGTTAGTTCCGAGCGTTCATAGACATAATGATTGGGCAACGCGCCTTTAAAAGAGCCATTTTTAGATCGCACATCCGTAAACAGCTGGAATGAAGCCCCAAGTTCGAATCCGTCGACGGGCTCCGCCCAGACGCCGAAATTGGCACTCGGCGAAAAATAATCGGCAGCATTGACCGAAATGACACTGTCCATATCGGGATCTTCGGGGGATGCCAGGACACCGAAATACGTGCTCGAAATTCCGGTTCCCTTAAACACGAATGTCACATTCTGAATACCGGCACCGATCGAAAAGCGAGGATGCGGGCGCCATGCAAAGGCGATTTCTGTCGTAAAAGCGATAGTATTTGCAAAATCGACAATGACATATCGCTGCGGGCCGTCCGCAGGCAAACGCAGCGGTGCCGAAACAGGCGGGAAAAGCCCGACGCCGAGCCCAAACTGGTCGGATCCGAAATCGGTCGTAAACAGCACCTGCGGAATCGTAATCCCGGGCGCCTCGTTGGTGACTTTTTTATAGGTCGTCGTGTCGCCATTGGGCTCGGTCTGCGAAGCGCGCTGATACTCGAACTGCAGCATGGCCCATGTCAAATCGACGAGCACCTGATGTCCCTCGGTATTTGCAATCAACGCGGGGTTGTAATGGATGGCATTCGGATCGCGCGTGGCAACGACGCCAGCCCCTGCACGTCCGGTATTGACCACACCTCCCAGCGGAATAAAAAGCCCGCCGGCATCGGCTTCAACGACATGCCCCAACGAAATCAGACCAATCAACAAAGATGTATAAAATGCTTTTTTCATATTTTTATCTTATTTGCGCGTGCTATCTGCGATACGCACTGCGCGCCCGGCTCATCGTCCCGTTCGAATGAACGGGACGATTACGCCGTGCATCATGAATTTTCATTCAGCCACGAAAAACAACCCAACCTTAAAATTCAATCAGCCAGTGGGCATCTTCGGGTTTCCAATCTTTGGGACGTCTGTCATTGCCCCAGATGGTAAAGTCGATCACCTGATAGATGCGTTCAACACCACGATCATCATCGATAAAGAGATCATGAGCGAAATCGAGCAGCACCTTCATATCCGCCGAATTCCGTCGCAATGGCGATCCCGGTGTCACTCTTAGCAAATCCGTACCCACATCCAACAGTCTGAACAAATTGGAGCGATCGCGGGTATCCGTCTCAAAAAGACGGTAAAATACATGATTGAACGCATGCGTCGGATCGCATTCATTAAAGGCGTTCACACACGTCAACAGGGTCATGACAAACGAGAGTTCCGAAAATCCTTCGGTCGTCCAGACGCGATCCGGATCAATCGGCGAAGCAATCACATGTCCCATGGCATTGAGGAATTTCTGCTCCAAAATCCAGTCGGACAGCAAATAGCCGGCACCTGTCAGATGCGTCGGCACTTCATTTCCCGATTCCATCAGGTGAAGAACGAGACGACGGAACCGCACAAGCCCCGATTCGGGCGCGCCATTTTCGTCCAGATGATACCGTGCATCCAGTTCATCAAAGAGCTGATAGTAAGCGTAGAGCAGACGTCCCGACAGAAAATCCTGCACACCGGGAATCGCGTCTTCCTGGATCCATTTCGAACGCCTGCCCTCCTGGGTTTTGTCCACAAAGATCTTGTGCAGCAACGAAACGATATCCGCCACAACCTGAACACCGGCGGGTTTTTCAAAATCGATGCTGCCATCGGGCGCTTTTACCGTCTGAATGGTAATCTTCGAAATGCCATCGAGCGCATATTCAAATTTATCCTCGATATCTTCATGTGCATCAAAGAAATCTATGAGTTCACGGACCAAATCGATGTACATGTAAACCGGCGACAGCGGCGCTATAATATTGCCCTGCGGATCTTTGCTGTATTCCAGTCCCTTGATATTCTTCAATTCTTTATCGGGACGGAACAGGTACTGGACAAACTCTTCAAACCGATGTGTCAGCTTGGAACCATCGGCAAGTGTCACTTCGAGCAAAGCATCCCCGAATGCACCGACATCCGCAACGATATCCGTCTTTTCGAGCGCTTTGACGAGCATAGGTTCCATGCTCCTGAAATCCATCGGATAGATATCGAGCGGTTTGCCATTCACATCTTTATAGATATCCCCCTTGGAGGGATAATATTCAAAGATCGTGGCTACAATTCTGGCAAATATGGCAGTTTTGCCATGATCATTAAATACTTTGACGACCGGATAGAGCGCATCGACGAGACCGGATGCTTCAATCGCAAAGAGGACATCGGCATTCGCCTCAAGGCAACTGAACCCCGAACGGCATGTCGCAATATTCAAATCGATCTGATAATTCTCTGTCTTGGATGAAAGTGTCGGCATATTGAACATGCGCGTCACTTCGGCTGTAGTCGGATTAACCGATAATTTGAGATCAAAGAAATTATCGACGATCTGAGTCAGCAATTTGGCGACCGTCGTGCCATCATCCCCAATCAGCGCAGCCAGTTTGATAAATGTCTCGCTCAAATGGTCGACGAGCTTGAGATCCCGGGTATACGTCAGCAGATAGGATTCGGCAAGATTGTCAAATGAAATCAACGTTCCCAGTGCAGACGCAGCCGAAGTCAGATCGACATCCTTAAAGGACAGATAGGTGGCATGCACATCGTAAGGTATCGCCGAAGTTTCCCACATGAGGTTCGTAATACGCTGAAACAATGAGCGATTCTCGAGTGTTTCGGGCGCATTATGATCGGCCTTCTGATTGCCAATGAGCACATCTTTCGGGCATTTTCGAATGCATTGCATGCGGTCCAGCGTACCGACTTTATATTTTTCATCGCATGCCTGAAAACAAACCTCGTACTTGCTGTTCTTTTCGTATTTGATAAAGGATTTTCGCTGAGTAGCAAGTTCTGCAAGGATGGGCGCAATGTGAGCCGCAAGGGGATCGTCTATTGCCATCAATAGATCGTTCAGCAACCCGGGTTCATCCACAATTAAACGGAGATCCGGTACAAGACGATCAATCAGATTGTTGTCCGGCGAAAAATTGGAGGGCGTATCTCTGACGACATCTATAATGATATCGATATCGTAAAACAAACGTGCCACCACATCGCGATGGTTTTCCAATACCTGAACAATGGCTTCGAGATTTGGGCCCACCGAATCATCATCTATCGTGGTAAAGACAGCAGCCAAAAGCTGTGCCGGAATCGAATCCCTGGCAAATCCCGTATAGGTGCCATTTTCATCGGAATAGGTTTGGGGTGTTCCGAGCATGGGTTTAACAGCCCTCAATGCCTCATCGAGCGTGTCATCCTGCAGGATGGCATCCCCCTCACGCACGAAATACCCAAGCATCGTCTGCTGAAGATCGATCAATTCGAAGACAGGTTTGCCCTCGTATTGCAAACCGGCATCGGTAAACGCAAATCCCGGCGCAGATCCGGTCATTTCGAAGGGAGCAATGAGCGCACCCGATGGCGTCATATAAAATCCCATGTCGTCCATCGTCCCCACGACAGACGCCATCTCCGGCAATACTTTGGGACGCCCGTAACCGTCCAGAGCTGCGGCCCACTGCGGTTCATAGGAAATCGCCGGCGCATACAATTTGTTCGGTTTTAGAAGCATCTCTACAGCACGGCGAACAAAGCGATTCTCATCGTCATCATATTCGAGATCGGCCGCAGCAATAGAAATCTCCTTTAAAAACTGATTGGTTGCGTTGCGATCCCCACTGGCATTGCTCAAAAGCAGACTCAGCAATTCATCCGTGACCGTAGCGAGCCTGACTTCATCATAGGCAAAAAGATGCCCAATGGGATTGACTTTTCCTGGTTTTGCCAGAAGTGTCGGTGACACACTCAACCAGGTCATGGCATCGACGGCATCGGGACTTTGGCGCAGCTCATCCAGCACAACCGCAACTTTTCTCAGTGTGCCCGGATAAAGCAGGTTTTCGTAAAGCGGCACAATATCTATGAAAACCTGGTTCAATGTGTCATAGTCTTCGGCAATAATCGATGTATCAACGGCATCAATAAAATTGTCACGATGTGAGCGGAATGTCGACAAGAAGGCTTCGCTGCTGTGATCTTTTGAATGCACAGAATTATCATAAACAATATTGTATAATTCTGTACCAAATGTGCCATAGTCGCGGACCTCACGTTCAGGCTGAATGTCATCCAGACAGCCCTGACTCAACAGCCCTGCAGAAATACACACGGCAGCAGCAAGAGCGCCAAAAAATCGTTTTTTTGAATATTTTTTGTAATTTAATTCCATTTGTTTTACAAAATGCAAAATAATCGTTTTAACACACTGCGTCATTTAAAATAAAATTCCAGACGCACTTATATTTGCCCTGATTTGTAGAATAAATCAAGCATTTTTAAAGGCTCTGTTGTTTGAGAGATTACGACTCAGCAGGAGCGCTGAGTTTTTTTCCAAAGTCAATACCATAACAAGGCAGGAGGCAGGAGTTTGCCAAACACATTGCCCAATCTTTATTCAGAAATCACAATTTCCCTATAGAGCACTTACTGTTGCCTACTGCCTGATGCCTGGACAACCAAGCTTCAGGTCTTTGCATAAATCAAAGGGGCTGACTAGCAACAAACATAGCATAAAAAATTCACATCTTTCTTGACTCTTTGTCAAAAGACATGTATATGCGCACCCGTGAATGGCGAGTTGGCCGAGAGGCTAGG
>DGWW01000266.1:7260-8891 GCA_002395385.1 Myxococcales bacterium UBA4248
CGGTTCGAATCCGTTACTCGCCTTTAAAAAGACCCGGTTGGGTCTTTTTTTTGCCCTGATCCATGTCAAAGATTTCTCCCATAAAAAACAGTACCCCCCGATTTGCCGTCAATCGAGAAGGCGCTTTGTTTATCTTCTTCCTGATTGCACTCGGAGGCGCCTCTATCTATTCGGGAAAAAGCGGCCTGATGATCCTGTTTTGCTGTTTGTTTGCCGGGGTTGTCATCCTGACCGTGGTTGCACGCATGAATTGCATGCAAAAGCTCCTTATTGAGCGCCGATTTGTCGAAGATATCTTTGCCAACCGCGATACCAAAATCGATATTCTCGTGACTAATTATGGGAATGCACCGGTATACGGAATCCATATCTATGAGCAGTTTGAAGGCAATCGCAGCATCGGTCCGATGTTCATTCGCAAACTCGTTCCTGGCGAAACTGCAACTGCTCGCTATCTTTGCCAGTTTCCCTCCCGAGGTCATGCAAAATTCTGCGGTTTTGAAGTACGCTCCCGCTTTCCACTCCCTTTCTTTGAATGGCGTCAAACCATCCACTGCGAACATTCGGCTTTTGTCTATCCGGAACCGTTGGCTGGCAGCGATCAAATCGTCATGACCAATGCCCAAAGTGACACCCCTGAACGGCAGGCCAAAAAAGATGATACAACAATTCGGGAACTGATCCATGGCAGACGGGCCGGACGCATTCTTTGGAAAATATCTGCCAAAAGACAAATATGGATCGAATCTGTTCCAACCGCATCCCGTTTGCGATCCAAACGCTCAGTGATTCAGATTCAACCCAGACAAAACCTGGGGCCACAGCGATATGAGACCCAGATTTCACAAATCACATTTTACGTTCTGAATCAGATGCAGAACAATTTAAAAGGTGAAATTGTCGTAGGAAACCAGCATGTTCCCTATGGCAATTCACAAACAGAGCGACGTGAAGTTCTCGAAATGCTCGCCATAGTATAGAATTCGGCCGTATTGCTTCCGGCAATAGGCCGAATTGCCGGGCGTATGCCCCATTTAAATGGGGCATAGCCGGCTCCCCGCCAATCATCAGCGATTCGGACGTCGGATCCTGCGCAATCCGAGGGCCCCGAGTGCAGCCATCAGCCAGAACATGAAGTTGAAATTCTGTGATTTTCTGGGTGTGCCGCTGCAGAAATTGGATTCCAGTGTGACGACTGCATCCATGCCACCGTCCTCCGTTCGACATAAACCATGATCGCAAGTGTTATCAGCGCTGCAGGTACCGCATGACCCGCCGCACCCGTCACTTCCGCATTGTTTGCCGTCGCATTTGGGGACACATTCTCCTTCGACGCACACACCATTTTCGCAGACATTACCGGCATCACAGGTACCACATGCGCCGCCGCAGCCATCATCGCCACATTCTTTACCCTCACATTGGGCAATACAGGAAGCGTCTGCACAAGAGCCAGCCCTGCATTCAAAGCCAGCCTCGCACGCGCCGCAAAGACCGCCGCACCCATCATCACCGCATTCGATGCCATCACACGCAGGCTCACATGTGGATTCATCCACACACATTCCATTCTGACAAATCATGTCATCTCTGCATTCCCCGCACGAACCGCCGCACCCGTCATCACCGCA
>DGWW01000075.1 GCA_002395385.1 Myxococcales bacterium UBA4248
ACCTGCTAACATTCGTACTAAAAAGTGAGCATCGTCAGATGCGAACAAATCCGTTTGCTAAAACATACAAGGCTGGCGGCTGAGTAGTAACTGCAAAAGAGAAAAAAGCCTAAAAATACTTGATTTTCATAATTGTTGCGCGTAAAAGCGTGCGTCCTTTGGCAGTATGGTACTGCCATGGTTGTTTAAATATGCCTTGATACAGGCATTTGGGATGGCGGCCCGGAAAAATGGGTGACGGTCCCTGGAGGAATTAAAATGGCAAAAGCAATTTATGGCCGTAAAGTTGGTATGACTCAGATTTTTACCCCCGCAGGTGACTGCGTTGCCGTGACTGTCGTGAAAGTCGGTCCCTGCACCGTCGTTCGCAAAAAAACTGCAGAAGGTAAAGATGGCTATAATGCACTGGTTCTCGGTTTTGAGGATGTTCGCTCCTGCGAATACAACGGTGAAACTGTTTATAAAATGAACAAACCGGAACTTGGTGTGTTCAAAGCTGCCGGTGTTGATCCCTGCAAATCCATTCATGAAGTTCGCATGAGCAGTGCAGACCTCGACAAATATGAAGTCGGTCAGAAAGTGAATGCTGATATCTTTGTTGCCGGTGAAGTGATTGATGTCATTGGTACAAGCAAAGGTAGTGGTTTTACGGGCGTTATGAAACGTCACAATTTCGGTGGCGCGAAACGCAGCCACGGTGCCCATGAATATATGCGTCACGGTGGTTCCATTGGTACGACTTCTACACCAGGTCGTGTTATGAAGAATCGCAAAATGGCCGGTCAGTGCGGTAATGAACGTGTAACCGTTCAGAATCTCA
The DNA here is from genome assembly GCA_002395385.1 of Myxococcales bacterium UBA4248. GTDB lineage: Bacteria > Myxococcota_A > Bradymonadia > UBA4248 > UBA4248 > UBA4248. Next base: position 821 of record DGWW01000075.1, read on the forward strand.
AGGTGTTCAGCGTGGATGCTGAGCAGAACCTCATTCTCGTGAAAGGTTCCATCCCCGGTGCAAACGGCTCCGTCGTATGTGTACAGGATGCTGCCAAATCCCGTCATTCTCTGTAATGATCTGATTTAGAGCATGTCTCTTAAGCACTTTGGTGACCGTCACCAGAGTGCTTTTTTTTTTTAGAGAAATATTCCTGCTGAATAGAAACCTTATTCGTAACAGTTCAGACCCTGTGATCTCACTAAAGGACTCGGTCAACCCAGGCTGAAGGCATTAGGCATTAGGCTGTAGAAAGTAGTTTTTCGGGAATGGTATGATTTCTGAAGAATGACCTATCTTTGTGTCTGAGCCACTCATGCCTCATGCCTTGTTATGGTCCAACCTCTAAGCTTCATAAAGTGCATGCGGGTTGAATAGAAACCTTATTCTCTTCTCTTTCCCAAAATATCTATCCATACCGGGCAAAAACAGCTATAAGGGCTTGCCTTGGTACTGGGCTTGTTTTGGTGGTTTTCATGATGAGCATTCAAAGACAGCATAATGGGCTAAAAATTCAGACAGTCATATTGGTGGTTGTCGGGCTATTTTGCCTTGGATGCATTCTTTTGAGTGCATTGATGCCGCGCCTCAGTTTTGAAGTCGGCGTTCAGCCGACTTCCAGTGGGAATAGTTTAATCGTCAAACGTATCTATATTCCTTCACAGGAAATACAGCATGGCGATTTTATTGAGGCAATCGCAGGAAAACCGGTTCATACCAAAGCAGAGTTGTACTACCACTTGATACAGGAAAGTGGATCGGTCGACATTACACTTCGCAGGGTTGGCGCCAAATTTGAGCGTCTCGTTTCTGCCTCTGAATTTTCGGGAGATTCTCTGCCTGTCGGTATTTTGGCCAGTGATCGCGTGATTTCGATCACGACCGCAGAGGGCAGTGTCAACATGCCCGAAGGTACAGATTTGGCTGCTCTGAAGGAAATGCTGGATTCGCGAGGTGGTTCGGCCAAAGTTGTATTCAAACACCAGGAAGAGATTGTCAGCACAGCAATCGAACTTCGAAGTTCTGCCGCACGAACCATTGGGGCTTCACTCGCTTTAATTCTGTTCGCGCTGATGGCAGCACTTTTGAGAAAAAACGCGCGGGCAAAAAGCCGCAAGTATTGCTGGGCCAATTTGACACTTGGGCTTGGAACGATCGGCATTTTGACGTTGGGATTGTGGGGGCCGCTTCAAAGCATGCCTTTGTTGTACATGCTTGGGATCATTGGCCTGACCATGTTCAAGGTCGTCGATTTTGATTATCATCTCGTGTACTTTGGTTCAAAGCGTCGCATTGAACCCTGGATGCGAATCGCGATCTATGTGGGTCCTGCCGTCACAGTGCTCATCCCTGTCTGGTTATGTATTACCGAATTTCCCATGATGTGGGGAGGGGCTGTCGATGGGAGTTTTGAACTCAAAACCGAGGCATTTGCATATCTTCCGCTCGTCTGGTGCGTGCTTTACACGCTGATTGATGGTGCTGTTCTTTTAATAGCCAGGCATAAGGATCCCTGGGGAGAACTCCATGCCCATGAAATCGGCGTCATGTTGGCATGTGTGCTGAGTGTATTTGTTTTCATTCTGCTCAGAACTGATATGCAGGGGGCGCAGTGGTTCCTCATGGCCATGATCCTCATACAGTCGTTGAGCAATGTCCTGCCACTTCTCATAGAGAAAGAGCATCAGCAGCCTGTTAAACTGACATCTCAGGAATTCAGCCTGACGCCGGTGCGCAAGGCACTTGAGCGTGCACATGCTCTGATTGGTGACAGCTGGCTCATTCAAATTGTTGTCGAACGGCCTTCTCCCAAGCACATCGTAGCCATGGTCCGTTCCGAAGATGAATTCTCACTTACGGGGCTCGATCTCAATGTTTTATCCGAACCATGGCGAGATTTTCTGGAGGTTCTTCGAGTTGAGAATGGCTGCATCACAGGGGAAAATGTCGAACGCAATCCGCAGGATCCTGTTCAGGGAATTGCAGACAGACTCGGCATCGTGGTTGCATTGCCCATTGCGGACAATGTTGCTGGCACGTTGACGAGCTTAAAGCTGCTCATAAGTACTTTGGGTGAGCCTGATCCCAATGACCTTCCCAGTTTTTCACTCTCTTCCAATCAACGCGATCAGCTTCTTGATATCATCGATTCCATCGTCGAATGTGCTCCGGCCATCGTTTACCAATCGGCCGAAATGAGTCTTGAGTATGTGGGGGATGATTTGGATGAAGTTGTCCGCCAGTGCCGCGAAAGCGCCTCTGTGGCTCAGGCCATCCGAAATCAGACTTCGACCCTGAATGAACGCGATCTGCCTCACGGGCTTCTGGACGAAGAAGATGAAGACGCTGAGGGCGCGCGCTCGAATTCGCTTTTTACTGCGTCGCACTCCGGCAGCAACGATCATTGTGAAACAAAAGAATACGCAGAAGAAGTCAGCCTTTTGCGCAGTCAGGTCAATGCACTCAATAGCCAGCAGATAAGGGAATATGCTCTGTCCGAGATAGAGTTTACAGAAACCCAGCGTGCTGCATTTAAAGACATCGAAAGTCTCGATCCTCCCATACTCTTTGTGGGTGAACCCGGGACGGGCAAGCATTTGCTTGCGGTTGCTACACATCAGGAACGCTCAGAAGGCGCATTTCTTTCTATCGATGCGGCATCCTGTCCGGAATCTATCTTTGAACTCGACATGTTTGGCGATGGGGATAATCCTGGCATGATTCAAGGCGCAGCGGGTGGTGGTCTCTTCATTCGCAATGTCGATCGTCTTTCTGATGATTTGCTCGACGAAATACTCGAGCACATTGAACAGCTTCCGCCGCATCAGAGTATCGCGCTGTACCTTTCTGTCGATGTGACGCCTGACGCATTTTCTGTTTCCCAGTACCGGCTGGAGCCGATGCGTTTGCCAAAGGATTTGCGCGATCTTGCCGCACGCTGTGACGCCGAAGTGGTCGTTCTCGACCCGCTTCGCAATCAGCAGGATTTGGATGTTGCTGCCAATTTCTTCAGGCAGAAACAGGCGATTCGATGCGATAAGTCTGTCGAAGGATTTTCGTCAGAGGCTTTGCTCGCCCTCAAATCGTATGCCTGGCCCGGCAACTTTAATGAAATGCGCCTCGTCATTGAGCGTGCTGTTTTAAAGGCAGAAGGAAAGAATATTACTCTGTCTGATCTTGGTCGCGATTTTGAGGAACTTTCCGATGCATCGACGAAAAATCTGGCCTTCTCCGGTACGGATGTTTTCCGTGAACAGGTGCAGCTTCTTCAGGCACTCAATGAAACCCAGCAGGATCAGATCAATCGCCTGAATGAACGTATTCTGCAGCTGCTCGATGAACGCGGGCAGGTCGATCCTCACAGCGACACGGAGGATGCATTTTTGGAAGGCACTTATGCCGATATCGAAAGACGCCTTCTGGATAAACTTCTCGATAAATATCAGCGTGATCCCGAGAAAGCTGCCGAAGCACTTGCACTCAATCGCGCTCGTTTCTTTAATAAATTGAGTAAATATCAGCTCATACAAAGGGATATTTAATTCCGGCTGTTTTACTCACACTTTTCTTAGGAGAAAAAATGGCTAAAATTGAACGAGAAATTAGTCACAGCTTTGGTCTCGAAGGTGGCAAGAAAATCCTTGGAGCACTTGCTGACAAGCTTCAATCGAACTTTCAATCATTCATCACCAGTGTCGATTGGAACGAAGATAAAACAGCTGCAACCGTAAAAGGCAAAGGCTTTGATGGCAATCTGAGTCTTACGGATTCGAGCGTTAAAATGGTCATGAACCTTGGTCTTGCAACCTCTCTCTTTAAGGGCAAAATTGAGGAAGCAATCGATAAGCACACGACACCAGAAGAGATCGATAAGTTTGCAAAACAAGTGAATGTTTAATCTTCTGGACGATTGTTGGTGATGCGGCTTTTTGCGTTGCAAATACGCCGCATCAGAGCACGCCTATGCGGCAACGCATACGGCGTGCTTTTTTTTGTTTGACAAATGGCTATCATTTACTTAAATACTCGCCGCCCGTCGGTGGACCTAACGATATTAGCCCATATCGATAGGTGCTGCCATTGGTCTAAATCGGGCATATCACTCAAAACATAAGGAGAAAGGTTTTGGAAAGTAAATCTCGTGAATTAGGGCCCCTTCAAGTTGCTGTCGAAGGTTCAAACCTCGGCCGTGCCATTAACCAGCTCAAGCGCCACATGGCTCGCGAAGGCGTCATGAAAGAACTCAAACGTCGTCGTCACTATGAGAAACCGAGCATTATCCGCAAACGCAAGCAGAAAGAAGCTGCTCGTCGTCGTCGTAAAGAAGCACGCCGTCGTGCCCGTTTCGTGTAGAATTCCCATAGCCGATGTCCGAATTTAATATTTAGATTGAGATGATAATAAGAAAGCGCCGAAAGGCGCTTTTTTTTGTCCTTTTGACTGATTATGATTTTTTTTGCAAAATGCTGGATTGATTGCAAATAGAAAAGTAAAGCCGCGTATTGCCTGGCGGGCAATAGCGGCTTTAAAGGCAGGCCGTATCGGACGAAGTCCGATAGGCCGCTACAGGCAAAAAAAAGCCATCCGAAGATGGCTTTAAAAGTGGAGCTAATCGGGATCGAACCGACGACCTCTAGAGTGCGATTCTAGCGCTCTCCCAACTGAGCTACAGCCCCAAGAGAAATGGCAAACCGCCAAACAGGGAGCGCTTATACTCGCCATTATAAAAAAAGCAAGCAAAAAACGACATCCCGGTGAGCGATAAATTTATTCTGCAATCCAACCTTCAGAGGTATTTGAGATCAGGAAAGGTGATTCGGAAGCCTCGGTGGATTGGATGCTGAAATCAGCATCGGATTCTTCTGCCTCGCCGTTGCCGACGAAGAGAACACTCAGCCCCAGGCTGGCAATTGCGATGAGAATGATGGCAATGTAGGCAAATCTGAAAGAAGTGCGAGGCATATCATCATTTTCGGCAGTCACCGGTTCTTTTGAGGTCAGGGCCAGCGATTTCGATTCTGTGTTGGTTTCTGTTATTTCATTGACGATTGCACGCGGAGTCTGCTGACGAATCCAGGATTCGTAGGCCTGCATAATATCTTCTGCAGGGATTGACAGCTGGCGCGCATAATTCCGAAGAAATCCACGGACAAAGACTTCCGCAGGAAATTCATCAAAATTGTTGTTCTCAATGCTCATCAGCGAGGCTTCAGGAATACGGGTCACTTTGGCCAATTCGGTCAAGGTCATGCCGCGTGCTTCACGTTCACGTTTGAGCATTAATCCAGGTGTTTCCATATAATATTCTCCAATGACTTGCTCCCCCGAACAAAGACGCCGCATTATACGACTACCTATAAGTATGTCAATGGGGTGTCTTCTAAAAGGTCGATTTTTTGACAACCATGATCTTTATGTCATAGTTCGATCCATTTTGCAACCATTACCATAAAGACTGTGATTATTCAGGTGACTATTCAGCCCTCATGTGAGTTCTGTTTGTCCAATAGCCTGAACAGACGCTGCAAACGGCAATCGGCAAACGAATCGAGCTGCCCCTTTGCCGAATGCCGAGTGCCGAATGCCTACTGCCTGAAGAACCACGCTTCAGGTCTTTGCATAAATCAAAGGATCTGAGTTGTAACCAAAGTAGTAACTGTTCAGCCCCTCCCTTGACTTTTATCTTTGAATATGCATTCCAAAACGTAAAACGTATGAAAACGTTAAGGA
>DGWW01000076.1:0-11369 GCA_002395385.1 Myxococcales bacterium UBA4248
CCCTGAAAGGGTGCAACAAAAACAGAGTTCATAGTACAGTAGGGTTTAAAAAATATTAATATATACATATTATAGGATTACAGCCATGTCCGAAGATATTGTCATTCAGCATTGTGCCCCAACACTCGCCGGCATCAAAACCGGCAGTCTCTTCACATGCGCGTATGATGCGCATGAGACGATTGATGCGGATGTAGAAGAATTGAATAACAGATTTGCTAAAAAAGGATTGCAGTTCGTTATCTTAAAATATGCCCGAAGAGCCCTCATTTATATTTATCGACGTATTCAGTTGGCTAAAGACCTGGCGCATCCCAAGGCAAAACAGATTCTGTCATCCCGTGGATATGATACAGACAATATCGACAGCTGCATTCGTCAATTAAAAAACAGATTCGAGATGAACGCAGAATTTCCGCACGAGGTCGGGCTGTTCCTGGGTTATCCGCCAGAAGATGTCGAGGGGTTTATTCGTTACGGCGGCAAAAACTGCAAATGTTTTGGCTGCTGGAAAGTATATGGAAATACCGAGGCCGCGCATCAGTGTTTTGAAAGGTTCAAAAAATGCACGGCCCGTTACTGCGAGCGCTATCATGGCGGCTGTCCGTTGGATGCCCTGGTCGTCGCTCAACAATAGGAGATAATATGAGTAAAGTTGCTGTCGTTTACTGGAGCGGAACGGGACATACAGAAGCTATGGCAAATGCCGTACTGGACGGTGCAAAAGCCGCCGGTGCCGATGCCGTTCTCTATCAGGTGTCCGATTTTTCACCGGACAAAGTCGCCGAATATGATGCCATTGCATTTGGATGCCCGGCCATGGGCTCGGAAGAACTCGAAGACAGCGAGTTTGAGCCCGTGTTTAGTGCATGTCTGCCAAAGCTAGCAGGCAAAAAAGTCGCGCTGTTTGGTTCGTATGACTGGGGCGACGGCGAATGGCTCCGCACCTGGGAAGATACATGCAAAGATGCTGGCATCACGCTTGCCGCCGACAGTGTCAAGTGCAACAACGATCCCGATGCTGACGGCCTGAAGGAATGCGCAGAATTGGGTAAAGCAATTGCGTGATTTAGTATATAATATGCGACGCGTATCCCGCTAGGGATAGCGGCGCAGGCAGGCCGTATGCGCCGACGGCGCATAGGCCGCCCACAACAATTACAACAAATTACAAATCAGTATGAATGGATTCGCATCATGAGTGACGGAAAACGTGTTTGGAATTTATATGCACCGGTTTATGATTTATTCATGTGGCAGAACCGAAAGGCTTATGCGCAGATGTACGAAAGAATTCGTGCAGTCATAAAAGGAAAACGCGTGCTCGAATTATGCACGGGAACGGGACTCATTGCAAAACATGTGGCATCCGAAGCCAAAGAGATGATCGCCTCTGACTTTGCCGAAAAAATGCTGCGACAGGCCGCCAAAGGCAATCTGCCCAACAATTTATCTTTCCGACAGGTGGACGCGACCAACATTCCTTTTGATGACAAGAGTTTTGATGTCGTCATTATATCAAACGCGCTTCATATTATACCCGATCCACAAAAGGCGCTTTCAGAAATCAGCCGCGTCTTGAAATCGGACGGTGTGCTGATTGCGCCGAATTTTCTCGGACATCGTGCGGGTAAAAAGGAACGATTTCTGGCCAAAATATTATCTTTGGCCGGCGTCGTATTTGAACTCACCTGGGACGAAACGACATATCCGCAGTTTTTGGAACAGAACGGATGGAATGTCAAAACAAAAGAAGTATTCAAAGCCAGCTTTCCGCTGATGTACACGGAGTGTGAAAAGAAATCATGAAGGTCTTGATTTATGGCGTAGGGGTGCTCGGTGCAACGCTATTACATGAACTCAGAATAGGATTTCTGCGTTATTATAAATAAACATCTTATTCGTTATATAAAGGCACATCATCATGTCACGTCAGGATTCAAAACGTCAGGAAAAAATGATGTCGCGCATTTATCGCGGCAAAGAAATCTTCAAGCCGCTCAATACCGGCATTATCGATGAACATGTCAAATGCATTCGTGAATTTGTTGCCAATATCTTCTTTTATACAAAGAATGATATGACGATTATGATCGACGCCGGCTATAATTATGAACGCCTGCGCGAAAAGATGAGTTGGATCGGCCTGGAACCCGAAAATATCAAGCACATTCTGATTACCCATCAGGATACCGACCATGTCGGGGCCATCGAAAATGACAGCGATCTGTTGTTCAAAAACGCAAAAGTCTACATCGGTGAGATAGAAAATAAATACCTCACAGGGGAAAAACGCCGCAAAGTGATTTACGGTTTATACAAATTGCCGATGGTCAAGTCCGACAATGAACGCGTTCTGCTCAAAGACCGTGAAGTTTTTTATATCGGCGATATCAAGATCGAACCGATTCTGGTTCCCGGCCATACCTGGGGGCATCTCGTCTATCTAATCGACGACGCATATCTGTTTACCGGCGACACGATCTGGTTCGGTGTCGATGGCGGTTACAGCTTTATTAACGTGCTTGCCGAATCCAACAAAGTAGCCATACAGTCTCTCGAAAAATTAGAAAACCTGCTTCGTGCCCGAAAAATCTCACCCAAAATTATCACCGGCCATACCGGATGGACAGACAGCCTCGATTTTGCTTTCGCGCACCGTGACAAAGTATGCAACTCATGGCACAAACAGAAACCTCACGATCCTGTCGCGCCATACGATGCCTACGATGAATCGGACGATACCGAACAAAAGGCTAAAACCATCAGACTTGAAAAGAAAAAGGTATCAAACGAATAAAGATATTATACAGTTGATATGCTTTGAAAAACTAAGGAAATCTCCTTATGAATATTCATGAATTTGGCAAAGAACATACGGATGTCATTGTAATGCTTCATCCGATGGGAGTTTGGTGGGACATATTTGAATATGTCATTCCTATTCTGGAAAAAGAATATCACCTCGTGATTCCTGCCATTCCCGGATTTGATCCCGACGATTCCGACAGCGTCTTTACGAGCGTCGAAGAAATTGCAGATGATATTTCAGAATGGCTGATTGCCCACAATGATAAATCGGTCAAATGCCTGTATGGCTGTTCGATGGGCGGTGCCATTGTCACACGGATGCTCGCCATACAAAAAATCAAGACAGATTGTGCTATTATGGATGGCGGTATCACCCCCTATCAATTGCCCAAACCGTTGACTTATCTCATTGCAATGCGAGACTGGTTTATGTTTGCGGCAGGAAAATATCTGAGCCTGAAAGCGCTTCGCAGTGTATTTGATCCAAATAAATATACAGATAATGATCTCGAATATATCAAAAAAGTTATGAATCATACAAAACACGAAACAATCTGGCGCGGTTTCTACTCGTGTAATAATTATACGATGCCGGTTCCTGTTCCTAAACAAAATTGCAGAATTCAATATTGGTATGGCGAAGATGAGGCTAAAGCACGCAAGTGGGATATTCAATATATTCAACGCATTTTTCCCAATGTTGAGCTGATCATCAACAAAGGTCAGGATCATGCAGAATGCTTTACATTACATCCAGAGGAGTTCTGTACAATGATCAAATGCGCGATTTCTGAAAATTTACAGGAGCATATTGAATGACCATACTGCTTCTCGGACTCATCATTCCCTTCTTAGGCACCGCACTGGGCTCGGCCTGCGTCTATCTTTTGCGCGACAAAATCCCCGACAAAGTGCAGCGCACAATGCTCGGATTCGCCTCGGGCGTGATGGTCGCAGCATCCGTCTGGTCGCTCCTCATCCCCGCGATGGATCAATGCCGTGACATGGGCAAACTCGCTTTTTTGCCCGCGATCGTGGGCTTTGGGCTCGGCATCGGCTTTCTATTTTTGGCCGACTCGATCCTGCCGCACCTCCATATTCACAATGACAAACCCGAAGGCGTCGCATCCCGTCTGCGCAAAAGTACAATGATGTTCCTGGCCGTGACGCTGCACAACCTGCCCGAAGGCATGGCCGTCGGTATCGCCATCGCCGCCTGCCTCTCCGGCGAAACCCAAATCACTACGGCCGGCGCAGCCGCACTCGCCATTGGCATCGCGATTCAAAATTTCCCCGAAGGCGCGATTATATCTTTGCCACTCAAAGAGGAACTGCAAAGTAAACACAAAGCCTTCGGATTCGGCGTTCTGTCCGGCAGCGTCGAACCCATCGGTGCAATCCTCACGATTCTGCTCACCTCCTTGCTCACACCGTGGCTCCCGTACTTGCTCGCGTTTGCCGCAGGTGCCATGATTTACGTCGTCGTCGAGGAACTGCTGCCAGAAGCATCAAAAGGTGAACATACCAATCTCGTCACGCTGGGATTTGCCTTTGGTTTCGCGCTGATGATGGTGCTCGATGTCGCATTGGGATAAATATATTTTTTTATGTGAGGGGGCCAAGCCCCCTGCGGCGCTATTTGCTGCGCAAATACGCGCCTACCCCCGATGCGGGGCAAGCCCCGCAACGCCCCGCAGCAAATCAATAAGGAAAATGCTCATGTCCGATAAGATCAAAAGTTCCTACAAAACATCCAAAAATATTTATGACGATATCATCACCCACAGAACATGGTGGAGCAAACTCTATAACCGCCTGTTTTGGAATGGTGTCGATGATAATGACGTTGCAGCAGACTTGCTCGCACATATTCCAAACAGTTTTAACGGGAAATTGCTCGATGTTCCAGTTGGCACAGCCGTCTTTACCTTTCGCAAATATAAAAAGTTAAAGGATGCAGATATCACCTGTCTGGATTATAGCGAAGATATGCTGACGCAGGCAAAAGCACGGTTCGAAACCAATCATATCCAGAATGTCAAAGCCATTCAGGGAGATATCTGCAATCTGCCCTTCGAAGATCATTCTTTTGATATCGTCCTGAGTATGAATGGTTTTCACGCATTTCCAGATAAGAATAAAGCATTTGATGAAGTGTTCAGAGTTTTAAAGCCCGGTGGAAAATTCATTTCATGTTTTTATATACGCGGCGAATCCCGTATTTCGGATGCACTCGTCAAGTATGTGCTGGCTCCCAAAGGCTGGTTTACACCGCCATTTGAAACGCGGGATTCGATAAAAGCGAGACTCGAAAAGAGCTATACGATTGAATTCTTTGAAACACAGGGGGCAATCATTTCTTTTGCGGCTTTAAAGCCAGTATGATTGGTAGAAATGATTAAGCGCGGCGTATTGGCATCGCCGACAGCCGCGCAGCGAGCCGTATGCAGCGAAGCGCATAGGCGAGCAATGCCGTGTCACAGACACGGCTTCCAATAAAAAACTTGATCAAAACGACGAACAGTTTTATTAGACACCTCTAAGGCTATTAGATAAATCTAACAGCCATCTTATGTAGGAGGAATCTATGTTTCGTTTTGGAATCAAGCGTGAATTTGGGTATTTTGCTGGCGGTTTGCTGCTTGGAACGGCAGGTTTGAAGCTGTTGGGCAGCCGCGATGCAAAGCGTGGTTATGCACATGTTGCGGCAGCATTGCTGAGAGCCAAAGATGAAGTGATGAAGCAGGTCACGACAGTGCGCGAATCGTATGCCGATGTCATGGCAGACGCGCGGGATATCAACGCGAAGCGTGCCAAAGAAGAAGCGGTGATCGTCGAGGATGCCGCAGAAAAAGCATAATCATTGGCTGCCTGGCATGGGCAGCCTTTTTTTTGGGCATGAGACGATGAGATATCAAATTGTTCACGAGAGCAATGGTCGTATGCGCGTTCGTGTGCTGGCCGGATTGACGGTAGCGCAAGCGGATATGCTACAATTTTGGTTAGAACGCAGGCAAGGGATTCGGCGTGCGATCGTGCATGAACGCACGGGATGTGCGATTATTGAATATACTTTGCCGCTGACGCGTGATCTATTAATAGATCTGCTTCGCAGGTTTCATTTCGAGCTGCTTAGCGCCAATGAAATTGCGTCGATTCATTCGAGCCGCGAAATTAACCGGTACTATGAAGAAGTGCTGGTCATGCGGATTGTGGGTAAATTGCTGCGCCGGTGGCTGTTTCCGCCCATTTTGCGGATGATATTTACGACGGTTCATGCGCTGCCTTATCTATGGCGAGCATTAAAATGTCTGCTCCATGGCAAGATGCAGGTCGAGCTGTTGGATGGAATTTCGATTGGGATTTCTTTGTTGCGCGGTGATTATGCAACAGCGGGTTCCGTGCGGTTTTTGCTGGGCTTGGGCACTCTGCTCGAAGAATGGACGCACAAGAAATCGGTGAATGACCTGGCCGGAAGTATGGCGCTCAATGTAGACCGCGTCTGGCGCGTGTCTGGCTCGGATGAAGAATTGGTCTCACTATCGGACATTTCAGCCGGAGATGAGATTCTGGTACGCATGGGCGGCATGATTCCGACGGATGGGGAACTCGTGCGCGGAGAGGTGATGATCAACCAGTCATCGCTGACAGGTGAATCGGTTCCCGTTGCAAAACGGCCGGGAACGATGGTTTATGCAGGCACGGTCGTCGAAGAAGGCGAATGCGTGATTCGCGTGCTGCATACGAATGGTGACAGTCGATACGATAAGATCGTAGCAATGATAGAATCGTCCGAAAAGCTGAAATCTGCTGCGGAGAATCGTGCTTCGAATCTGGCCGACAAACTCGTTCCGTATTCTCTTGCCGGGAGTGCGCTCGTCTATCTATTGACACGAAACGTCATGCAGGCGCTTTCCGTTTTAATGGTCGATTTTTCGTGTGCCCTCAAGCTGGCCATGCCGCTTTCGGTACTCTCGGCGATTCGCGAAATGAGCAATTACCATGTGACGGTCAAAGGCGGAAAATATCTCGAGGCCATTGCCCAGGCAGATACGATTGTATTCGACAAAACCGGAACGCTCACACACGCATGCCCACAAATGGCTGATATTGTGACGTTTGGCGGGCATGACAAAGATGAGATGCTTCGCATTGCGGCCTGTCTCGAAGAACATTTTCCGCATTCGATGGCCAATGCGGTCGTTCGCGCGGCCAACGAGAAAAATCTTCTTCATGAGGAAATGCATTCCAAAGTGGAGTATCTCGTCGCACACGGCATCAGCAGTACGATCGACGATCATCGCGTGATCATCGGCAGCTATCATTTTGTATTTGAAGATGAGAACTGTACAATCCCGACGGACGAGATCGATAGGTTCCATGCGATTCCTGCGCGGTATTCGCATTTATATATGGCCATCGACCGCGTACTCGTCGCGGTGATTTGTATTTATGATCCGCTTCGCGAAGAAGCGAGTTCTGTGCTAAAGACGTTGAAATCACTTGGTTTGCACAGAACGGTGATGCTCACGGGCGATAGTGAACAGACGGCTGCAGCGATTGCAGCCGAAGTCGGCGTGGATGAATATCATGCCGAGGTTTTGCCCGAAGACAAGGCAGGCTTTGTCGAACGCGAACGTGCCAAAGGGCACACCGTGATTATGCTGGGGGACGGCATCAATGATGCCCCTGCATTGTCTGCCGCGAATGTCGGCATAGCCATCAGCGATGGTGCGGCAATCGCCCGCGAGATCGCCGATATCACGATTTCGGCCGACTCGCTCGAGGAACTCGTGACTTTGCGGCGTGTTGCGATGGCACTGATGGCACGCATCGATCATAATTATAAATTTGTGATCGGCTTTAATGGCGGCCTGATTGCCCTGGGTGCGCTTGGTATTTTGCCGCCCGCGACATCCGCGATGCTGCATAATCTCTCGACTTTGGGCGTGAGCCTGCGCAGCATGACGAATGTATTGTGATAGCGACGAGCGATAAGCTCGAATGGCAATTCTAATCGCAAAAATCTCCACATTCGATAAACAAAGCCCAAATCAAAGGCTATGTTATTTCGTTGCTTTGAGCCTAGAGCTTTGAGTGGTCAATCCCTTTTCTTAGCTCCAAGCTCTAAGCCAAAGTCGAGAAATCGTCGATAAAATGTCCACACTCGTTACACATAGCCTTAATCTTTATAGGTATCTTTGCGTTTAGGGTTCATGGGAAACCAACCCTTGAGGACGCGCTTTTTCTGATGATACAACTCGACGATTGACCAGAAAAAAGTACATGCAAGCACAGCCAGAATGGCAGAAATAATCGTGTTATCCATGTACATGGCAATCATCAGTGCCAAAAGCCCGAAGAATGCAAACAATGGCCAGCATTTTGTGCCCCAATGGTACTCTGCTTTAATGACAATAGGGTGAAAGACACCAATGATGATAAAGGTGACGACGGCAATGATCAGGCCATCCCAATGGATTGTTGGTAAATCGTTCATCTGACTCCAGATGTATTTTAAAAGATAAAATGCGAGGCGTATGTGCGCAGCCCAAAAAGACGTGCGACCTGCACGTCTTTGGCAAGCACATAGCCGAGCGTCAAGGACGTATCGCCCACAGGGCGATAGGCCGTCAGGCAAAGCGTATCGGCGAGTCAGTGGGCTTTTGCCCCACTGTCACGCCGATAGCTTATGTCAGAACCCATATCTATCCAAATTTGAAGCTATATTTCTGTAACGATTCAGCCGGGGCTCTACCCGGACCACGACAAGGGCATGATGCCCTTGGAACCTACATTCTATTTATAAGTACTTAACATTTTCGCTTACTGGTGCGAAATGGGGCCCCTCCCCCATTCCGAATGAAAACTATACGTTATCTTGAGTTTTACGTTTTGAATGCATATTCCAAAGCGATAATCAAGGGATGGGCTGAATCGTTACGAAGATTCTGTCCATGACATGCAATGTCCATTGCTTTACAACTGCAATTCATGATATATTTTTAGGCAGAATGCGGATTGTATGCACAAAGCGCGGGCTCATCCACGTATTTCACGGAGGTGGTTATGAAGAGCAGTCATCGACGAAGTAAGAATAATCGACGGAACCAGGCTTTATGCATACTTTTTATGGGATTATTGGCAGGATGCCAATCGGGGGGTGGCACCGGACATGAACAGAGTGCGTCCGATTGGAAGATTCTTCCTGGGGATTCTTCCTGTCCTGTTTCGGAAGGTACTGTCAGCAACTGTCTTTACGAAAATAAGCATTGCGACATGAATTCCAAACAATGCGTCGACTGTACAGAATCCGCGCATTGTACCAATCCGAATGCACCAATATGTCACAAGAACAAATGCGTTCCGTGCAGCGATTCGAATCCGTGTGAAAAAAATGGAATCTGCCAGGAAGGGCGCTGCCTTGAGTGCATGACGGATGATCATTGCGAACCCTGGAGGGATACGAGCGAAATGCAGGGCAGAGCCATGTCGAAGCGCCTCAAAACGATGTGCGTTGACCATGTATGCCAGCCGTGCGATTTTGTGACATGCATGGGACAGTGCATACAAGGACGGTGTTCTACCAATAAAAGCGTTGTTTCGTGTTCGGGCGAAACCTGTGCGTATTCGCCGGCCATCATTGATGTCATCGATCCACGCACACGTGAGCTGGCCAACCGTATACAGATTTTCCGCGTCGATGTAGCAGATGTGGCCACGACCGAGGTTGCCCCATTTGTGCAGGCGTACAAAGTCGATGCACGCGTCAACGGCATGTATGCAACGGTGACGACGGAATTTCTCATTTACAATCCCAATCACCGCGTGATGGAAGGCGAACTCGAGTTCCCTCTGCCCGACGATGCGGTAGTTTCGGGGTATGCCATCGACATCAACGGCATGATGATGGATGCGCAGGTCGTCGAGAAAAAAAAAGCCCGCATGGCTTACGAGAATGAAGTCAAAAAGGGGATCGATCCGGGGCTTGTCGAACAACTCAAAGGCAATGCCTATCGCACGCGGATTTATCCGATTCCACCACAGGGCGGGCGGCGCATTCGCGTCGAATACACGTCCCCGCTGATGATTGCACCCAACGGCGATGCAGCGCTGGCGCTGCCGATGCCCAACACAAAGCTCTCGACGCGCGACATCACGATCAGCGTGGTAGCACAAGGCATTCCGGCGCCCGCAGTGGGCGGCCTGGGCGATGCGCGATTTGCACAGGCGCAGGCGATGTGGGTCGTCGAATCGCACGATACCAATGTTACGCCGGGCGAAAACGTCCTCGTCGCCATGCCGAACATGCCCGATACCATCGTGAGTACCGAAAAATTCGGCGGCGATCAGTTCTTTATGGCGAGCCTTAAAGCGACAGATACCGGGAAATCCGGAAGCATGCCGAATCGATTCCGCATGGTATGGGACGCCTCGGGTAGCCGAAGTCCCGAGGATGTTGCCAAAGCAAAAGAATGGATAGGGCATCTGCCCGAAAATGCGACGTACGAACTGCACGTGTTCCGCAATATAGCCGAACCCGCGCAAACCATAAGCGGACGCGCAAAGCTTCTGGCAGTTCTCGACGGGCTGGCTTACGACGGGGGGACGGATTTTTCACCGCTCGAGAAGGTGGCCGCTAAAAAATTCGACGGTTTAACGCTGTTCTTTACCGACGGCATGGACACGATGAACGGCGCACTGCCGCAATTTGGCGCCAATTCGGTGGCCATCATGACCGGCGCAGCCCGCGATGTCTCTGCCATGCGCAAGATATGCGGCGGTCGCACGATCAATCTCGATATCGCACAGGGCGAGGATGCCATCAAACAGATTTTAAAAGTACCGACATCGATTGCAGAATTGAATGGCAATGGATTTTCGAATGTCGAGGGCATTGGAATGCCATCGGCAGGACGCGTGACGATTGTGGGACGCGTCGAACACGGAACATCCAAAGCAACCATCGTGATGTCCGATGGTAAAAAAGTCTCTATCGACATACCGAGTTCAGCGAATGAAGGCAAGACATTGGCGACCGCATGGGCCGCTCGCCGCGTCGACGATCTATCGCCTCAAGCCGAAGAGAACCGCGAAGAACTGCTCGCTCTGGGCAGACGTTTTTCGATTGTGAGCCCGGTATCGAGCATGATCGTACTCGAAAACCTGGACCAATGGCTCGAATACGATATCGAGCCGCCTGCAAGCTCACCGCTGCACGCACAATGGCTTGAAGCGCGCCAATCCGATGCCGAACGTGCCCGCGAGAAAGAAGAAAAAGACAAGGAATGGATAGAAGACCTCAATGATTTATGGGATATGCGCGTTGCCTGGTACAATTCCCCCAAAGTCAGAATAGCACCGCCTAAAATAAAACCACGCAAGGTCCGAAACTGGGATGATGATTACCCGGATGATGATGATTACCCGGATGATGACGATTATCCCGTTTATCGAAATCCCTATGAAAATAGCCCCAATGAGAAATTACAAAGTTATTGCGGCGGCCCAAGGGCTCGTGTCGGTGGTATGCCTCACGCAGCAGCTTTTGCCCCCCC
>DGWW01000076.1:11443-15008 GCA_002395385.1 Myxococcales bacterium UBA4248
CCCCCCGGCAGCACCTCCTCCCCAAGCCCCCATTACGCCCCCCCCACGTCCACAGATCCCCAGGATAATAGATGGCAGTTATGAACCGGAACACAGAAACAGAACTGAACAAGCGTCCAAACGGCCGACTGCTTCGATGAGGTTTGACGCCGCACCCGTCGTTCAAGGATCTCGTGCAAACGTCGACTTGGAGGAACTCACGAATCAGGTTGAAGCCACCCGCGTTCCAGCAAGACCTTCATCGCGCCCCACGTCGCGCGAAGAGCAAATGATCGCAAGATTTGTCGAAGAACAGGCCTCGCGCGATGCCGAAGGCAATGTCGAAGGCGACGTCGAGATTCTTGAATGGAACCCAGATACGCCCTATCTGACCGCCATCAAAGATGTGCAAAAGATATATAAATCCACCGATTCTTTATACAAAGAATATCTCAATCAGCGCAAAAATTATCAAAAAAGCCCGGCATTTTACCTCGATTGTGCCCATCTTTTCTTTAAGGAAAAACAAGACAAACTGGCACTTCGAATCTTATCGAACCTGTCCGAACTCAAGATAGAGGAAGTCAGTCTTTTGCGCGTCTATGCCTGGCGTCTGCGCGAAGCAGGTGATTTGGACAATGCGATTATTATTTTAAGAAAAGTCGCAAATCTGCGTCCGGATGAGTCGATTTCATGGCGTGATTTGGCCCAGACCATCACCATGCGTGCCAAAAAGAATAAGAATGCCAAAGATGCGCAGGAAGCACTCGAACTCTATCACAAAGTAATATTTACATCGTGGAACAACGAGAGCTATCGCGACAGTACGGATATGCTTTACATCGCGTTGATTGCACTTGAAGAATTCAACGAACTCGCCGAATGGTGCAAACGCCAGGGATGGGTCGACCAATCGGTAAAGATTCCTCCCACAGATGCCAAATTTATGAAAAACTTCGAGAGCGATTTGCGCATCGTCGTCTCGTGGGATGCCGACAATACCGATATCGATTTAATCATTACCGAACCGAGCGGGCAGGAAGTCTATTTTGGCAACAAATGCTCTCTGACAGGTGGAATCTTAAGTTATGATATTGTCGACGGCTATGGTCCCGAAGAATTTATTCATAAATATGCCC
Source organism: Myxococcales bacterium UBA4248 (assembly GCA_002395385.1). Classification (GTDB taxonomy): domain Bacteria; phylum Myxococcota_A; class Bradymonadia; order UBA4248; family UBA4248; genus UBA4248. The sequence continues at coordinate 12,562 of DGWW01000076.1, forward strand.
CCAAAGGGAAATATTCTGTTTATACAAATTACTTTGCATCGCATGAACAGAGTCTGATTGGTGATGCCACCGTCACAGTGACTTTCTATTCGAACTGGGGTCGCAGCAATCAAAAGAGCGAAACCGTGACCTATCGACTCGATGAAGAAAAAGATAAGATAAAAGTCGGAGAATTTGTTTTAAAATAATATATATATTTGAGAGTGCGTGCCTTGCGGCGTCCCCTGGCCGCCGCTACGACACGCCAGCTCGCCTATGTGCTCGCCCGGTTCCACCGGGCTGTGCGCATACGGCTCGCTTCTCAATTACGACTTCACGACAACTTCTCGCATCACGCACCATTTCCGGCAAAAACAAACTGCATAAGCTTTCACTGTGCGGGCAATGGGTTCCTCACGTAACACAGAACGTACATATTTGCGGTCTATAATTTGTTTTTCGGCTTCGGCCAATTTGCTATCACAAAGCACATCGATAATATCATCTTCATCGATATCGGGTTGTGACTTCTTCTCCTGATCAAGCATCTTCGGCGTCACACATTTAACTTCTAATATAATCCCTGTATCTTCAGTCAGCGCAACAATATCCTGCCGACCCTCGCCATACTCATCGTTTGAACGTACAATCGCAGTGTTTCCAAGTAATCCAACCAGCATACCGTGATAAAACACTTCGTTATAATCAAACACACTTGTACTATCTGTTAATACTAATTTAATCTCACGTTCGGCAGTGGCTGTATCACCAGAAATCAATGCTCGAATCAATGTATGTACATCATATCTGGCCAGTTTTATATCTTTCCACCAATGTCTGAGTGAAGAACGCATCACTGTTTTGATTTCAGTATTTGGAACCGTCACATCCGCTTCCAATAAATCATCTTCATCTTTTGAAACGTGCAGAGCCTTTAAATAACCTGTATATAATAAAAAACTCCATATTGCATCAGGATTCACTTTCAAATCGCGGTAAGAAATATTTTTGTATATTTTTACTTTAACAGTTTCATCAAGCATCATTTTGGCCAAAAGTTCCCGATGCTGCGTATTGCGTTCGATCACATCATCAATAATATCATTCCCGCTCGTCATCACCCAATACGCTTGAATAGCATCCTCCCCCTCGCCATTCACCAAACCGCGAATCGCATTGAGCAAACTCCACGGATTAAAGACTTTTCGACCACCAAAATTATAACCATCATACCATCGTTCTATCTCAGGATACTTATCTTCAATATGATAATAACGAAGCATCTGCATGACCTCGGCTTCAGTAAAACCCAAGTATTCATCTGGAAGTTTGGTCGTCACATCGACCACACCGGGATTATTCATACCCGTAAAAATAGATTCTTTCGCAACTCGCATACAACCGGAAATAATTCCATACGCAAGATTATCATTGGACTTAAAACCTGCAGATATAAATTTACCAACGAGTCTGACGGTTTTTTCAAACAAATCCGTGCCAGGATGGCGGTTGTCATAAATCGCAGCCTGCTGCAGCGGAACATCATATTCGTCAAGTAATATAACACACTGTCGTCCTGTCACATCTTTCAGCCACTGCATATATTTGCTTAAAAAATTCCTCAGATGTTCCTCACTTGCGCTGCCTTCCTGATAGCTCTGTAAAATCCCACGTTCCGTTTCACCAATACGGTCAGAATGCCGAAATAATGACCGATGGACTTTTGTCGACTGGCAAACAGCCTCACGGAGCTGCTCTACAATCTCTTCATATCTTCCTCCAGACACATCCTTAAATGACAACGAAATCACCGGATATTGCCCCATTTCCTTGAGTACATCCTCGCCGGCATCCATGACTTTTAATCCCTCAAAATACCCGCGATTATCGACCGGATTGCCATCGTCATCGATCACATACTCAAAAAACGTCTGAAGTGTACGCAACATCAACGTCTTGCCAAATCGCCGCGGCCGCGTAACGACACAGATTTTATCGCCCCTTTCAATCAGATAGCGGATAAATCCTGTCTTATCGACATAATATCCCCCCTCATCTTTAAAAACTTTAAAGCTTTCTGATTGCGCTCGAAATGGGATCAACTTTTTATCCTGAACCATCGCATCTCTCCGCTCGTTTTGATGCGTTCCACGGAACTACACAGGCGTTCCACGGAACGCCCTTGCAGCCCATTTCCCAGTACAGACGTTCCATGGAACGTCTCTGTAGCCCATTTCCACCATAACTCGCCTTTGCCCCAATGGCGAGGATTTTTTGATGACGGCTCGCCTTGAGCCGTGTCACGACACGGCTCTACTGCTCGCCTGCGCGGGCTATCGGCTGCGCCGATACGCCCCGCCTTTTGGCCTATGGCTGCGCCATACGGCCTCACTGCCGGTCGCTATTTGCTGTGGTACAGACGCGCGGTCCGCACGTCTCTGTACCACAGCAAATACGCGCCCGGCTTT
>DGWW01000076.1:15134-29901 GCA_002395385.1 Myxococcales bacterium UBA4248
TTTTTTTAATTTTTTATGGTCGATAAAGGTTGATTTTTTTTTTTTTTTTATGATGCAGAGGATTTATGGCATCTAATAGCTGTAAATCGTTGCAATATTGCTTTCGCTTCGGAAACGGTATGAGTGAAAACTGTTCAAATTGGCCAAGACGCCAAACTGTGAATTTCAATGATTTGTTACCAGAACAAAAACAATTGGCAACTGATGCAATCCGTATTTTTGAACCACTTCGCTCATTCTATAATTTAGAAATATTTGTCCCTGGAGACAAAAACTATACGCTTCAGGGAAGCACAAGTGTTATCTACCATTACGGAACAGAACATCAGCTGACAATTGCCAAAACTTGGTTCGGCGACAACGGTGTTTATATTTGTGTCAGAGCAGATATCTACGAGACACCGCTTAAATCCAAAGAGGATGAATATGAGTGCAGACTCGGAATCTATGATAAAGATGAACCATTTGTCTGTAAACATATCAATAATGTATCTGAGGCTTTTATGTGGATTGCGAACAGGGTGATCCCTGTGTTGAACTGCACAACAGGTGGCTTCCATGCGTAAATATATCATAATTTCCATTATTACGTGTTGTTTTCTCATAATTTCTTGTCATCCAAAAGAAAATAATCCAAGTCATTTAAAAGAAGAAATGGATGAATGCTATAAATCTCTTGCCGCAGAAGAAATATGGCATTTGTCAAATCAATTGGTGTTATATGCAGCATTGCATCCTGATAAATTTGGCACTTTTACATTTGAATCAGGAACAGAAGAAATATACAATTTTTTCGAACAGACTATTCCATCTGATTCACCGTACACCTATGGAGATAATCAGGTCATCAATTACACCTCACAAATTGATTCCAACTTCAAAAAAAATATGGAATCATTTGATGTTAACTGGAGAATGACTCATGGCTACTATAGTAATGTTCCAAAATTTTGTGCTAATTTCTCAGACAACATTCATAAACGTGATTATTTTCATAACCGTTACGCACCTCAATGGTCAATCGATCCATGGGGGAGTAAATATAAAATAGAAATCAACTTGAACAAATCAGAGATAATTATAAATTCAGCAGGTCCCGATATGATTTTTGGAACCAACGATGATCTTAAAAGTAGTGATACATTATCAATAGATGGTAAAGAACTCGTCAAAAAGACATACATAGTTTCTGATATTATAGAGCGATCTAAGAAATATATACAGCTCTTTGAGAAGGCTAAACAGCAAATTGAAAGAGAAGAAATCGCCCGCAAAGAACGAATTGAAAAAGAAGCAGCAATAAAGCGAGAGCGAGAAAGGCGTTACAAAACTTCACCACGTGGTCAATGCGAAAGTGGATGCAATGACGTGTTTACACAAGACTCAGATTCATGGCGATTCTGTATGATGGGGTGCAAGGATATGAGAAGTGATTAGTGATGAAGCATAATTTCGTTTCAAAACCAAATAATGATATAATCGCCCGCGTATCGCAGACAGCGGGCGAGCGGCGGCGTATTTGCGGGTAGAGACGCGCGGTCTGCGCGTCTCTATACGCAAACAGCCCGCCGCCAGAGAGAGCCGTGTCGTGACACGGCTCAAGGCGAGCCCCCATCAATCCGCCTTTACCTCGCGCACCATACAGATTTTTCGGCAAAAACAGACGGCATACGTGCGGATTTCCTTTAAATAGGACTTCTCGAAACGAAGTCCCTCGATATAATTCTCCTCCCGTATCTGGGTTTCTGCCTCATCCAGTAGTTTTTGCATCATCGGCGGAATGCGTTTGAATTCCTCTTTTTTGGGAATGCCCTTGAGTTTGGAGGGTAACAAGCATTTCAATTCGAGTATGGCCGCCCTGTCGCCCTCGACCGCGATGATATCGGGATATCCCGTTCCGCTTTCGCGATTGGATTTGACTTCGCACTGCGTGCGCAGCACGCCGACCAGCATTCCGTGATAGAAATCCTCTTTGGCGTCTTTCACGTTGATGCTGTCGTTCATGATTCTGTCGATTTCGCACTTGATTGCCTGCACGTCACCGCTCCACAGAGAGTGCATCAGGGGACGCACGTCATAGCGACTGAGGGTATTTTCCCACCAGTGCTGCATGGCCTGATTCATCACAGAACGGATTTCCATGTTTGGAATCGTGACAAGCGCTTCCCAATTGCCCGTGTCGAGCTGGCGTTTTTGTATTGCCTTGAGATAGCCGGTATATAATAGAAAGCTCCAAATAGATTCGGGATGTATTTTGAGATCGCGATAGGACAAATCCTGAAACACGGGTGCCCAAAGCGGTTCGCCATTCATAATTTGGGCAAGTTTATTGCGATGATCCGGGTTTTGCTCGATCATCTCGTCGATGATATCATTGCCGCTCGTTCTGGCCCAATACGACAGAATGGCCGTTTTCTCATAACCATTTACGAGAGCGCGAATGGCATTGAGCAAACTCCACGGATTATATACTTCGCGCTCGCTGTAATAATAGCCTTCATACCAGTTCTTGAGTGCGTCCATCTTGTCCGACAGATTGTAATACGCAAGCATCTTTTCAACTTCGGACTGCGTAAATCCCCAGAATTCCTCGGGAATATCGTCGAGAACCGTAATCACGCCGGGATTGTTCATGCCGGTAAATATCGATTCCTTTGCGACGCGCATACAACCTGCAATGATGCCGTAAGCGAGGTTGCTGTTGGACTTGAAGCCGGAAGAGATGAACTTGCCGATGAGAGCTACAACTTTATCAAATAATTTGCTGCCAGGGTTGTGCATGTCATAGATTGCAGCTTTCTGCAACGGAACATCGTATTCGTCGAGCAGAACTACAGTTTTGCGCCCTGTAACATCCTTGAGCCACTGCATGTAAAGCCCCAGGAACTTCTGTAAATTGTCATCGGAAGCGTTTCCATCCATAAATGTCTGCAGCCATTGCTTGTGAACCAGGCTCAGCTTTTCTGACGCCATCAGCTGCTCGCCATGTAATTTGCACGCCTTGCAGACCGCATCGTTCAGCATGGAGACGACTTTTTCATACGTATCATCAAAGACATCCTTGAACGAAAGCGAAATCACTGGATATTGTCCCATCTCTTTGAGCACATCATCGCCGGCATCCATGACTTTGAGCCCCTCAAAATACCGCCGGTTGTCAACGAGCTTGCCCTCTTCGTCGAGACGATATTCAAAAAACGTCTGGAGCGTCCGCAGCATCAGGGTTTTGCCGAAACGACGCGGGCGCGTGACGACGCAGATTTTTCGTTTTTGCGAGAGCAAATATTGAATGAATCCCGTCTTGTCCACATAATAGACGCCTTCATCCTTTAATCCACGAAAACTCTCGGGAATTTCACCAAACGGTTTTAACTTTCTATCCAGGCCCATCGCATTTCCTCCGCATACCCGCTCGCTAAGACGTTTCGCAAAACGCCTCTGCACAGACGTTCCGTGGAACGTCTCTCTATCCCCCCCTAGCTCACCATAACTCGCCCGATCACATAAAGCGAGGGATTTTTTGATGACGGCTCGCTTTGGCACGTGTCACGCGTGCCTACAGCTCGCCTGCGCGGGCTATTGAATAGGTAGAGCCGTGCCGACCGCGCGGCTCTACCTATTCAATACGCCCCACGCGTCGGCCTATCGCTGCGCGATACGGCCTTATCCGTTCGCTATTTGCGATGGTACAGACGCGCGGTCTGCACGTCTCTGTACCATCGCAAATACGCGACCGGCCTTGTTTCTATAAATTGTCGCAAATCCGCTTAAAACCTTGATTTCCAGAATGTCAATTTTTTTGCATTTTTATGGTCGAAAAAGATTGACTATTTTTTTTTTTTTTTTATGATGCATTTGTTTATGATCCATCGTGGGTTATAGATTGTAGTACAAGAGTAGTTTACCATAAGAGGGAAACCTTCCTAAGGAGAGTAGTTTATGGATGAAACGCGCGTTGTTGAAATTAAGATCTGGGTAAATGGGTTGACATCAATTCAAATCCGTCCTGTCACTCTAATGTACGCAAACAAGTGTCTCAAAGAAGTAGATGAGGGAGCTCTTGAACTGGACGATATGCCATCTGAGTTTTGGGATAAATTCGATTTCAGTCAAGACATCTACTTCTGCAATGGCAATCATGTCAATATGACTATGCTCGATGGCGACAAGAAACAGGAATTCGAAGAATTACCTGCAGTGTATCCATGTATGACAAACGGGCATGAATCGATAGATGAAGTGGAAGAGGAATACGGCGATGATGGCATCAATGCGTGGAAAGTCCTAGAGAAAGTACAGAAAACGCCACAGGAAGATGTTGAACTTAACAATCCTCTCTATTCATTAATAAAATTACCAGGGGGTTATTTCAAAGACTATATTAAAGCAAAAATCAAAGAGACAAACAGTGTAAGCGAATTCGCAGATGACGAAGGGATTAACTACATCCAGTGTGGCAAGATCGGCAAGGGAACGGTGAGCTTCTATATTGAAATACCCAAAGATGAACCATTCGATATCAACAAGTTACACTTTTTTGCAGAGGATGAGTGGTGGGATCAAGAAGATTTCGTATCGTGCATTGATGAACTCGCAGAAGACTTTTCCAGTCAAAATGTACTCTTGATGTTTGTGGAATACGACGGCCGCATCTATCGAAGACAAGATACTGAATTCGCTCCTGGGTGGAAATCTTGTTGTTCTTTTTTCTCTGACAATGACCTGCGTAAACTGGTCAATGAATAATTGATTCTTTTCCCCGATGGAACGGTCAGTGTATCACCATTGTGGTAACAGCGAGCGTAGTCCATGAGGAGAATAATTGAGTCAGCGTTGGCAAATGACATAAAAAGGACGTGTAAGGACACGTACCAAACAAACGATGGATATAAATCCATCATCATCATCAACCATAATAGGAGGAAAATTATGGCTAGTTGTAAAGGTAAATTACATACGATGACATGCAATGGCATTCTCTACAAATGTGAAAAATGTGGAGCTGTTGGATGCAAAAAATATGTTATCGTTGGAGGTGAAAAAGTTCACTGTCCGAATTATATTGGACAGCCAGGCAACTCAGCTTCTACTCGCTGTGGTCGTTGTGGCGGAAATCTCAAGCAACTATAATTATTTTGCGTTTGTACTTAAGCTTTTAGCTTTATACAAACGCAAAGTACATTTTATTCCCCCACGAAAGGCAGATATGCCTCCATACCTCATGGTCGAAAGGCTATTTTCAGATGCGAGGAGAGGAATTCCGAAAAAAGCCATCGATGCCATCACGCCAACTAATGACCATGCCTCCTACCCGATCCGCGAAACAATGAAATAAATAGGTTGATTTGCCCATATTGCGAACCGTAACATCGCTAAAAAGGCGAACGAACATGTCAGAAGAAATTAGAAATATAGTAGATTTGTCCGATCGCAGCGTCGATTTGAGCGAATATCGCCCGGAAAAAGGATTGCAACTTGAGTGGGAGGATGTGACCAAAGGACCGCTTGAAAAGATCGCAGAACTCACAGAGCGTATCGATGCGCTGGAACGTGAACGACGCGAACATCGTGTGGCATTTATATGGCAAAAACTCAGGGAAAGGTTTACAGATCGTAAAGCATTTGCAAAAGCCGTCTTTTCGAATTACCCAGAACGCAAAGATTTTGGAACGTTCTGCCGTAAAATTGTCTATCCTTTCCTGAATGCCAAATTTACGCATGATCCCGAATATGAGGTCATGCGTTCAATGCTCGAATTGCCGACAGAAGTGCCCGAGTCTTTCGAGTTATACAGTTTAAAAATTGAGCGCAGTGCGTGTCAGCGGGTCTATGCTCCGTTGGCGTTGTTCATAAATAACTTCCCACTACTGTGGCACTATCGTGAAGGTATTTGTAACACCCCTGAACTCGCAAGCATATCGCCAGGTTGCTTTGGATTTTTTAAGGCGTGTAATCTTCGTTCGACATTGGGAAAAATATTATATTTATATAATGATGGCAAGTTAAGGTATGGATGTGATTGTCCAGAATGTAACACGGAATTATTGCTATATCACACGGGTGGTTTGATGAGTGGTGCCGGAGATAGTTCAGGATTTTGCCCAAACTGTGGATATAAAAAATATGACAATCATGGTGTTAATCGAAACGGTAGAGCTTTTTTGGATAACAAATTCGCATGTCCAAAAGTTGAGACCCAATGGACAATGGCAGATTTGGTGGTAGCATTGAAAAAATGTAAATCCTGAAACTGTATATTTTCTTTTTTAATGGTGTTTTCGCAATTCATTAAGGAGAGTGAGAGAATGACTACTAACATCACCCCGACTGCCAACGATACAACCCCTGATCTGCCGACACCCCCGCTTTATATAAAACTCGATTGGGGAGAGATTACAAAAGACCATACGACTAACATGACATATGTCCTTGAATGTGACAGCCCTCGTTACGCATCGTGGGATTTACAATTTATAATATATTATACGGGAGCAAAACAATCAAAGACTATTAAATATATTAACATATTACTTCAGGCACTTGATCGCGTTGACGAGCCAATTGGCGAGCCTCGTGAAACACGATTTACAGGTCCACTGGAACCGAAGAATTATAGTATCTACAGCCATAAACGGTTTTGGGAAGGACGAGAATATAGCACATTAGGATCTGCTAAAATTGCGAAACTCACCATTACCTACATGGATAATTCTGTTGATGAAATCACCGATGAGACAACCATTCAATCGATATGCCTACCTTCTGAGAATATAAAACAAACCTTACCCATAGTAAAAGAGCTAATAAAACTTGCGCCTCCAAAGGAGCCACCAATTTATATACATTTTAATACATATCAAGGAAATGGAAACATTGATTTATACGTCGTGTATATTGGTAACAATGAATCAAAAAATATTATTATGATTGACATTGGCTATGATGACGATAATAGTCTCGATAATAGGACAATGAAACTGAAACCAAATAGCAAAAAAGAATATAAAAAATATACTATTGGTTGTTCTTATAGTCATTCACAAAAACTTATACATTCAATAAAACGCATTGTTATTACGTATGAGGATAACACCTATATAGAAATCCTGAATCGTATGATTGAATCTATGATATCAGACGAAAACTTCGAAAAAGCCGATAAAAAGCTGGAAAAAATATTACGCGAAGAAGAAGAGGCCATAAGGAAAGCAGAAGCGACCGAAGCAGCTAAGCAGGAAGCCAGGAGAAAAGCGTGCTGCTCAGAGATTGATAATGTTGCACGCATATTTTGGAAAAACCGAAATGACCAGAATGCCAAAAATCTTTTGAAAGTACTCAATGAATACTGCCCAAATGCTAAGGCAATGGCCGCAAATTACCTGACGAATGATAGTATTCCAAACGTCTGCTGCAATTCGCTCATGGTGCTGGTATTTGATACAGTCATTCACGTGACACAGGCTCAACGCGATGAAGCAAAACCATTTCTAGCTCGCCTCGCACCTGATCTAAACAGCAAGAAAGCCTTTGATAAGTTCAAAAATGATTATATGAAAGAAATATGCCAGCATATTAAGACTTTTGGAAACGCTTTTCTGAAAACCCCGAATGATCAGAAAGCATCATCCCTTTTGTCCGAACTCAACAAATACTGCCCGAATGAAAGCGAGATGGCTGATAATTGGCTGACGAAGGAACTCGTATCTTCAGCCTGTGGCGAAGCGCTCCAAAAGATGTCGTTTGACACAGATAATATGGTGACACAGGCGCACCGCAATCATGCAAAATCTTTTCTGGCTCGCATTGCACCTGAACTAAATACCGAAGTCTCCTATAATGCGTTTAAACAACGCTGGAGCGAAAAACTGCGTAATGAGATTGATGATTGTGCGCGCAGTTTTTATTTCAAAACCCAAAATGATTATACAGCCAAGAAACTTTTGGACAAACTCGCCGAATACTGCCCGAATGACGAAATGATGGCCGCGAATTACCTAACGAAAGAACGCCTAGCTCCAGTATGCAGCGTGGCACTCCAGAAAATTGCTTATGATACAAATATTGATGTGACAGAGGCACACCACAATCATGCAAAATCTTTTCTGGCACGCATCGCGCCTGAACTAAACTCAAGGGAATCATTTGATAAGAAAGAAAAAAGTAATTTGATACAAGGCATTTTAATAATTTTAATACTGATCATGTTAGTAGTCATTATATTTTTACGAGAGTGTTAATCATAGTATTTTTTAGTGTAGCACATACGTTAATTATCAGGATAATAAAAACGGCTGTAAAGACATGCTGTCTACATGAAGCATTTGTGGAAAGCAAACAAACGCGGCGTATCGGCGCAGCCGATAGCCTGCGCTCGCAGGGCGTATTGGCGGCATCCACCGCAACGCGGTGGCAGTGGGGCATGCCCCAGATGCCGCCAATAGCCAGCCGCCAGCGAGCCGTATGCGCAGCATAGGCCGCACTGCAAACCACCATGCTAACACCGCACGTTTTTCATCGATCGAGTTCCTGGACAACCATATCTCAGCTAGCTGGATGAGCTTCGAGGTCTGCAACGAGCTTGCGGTATTCATCCCACTCCGATTCGGGAATGCTGAGTGTGTCCATTGCTTGCTCAACTGACAACTTAAGTTTTTTCATCAAATTGACGATAGCCTCGGCTTTGCCTTTTTTTATGCCTTCTTTAAGGCCATCATTTTTTGCTGTATCCACGCTGTTTTGTACATCGCGGTATGCCATCATGCTCACGTCATAGACTCGGCGTTCCTGCGGTGTAAAACGGGCGATTTCTGCCTGTTCCATAAATTGTATAAATATGGGTTCGAAGATGGATTTCGGCTGTTCCATTAAATCGGATATATTTTTTAACAAGTACATCCATTTATCAAGCTGGGTTTTGAGCTCATCTTCGGTTTTGTTGAATTTCTTGGTTTCCAAAAAGAGAAGCGTCAGTTTGTCGGAGAATATTGTCTTTTGACGAGTGTCCATCAACATCACGCGGGTATGATAATATTGTTCTTCATGAGAGGATTTCGCATCTGCGGACTTTTGGGATGACCCAAAGTCACTGGTACCAAACGAAAAGTTCATGATCGACACGACATAAACCGCATTGAGTTCATAATTCCAGGGACCTTTTAATCCCTGCTCGTGAATGGGTATAGACGCATAATAGATTGACCGGTCTTTATAGAACTGCTGATAGGAATTCTGCATCTCGACGATGATTTTCTTGCCAGATTCGGTCTCACAATAGACATCAAAAACCGCCCGCCTGTCGGTTTCGAGAATCCCCAGATGCTCGCCAGGCAGATAATTCAATTCCTTGATCACAGGTTTCTCGCTTCCCGCTTCAATCGCCTGATCGAACAACGCATTCAAAAAAGCCATCAGAATCGCCTTGTTCGGCTCCGTTCCAAACAGCCGTTTAAAACCAAAATCTGTGTATGGATTGATGTATCGTGGCATGATGACCTCCAATAAAATGTCCCATGCAGAGTCTAGCAGATTCCATGCGCAATGGCGAGTAACGATTCGCCCGCGTATTGAGACAGCGGGGCTTGCCCCGATGCCAATAGCGGGCGTGCGGCGGCGTATTGAGCGTAGCGAAATAGCCAGCCGCCAGCGAGCTGTAGAGCCGTGTCGTGGCACGGCTCAAGGCGAGCCCCCATCAATCCGCCTTTACCTCACGCACCATGCAGATTTTTCGGCAAAAACATACGGCATACGTGCGGATTTCCTTTAAATAGGACTTCTCGAAACGAAGTCCCTCGATATAATTCTCCTGCCGTATCTGGGTTTCAGCCTCGTCCAAAAGTTCCTGCATCATCGGCGGGATGCGCCGGAATTCCTCTTTCTTTGGAATGCCCTTGAGTTTGGAGGGTAACAAGCATTTCAGTTCGAGAATAGCCGCCCTGTCGCCCTCGACCGCGATGATATCGGGATATCCCGTCCCGCTTTCGCGATTGGACTTTACCTCACACTGCGTGCGCAGCACGCCGACCAGCATCCCGTGATAGAAATCCTCTTTGGCGTCCTTCACGCTGATGCTATCGTTCATAATTCTATCGATTCTGTGCTTGATCTCCTGCACATCACCGCTCCACAGAGAGTGCATCAGGGGACGCACGTCATAGCGACTAAGGGTATTTTCCCACCAGTGCTGCATGGCCTGATTCATGACAGAGCGGATTTCCATGTTTGGAATCGTGACAAGCGCTTCCCAATTGCCCGTGTCGAGCTGGCGTTTTTGTATTGCTTTGAGATAACCGGTATATAATAGAAAGCTCCAAATAGATTCGGGATGTATTTTGAGATCTCGATAGGACAAATCCTGAAACACGGGTGCCCAAAGCGGTTCGCCATTCATAATTTGGGCAAGTTTATTGCGATGATCCGGGTTTCGGTCGATCATCTCGTCGATGATATCATTGCCGCTCGTTCTGGCCCAATACGACTGAATGGCCGTTTTCTCATAACCATTTACGAGAGCGCGAATGGCATTGAGCAAACTCCACGGATTATATACTTCGCGCTCGCTGTAATAATAGCCCTCATACCAGTTCTTGAGTGCGTCCATCTTGTCCGACAGATTGTAATACGCAAGCATCTTTTCAACTTCGGACTGCGTAAATCCCCAGAATTCCTCAGGAATATCGTCGAGAACCGTAATCACGCCGGGATTGTTCATGCCGGTAAATATCGATTCCTTTGCGACGCGCATACAGCCCGCGATGATGCCATAGGCAAGGTTGCTGTTCGACTTGAAGCCGGAAGAGATAAAGTTCCCGACAAGTCTTACGATCTTCTCAAACAAATCCGTCCCCGGATGATGAATATCATAGATGGCGGCCTGCTGTAATGGCACGTCGTATTCGTCAATTAGAATGACTGTTTTTCGGCCTGTGGCTTTATAAATCCAGTCACACAGATTGCCAAGCGCCGTTTCAAGGGTGCTTTGTTTCTCACACTTATCAAGTATCTGCCGAAACTCCACACGCTCAGCCTCGCGGAGAGAAGGATGGTTCAACAAATACGCGTGCGCATCACATGCAGAGGCCAAAGCTGTGCGCAGTTTATCGGCCATTTCTGCCAAAGAGTCGTTGCGCATTTCCTTGAACGACAGCGAAATCACGGGATATTGCCCCATCTCTTTGAGCACATCCTCGCCGGCATCCATAACCTTGAGGCCTTCAAAATACCGCCGGTTGTCAACGGGCTTGCCATCTTCGCCGAGACGATATTCAAAAAACGTCTGGAGTGTGCGCAGCATCAGGGTTTTGCCAAATCGACGCGGGCGCGTCACGACGCAGATATTGCGTTCCTGATTGATCAAATACGGAATAAAAGCAGTTTTATCGGTATAGTAAATTCCTTTGTCTTTAAGCGCAGTAAAGCTCTCGGGAATCTCACCAAACGGTTTTAATTTCTTATCCTGGCTCATCGCATTTCCTCCGCTGACCCGCTCGCTGAGACGTTTCATGGAACGCTTTGAGAAGTTTCACGAAACGTCTCTACTCGCTTATCATTCCCACCATAACTCGCCCGATCACATAAAGCGAGGAATTTTTGATAACAGCTCGCTTTGCGAGCAAGACATCGCATGCGTCGTGTTATAGGGATTGACCACTCAAAGCTCAAAGCTCAAAGCAATGAAATGATTTAGCGTTACTACTCAGCCGGGGGATGAGCTTTTTCCAAATTTAATACAATAACAAGGCATGAGGCATGAGTTTGCCAAACACGTTGCACAATTTGTATTCAGAAATCACACAATTTCCCTATAGAGCACTTACTGTTGCCTACAGCCTACAGCCTGATGCCTGGGCAACCATGCTTCAAGTCTTTGCATAAATCAAAGGGGCTGAATCGTAACGATTTAGCTATCGGAACAAATCATATCCACGGTGGTTAAACATAGCCAAAAAAAAATGTAACAAAGTCGATCTCGTTGGCATCATTAAGATAGGAGGTGATGCCTATGAAGGTTACACAGATTGCATTTGGAATAGAAAAGCGATGGTCACACAGGCACCGCGATGCCCGGCTCATTCCATGGCATGTGTGTCTGATCCTATATATTGCAGGGATTGTGTGCGGTGATCAAGCCGGGGTTGCAATCAATGTATTATGGCACATCATATACATTGGGCTGATTCTATTTTATCTGGCGGTATTATTCCGATTGAACCGGGAGAACAAGATACATGCTCACACGCTAAAACATCGAATGCGCTGGCTATTCTTGTGGCTCATGCTTTGGTTCATGTTTGGATTTTACCAGGGAAGCCCGCGAACGATACAGCAGCCGCCCGAGAATGTATTATGCGAATTTAAAGGGACAGTCGAAAGTGTTCCGCCTGGTGTCACGCAAATTCAGGTCAGTCTTACCGAATGGCGCTGTTCGGGAATAACCCAGACAGGATCGATCCATGCCCGCATGGGCATGAGTGAAGAAGAATTAACCCCTGATACATCCGAAATACATCGGGGGACGCATTTTCGCACGCAAGGATTTTGGATGCGATATGAATCGCCCGATGTTCCTGGTACTTTTGATGCACGTACATGGGCCAAATACCGACGCATTGCCGGCAGAATCCAGCGAGTTAAGTCAAGGCAAACATGGGAACCTGTCGAAATCACAGGCAATACAGGTTCCGTGCGTCAAATGCTCGAAACTGGCCGCCGAATTGCCTACCAAAAGCTGGCATCTGTCAGTCCGGAAGGAATTGTTCCTGCACTCGTTTTAGGCACGACGCGCGACATTGAATCATCGACGCGCAATACATTTGGAAAACTGGGCATCGCTCATGTCCTAGCCGTAAGCGGTCTGCATTTTGGAATTATAGCTGCTATATTTTTATTTATCTTTCGATTTGTTATCGGTTTTTCGCCCCAAATCATGCGGCGCTTTGGACGCAACAAAGCTGCGCTTGCGCTATCTATACCTAGCCTGGCCATCTATTTATTATTTGTCGGTGTTCCAATCAGTGCACAGCGTGCATTGTTGATGACGGCGATTTTCTGTCTCGCCAAAATGATCGCCGTGCGCGGCGAAAGAAATCGAACGCTTGCACTCGCAGGGCTGATCATTCTGGTACTCGAACCGTATGCTGTTTTCGAAATCAGTTTTCAGCTTTCGATGAGTGCCGTATTGGGCATCTTATGGGGGCTGGATTTTTACGAGCGAGAAATCAAAATACGGATCGATGAGCAGTTCTGGCACCCGTGGTTAAAAAAATGCATTGCATGGCTGTTGAGCATGCTGATCATGAGTCTGAGTACGGCTATGACGACTGCACCACTTGTCGTTTATCATTTCGGACAATTGCCCATGTTCGGCATTTTGACCAATATTATCGTCATACCCTTCGTTTCGTTCATTCTCATGCCTGCTGCAATGATTGCTGCTATTTTCGCAGTAACAAACATGCCGGGGGCCTCTTTTATCTGTTCGTTAGCGGGATCATTGGAGAAAATACTCGTCCAATTTGCCGATATGACAATACAAAATGTACCGCTCACTTACATCGATATCACATCACATATAATATATATACTCTCTTTAACACTAACTGCATTCATATTATTATATCGATTCAATTTTAAGCGATGGCGCGTGATACTTTCATTAACAACATGTATTGCCATGATCCTATTATTGTGTATCAGTCAGTTTGCACCGAGAATATTTACTCAGTCTAAAGATTTAAGAATATCATTTGTCGCGATGGGACAGGCCGATGCCACTTTGATCGAATTTCCAGATGGACGAGTAATGCTCGTCGATGTGGGCAGTGAACTCGGGCGAATGGATAATACAACCCAGACAAAGCTGATCCCTTATTTGAGATATTTGGGCATTCGAAAAATCGATATATTAGCTATCACACACAGTGACTACGATCATGTCGCAGGTTTGGCTCCACTGATCGAATATGCCGAAATCGGAGAAATCTGGCACAATGGCATTGAGCCATCGCGAGGAGATTTGGACTGGCAAATTAAGGTACCATCCCACATTCCTCTCGTCGAAGCTCAACACATTGTCACACCAGAGTATGATGACATACAATTCGATGTATTATGGCCAAACAGGGAAAGTATATTCATATTAGAAGAAGCAGACCAATACAATCCCAATGAATCTTCGCTTGTCTTGCGCATCAAGATGCGTGAATTCTCGATTTTACTGATGGGAGATGCTGGCATCGCTGTTGAGCAAGCATTAATCAGCGATCCCCGCATTGCGGGAACAACAGTCATAAAAGCCGGACACCATGGTTCAAAATCAGCATCGTCCGAAGCGTGGGTACAAAAAGTTCAACCACAATACGTCGTGTTTAGCATGGGGAATAACAATCGATATCATTTTCCTCATCTGGAAGTACAAAACAACTACCAGAATGTACAATCGCGCATGTACCGCACAGGTGATCAGGGGACCGTCAGACTGACGACTAACGGGTATGCTGTATCGATGGAGACATGCCGATAATGTGCAATTGAAGGTTACTACTCAGCCGCCAGCCTTGTATGTTTTAACAAACGGATTTGTTCGCATCTAACGATGCTAACTTTTTTAGTACGAGTGTTAGCAGGCTAGTTATGATAACAATTGCGAATTCAGCATGATTTCTATAAAATGTTACTGGATGGCGAGTTCTTTCATTTTTTGTATTCTTCACCACCTTTTAGAAGAGGAAATCTTCATCATGAAAATTGTCTATGGTTTTACACTCATCGT
>DGWW01000231.1 GCA_002395385.1 Myxococcales bacterium UBA4248
TAATGAGGGATGAGGGATGAGGGATGAGGGACGAGGCTGGAGCTTAGATAAACAATTCACTACTCAAAGCTCAAAGCTCAAAGCTCAAAGCAATGTCATGATTTAGCTATCGGATCAAGTCATATCCACGGTGGTTAAACATAGCCTTTTTTATCGTAAGTATTCAGCCTTATTTTTTGAGACACCGACGAATCCCGATCCATTGTGGATCGGGTGTCAATCGTGCAACGGATTTATAAACCGCAATTTCGACGGCACGGACATGCGGGAATTCAAGTACAGATTCGCACATGACCTGGGCGAGTCGTTCAATCAAGCGATATTTATGTTTTGAACCGATGTGCAGGAGTTTTTCTACGATTTTTTCGTAATTGAGGGTATCAGAGAGCTGATCGTTATCAAATCCGGCGAGTGATGGATCAATATCAATGACGGCATCCACTTTGAAGATTGTGCCGACGATCTGTTCTTCGGGATAAACACCGTGAAACCCGTAAAATTTAAGGTCTTTAATGAGAATTTGTGATTCAGCCATACCAATCATTCCTTTGGTTAAGCGAGTCGTTGAATAGGATTATTATTTATCGCTTTCCTGTTTTCCGGAAACGCTCACCGTAGGTTTGCCATCCAGAACGGATTTAAAGAAGTTAATATAGGAATCGCGTGCGCTTTCCATGTGATAAATGACGAAATGCGGATTGTCATCGCCGGTATATGTAAACTGCAGCGCGCCTGCAGTCACCGTATTATTTCCGCCCTTGACATTGTCAGAATCGGAGTTTCCGGAAGTTTCATGGAGATTGAGCAGTTCCATGGGATCGGAATAATTGAAAACCTTACCGATAGCCGGTAGTCCCTCAGAAGCAATCATTGCGAACTGTGCAGCATTGGGGGTCGAGCGATCGCCGATGCCGATGGACTGGACAATATTCTTGGAAGGCCATCCTTTAGGTGGATCCTTGATGAAACGCGTCGTGTAGTTGAGTGGATCGATAGGATCGACGAGCGGCTGAATGAGATGATTCGTCAGGAAAGTATCGTAGCTGATATCACCATCTTGAAGCCCGAGCAGCAAACCAACGATATCGGCAACCGAGCGATCTCCAATGATGGCTTTGACTTTGGGATCGAGGCCGCTCAAATCGGGATAGAGATCGACAAAGCTCAGCAGGATTCCGCCACCGCCGGCCGAAAGGAAGGCATTCTTGATTTTGCCGGTCAAACCGAGCAGGAGACCAGCTTCCTGTGCGCCCTGGCTATGCCCCATATACATGCCATAGCTTGGGTCGAAAATGACATTTCGATCATCCGTCGAATCAGGAAGGGGTGGCAGGATGAGTTCACCGCGATCGAGAATGTCATAGATCACGAGCATATCGAGCACCGTTTGGCGCCAGCTTTCGCGAATGACGATGGGCTCGTTGAACATCATCATATACATGTCGAAATCGCCGAATTCGGCTCCCCCTGCGCGAGAACCGTGCAAACTGGCATCGAACCCAATCATAGCAGCGGGAACGGCATTTTTGCCCGGTGCTGCAGAACCGCTCTTGTTCCACCCGCCATTGATGAGTGCAATTCCCTCATCGCCCCAATAGCGGCAATGCGAATTAGAACCGCCTCCTGTGCCGTGCCCATAAAGGACGATGGGATAGCCTTTTTCAGGCATGGGGGTACGAGGAATAATAATACGATATTCGATGGTTTCTTCCTGCCTTTCAGACACGAGCTTGCCATTCTCATCGAATGTCATTTCACCCACAGGACGTTTGGGGTCACCAGTCGCAGAAGTGTATGGATACTGACCATTAATATAGTTGGCCGTCACAAACTTACCTTTAAAGATATAGCTGTTAAAACCTTTGGTACTCCAGCCGCTCGTGGTCTTGGTTTCATATTCGCCCACGGCAACGCCGTTCTCATCCGCAACGATGTATCCTTTGCCTTCGAGATCCTTGGCCATCTGATCCATTTCATCGGCAGGATTCATGACATAATACCCTGTCATGGCGCGAATATCCTGAATTCTCATACCGAGTTTGTTCGACGCTTCGAGTGATTTGAGCTGTTCCACATAGAAGGATTGTTTATCCTGAATTTCTTTTGGTGCCGTGCCATTAAGGATCTGACGCAATTTATTGGATTGCTTGAGTGCACTCCCATTGGAAGTCAGACAATCGCCGACAATGGCCACATACCGGTCGCCGGGATGTGCACCGACACCGGGAACAGGACGCAAAACGAGTGTATTGTCAGCCCATACTTTGTTTGCCGAACGATGGAAAGAAACATACAATGGAACGCGTTCGCCATAATATTTGGAGTCCGGTTCCACATTGATAAGCTGGAAACATGAGTTGTCAGAAGTTGTTTCGGCCGGTTTAGGGAACGGCTTGGTATCGAGGAGTACGGATGCCCTGAAGTAAACACCGCCGATGGGTGAAAATCCCTTGCGCTCCGTTTCTACGCGTGTGACGAGGGAATCCAGCAGACCTTTCAGTTTGGGCAACACGGCCCCGACAATGCCGCTGACAAGCGGATTATCTAAGATGGCGATAGGCGGCATCGGATAATTGGCAAATTTGGCACGTCCATACGCATCTGTCCTGACATCGCTCGGATAGGGGAAAGAAAAGAAATTTGAGAGCTGTGCAGCAAACTCTTTGTCATCCATCTCGGACGTTTTCCTGGCCAACGGCGTCGAGGCAACATCATAATCATAAAGGAAACGGAATTTATTTTCCTTTAAACCATTAAACGCCTCCATGCTCAATTGGGAGGCTGTGACTTCAGAATTGCAATCCTCTGCACAGCTTTCTTTTTCATCATCGTCACAGACGCCATCACCGCACACCGAAACATATTCGACATCGGGTTCCGCACAGTCCTGCGGGCAATCAGCGACCGTTTCATGGTCTTTTTCACAGATATCGTCACCACAGACAGGCGGACAATCGTCAGCACAATTTAGACGTGTTTCGCCGGAATTGCATGTGCCATCGCCGCAATAGAACTTAAAACCGCAATCGTATGGACATGTATCCTTATTTTCTTTTCCAGTGCAGTGACCATCCCCACAGACAGAGCAATCATTTGGGCACGTCAGGACATCTTCGCCCTGCCCGCTTTCGCAGTGGCCATTGCCGCACTCACTCTTGCAATCATCAGGGCATGAGATGTAATTCTCCAAGATATCACATACCCCATCGCCGCATTTATCCTTCGCAGTGTTTCCTGGCGAAGGACGGCAGTCATTTGGACATTGTTCCGTGCTCTCTCCATTCTCGCACATGCCGTTGCCGCAAACAGCCGAAGCAACCGGTGGGTTCTGTGTTCCCGGATCTTGTGGATTCGGTGTTCCCAGATCGTCTGGATTCGGTGTTCCCGGCTCGGTCGGTTGAGTTTGTGTTTTATCTCCGGTATCATTGTCATCAGTCGCGCACCCCATAAAAGCCAGTGCACCCATCATCCCGATGATTAAAGCCAATTTATTCTTAAGCATGCTCTCCTCCCTTTAAAAGGCATTCAAGAAAAGACAACTCATTATAGCAGTGAAGATGCAAAAATACGCATGCTTTTGCAGTTTTTTGTTTATTTCATGCAGCTTCCCTCAGGCCAGATTACATTTCCAAATGTATTGTGACAGGGATCATCCCAATCCCTCGGCCAAATGATTTTTCCAGAGCGATTCACCACCACTTCAACATATTTCCATCCATCCGAGGGTGATGGGAAATGCGTCGTAAATCGGAAGACGCCATCCCGATACATGACATGATCGGCATATAATTTAAACATGCCATCCGGCTCACCCGATCGGTTGACTCGAACAAAATGCTGTTCACCATAGGGTTTTATCCAGGCATACCCATCCACATAACGGGACCCAAATTCCTGAGTACAAACCTGAACATGCCCCAGTTCACGCCCATCGCATGTCATGTAATAGGATTCGAATTCACGTCGTACACAGGCAATGCCATCCCCCACCAGGAACTGCGCCCCATCATCAAATTCAAACCAATTTGGGGATGTTTTCTTTTTATCCAAACACATTAATGCATGATCCGGTTCTGGCTCTTTAGAAACCCATTCACCTTCCATGGGTTCAATCTCGGCACTAAAATCGATCACATCATCCGTCAGGGACATGATGTCTTCTTCGGGATTTTTGCGGATCATCTCCACAACTGCAGTATCTTTGGTAACCACAGGATAGTGATGCCTCCATTCCGATGAGGGATCGAATGGTTCATAGGGCACACCATTGACATCGACCAGATATTCATCCCAGATTTCATCAAAGCTGTCCGTCACTTCAATGACGCGATAGATGCTATCCGGCGCAACCTTCGGAATCCCCCGGGTACTGAGGGCAAGCACCTGTCTGGAGTAATCATCCTGCGAAATACGCATTTCATCATTTTGAGAAATGCGCATTCCCGTTTTGGGATCGTACCAACGATAGACATCCCAAAACTGGGCATCTTCCGCATCATCCGGGTTGGGTGTTTCATATTGATACAACACAACCCGAAGCAGCTCTTTTTCGGGGTCAAAGGAAATATCCTGAAATTTTGGTTCCAAAATGACAGCTTCCTTCTCATCCATCAATCCGACCAGGCCATTCTTTTCAAAAGCGAAAAGCCGATCAAATACAGGGACGATCTTTTTGTATCTTCCGGGTCTGAAGATCATCCTGCCAGTTTGAACATGATACCATCCATAAGCGCGCCCGGATGCATAGGTTCCGGGATTTTCCAAAGACCGATTGGCATTGTCACCATACCCGACACGAATAAAATGCGCGCTCCGTTCATGCGCATATTCCTTGAGCGGTGGTACAAAATCGGCAATGGCCTGACGATATACTTTTTGAATGCGGTAAATCCTCTGAAGTATATTTTTTTGCAAGACCAGCGACCAGAGAGCATGCCAATGCGGATGCAACACCTGTATCAGCCGGGATGGCCCCGAATCAATCATCCAATGCCGAAAACCTTCAAGTCTCTTTTGGTAGATGCATGCTCGATTCGGCCATTTCAAAATGCCATGACTGTCTGCACAGGGATGATTCCAGTTTGGTGGCCAAATCACATCTCCAAGTGCATTGACAAGGAGAAAGAAATGCCGTTCACCCAATGTGTCTGTCACAATATAACGCAACGAATAGGTATCCAATGATTCAGACTGGACGATGCTTTCGGTATTCTGAACTTCAAATGGAGTCACAAAGGGGGCACGAATAACTTCATTCTCCTGGTGTAAATCATCATCAGGACGTTCAATGCCTCTGGAGTGCATATTTCCGTATGCATCGAATCTGCTCCAGTAGTAGATCTCTGACTTTGGATCACGATATTGTGCCACCATCGTTTGCGTAGCCGCATCATAGGGTTCTGCCTGAACCAGTCCTGTAAGTACTTCCTTTCCATCCAAGTTCAGATATCCAAAGGATTCCTGTTCTTCCGAATACCATGGCACTCGTCTGAAAATGGCTGTGTTGCCCGAATAATCGCCAATCCAGTCATAATCAAAACGACTGACGAACGCTCCGGATGAATCAATCACCCCATAACCATAATAGCGATTTTCATCCCGATCGGTCTGACATGCAGTCACATCGTATGGAACGACATTGGGATTGCATTGCGGTCCAACGAGATGAGCTCTTTTACAGCCAGCCCTGACGTGCTCTGGGAGTTTTCCTTGACATAGCCTTCGGGCATGCTCATGTGTGACACCAACAATTGCACGATGGGATTTAAATGGACGTGCCTGATAAAAAACAGCAGGGATCTCAATATTCCCTGTTAAAATGGACATATACCCCTGAGGTCCATCAGCGGCCACAGGCTGCACAGCAAAGAATCCATCCGAATCCTCGGGCATTTCATCCCAGAATGAAGCGAGTGATATGCCATAAAGCGCCTCACGATTGAGCGTCTCTCCGGTACGAATATCGATCAATTGCTGATAGGTCCCGCGATACCCACCACGCTGCTCAATGTTTGGATTGGGCACACTCACCCACAATAATTGACGGTTTAGACCACCATATTCAGAATGAACCACCCATAAATCCCGATATTTAGGGGCAACAATCACATTCCCGTACATATCCGCAATGCCATACCGCATATTTTTTTCTATGCGATAAAGATTGCATGTCATCCAGCGAGCATTGGGAAATGATTCCCAAATGGTCGCCAGCCCACCGTTGTTTGCAAGAATGACGTTTTTACTCGGTGCGTTTTCGAAATAACGCGTCAATGGGACAAACGAATTGACCTCACAGTCAATGGATTTACCGACACGAATTGCATCCGCAGCAGAGGCAGCCGTCTCAACCATTTGTATAGTTTTGGAGGGCTGCGCAAAAACTTCGCCCTCTCCAGCAAACGCAAGAATAAAACCGCACAAAAGGCTATATTTAACAATTGCAGAGTTTAGCGGCATATAAAAAGGCTCTGTTGTACGAGCATGGATATTTTGCAATCGTAATTCTCATTCGAGCTTATAGCCAAAACCAAAGCCCTCAACAACTACATCTGCAGAGCCATCATTAAAACAGGAACGAGTTGTTTTTTGCGGGAAACGACACCAGGCAAATCGACAATGCCATCGCGTATGTCCCTGCTGGATTCATTGATATGAAATGCATTCAGCACGAGCTGTTCCGCACCCGGACCGACACAAATCAGCTGCGTGGATTCGGTCAGAATATCGGTCAGCATAAAAAACATCATATCGACTTTGTGATAATCCATGGCTGTTTCTGCATAACTACGAATGCGCGGTTTGAGTGAATCCAGTTCATCGGCATCCAGGGAAGTAATCTGGCCGATGCAGAACAGCGACTTGCCGACAGAAAACCGCTTGAAATCCTGATAAAAAATCTCCTGATCGGTTTTCCCCTTTAAATTGCTGGCCGCAGCAAACATTTTCCTGGCATATTCATCCAGATTTATTTCCGCAATTTTGGAGAGCTCAATTGCCGTACTGCGATCGATTTCGGTACATGTCGGCGATCTGAAAAGCAGCGTATCTGAAATAATGGCACTGCACAAAAGGCCGGCGGTCTGCCGATCAATTTCAATCCCGGCTTCCCGATACATCTGGGTGATGATGGTCGAGGTGCATCCCACCGGCTGATTTCTGAAAAAAACCGGCGATAGCGTCTCTATCGTCCCCAGACGATGATGATCGATAATTGCGCGAATATCCGCATTTTCGATCCCATTGACGGCCTGCGAACGCTCGTTGTGATCAACCAAAACAACAGGTTTTCCGCGCGCACCAAGCAAATTCCGGCGTGAAATCATCCCCAAAAATCGGCCTTCTGCATCGAGTACCGGAAAATCGCGGTGCCGTTTACTGGCCATAATATCGTGAATATCTTCGAGAAAATCTTCTTCCGAAAATGAAATAATATCATCCGTCGTCATAAAATGCCGGATCGGCATCGACTGATTGATCAACCTCGCCGTTGTGTAGGTATCGTACGGCGTCGTTATGACGGCACAGCCGCGCTCTTCGGCCAGCTTGCGAATGGTCAGCGAAACACTGGCACCATCGCAGACAATGAGACAGCCTGCTTCCATCTCAATGGCGCACAATTGCGATTCATATCGGTTGCCTAAAATAACCAAATCATTTTTCTCGATATAATTCTCCATCATATCGGGATTGGCAGCTGCAATCAGGACTTTTCCTGACTCAAAATATGCCTCCGGATCACCGATGACCATCGATGCCTCAAGTGTATCGAGAATATTGGCATATTTTGTCCGCGCCTTCGAAATGATGCTGCTGTCATAAAGATTCATATACGATTGGGTAATATCCCCTATCGTAATAATGCCCTCCAAAAGCCCTTCATTGTTGACACATGCCAGCGTCACCGCATTGGTCGTCTGCATCAGGCTCCATGCCTGTTTAAGTGAAATCCCCTTGTTCACGCCCGGAGTGCGCCGAAAGGCGATATCCTTGATTTGCGTGCGGACATCGTCGAGCTGCTGCGGTTCGTCTACACCAAAAAAATTAAGAACAAACTGAGATTCGGGATTGAGCGTATCCGGATGGCATGGGACATAGCCATCAAATCCCTGCAATTGCTTAAGCCTGGCATAGCAAATGGCAGAGCAGATAGAATCGGTATCCGGATTTCGATGCCCCGTAACGAAGATTTTTTCAGTAGACAGGGATTTTTCTGACATATCTTGAGCCCTGGAATCAAACGCCTCAATTCCTTAGGAATCGCCTTGAGCGTACAAAAAAAGTTATTCACGATTCACATTTCATCGTATTCGGCGGTCTATCGTGCGCAGCACGATACGACGCGCCGAAATCCGCTATTGCCCTGCGGGCAATACGCGTCTTTATGATTGATCGTGTACGGCAAATGCACGGTTTTTCTTTGCCCGGGAGCGATGGGTGCATCGGAATTCGACAAAGCGGCACCATCCCTCCCCCATGTTCATGACCAAAATCCGATAAAAAACAAATACCGAACGATCCTCAACCAAACGCATCCATACTTTGAGCAGCCAAAGCCATTATGAACATAGATCACTCACGGCACGTCAGCTGACCGGCAGGACATCTAAAACGCACATGAAAATGATTCCGATGCCCCGGCCAATGCTGAAAGATCGCAGCAGACGAGGTTTCACGTCTCGGTACAGAAAAAAGCACTTCCTTTTGTTCCGGTGTCAATTTGGGCGCGGCATACTGATAGAGCATTTTCTGCACGCGTATATCCACATAAACCACTTTCACTTCGCCCGTCCGAATGAGCGATTCAATCAGATACCACGTTTTTTCAATATCGAGATTGGTATCATCCGCACGGATGAATGATTCAGGATGCCTGCTCTCATTTTTAACCGTATGGACGAACCCGAAATCGACATCGCGACCAGCCTGATGGGATTTATGCGGTCGAAGTCTTCCGCCGCGCCGCCGCGAAATATCTCCCATATTGACCTCCGGCCCATCCGGATATTTTTCATGATAGGCCGCAAACATCGTCATCAGGGCACGGATTGTATTGTCGGTTCCCCACGAATTGGGATGAGCTGTACGCAAAAAATATCCTTCCCCTTCGGGCATCGGACGCGCATTCGAAATGCGGCCTCGATTCGTTTTTCCGCGGGAATAAGGCTCCGGTCCCGAAGGAAGACGTGCATCGGCGAGCAGCTTCTGCCCCGGTTCCAATTTCGATTCCAACGTCAGGCCTGGATTCAAAGCCATGATAACCGCCGCAGGCACTCCCCATTTGGGAGCGACTTGAGCCACCGTCGTATGATGCCGTACCGTATAATAAACATCATCCACAGGATCCACCAACTTCAGGCATGGCATAAAAGCACATTTTTTATCCGACTCAGACGGGGCATTCGCACTCAAATCCAGGGAACTGGACATATCCATCTCTGAGCCTTTCATGCCAGGTGCATTCGAAATGGCAGGCCACTGCGCCTCATCCAGAGGAGCACTTTTACTGGCAACAGAAGCCTGAGGAACTGCACTTCCCGCTGGTACCGTGCTATCCGAATCGGAAGCCAAATTCCCGGGGGATGCCCAGACATTTCCGGAGATAATCCATAAACAAAGACTTAACACGCACAAAATCAGAACATGCTTTTTCATAAGCCCTCCGTACAAACCGATTAAAAGTGCATGAAAAGCCCCAAAAACGCAATAGATTTTCGATATTTGCGCATTACGTGGGTTACTGTTCAGCCGGGGCTCTGCCCC
>DGWW01000230.1 GCA_002395385.1 Myxococcales bacterium UBA4248
TAAACTCGTAGTAGCCGTACATAGTCAACAATCGAAGCATCTAAACTCCCATCATATTATGTAAACTCGTTTACGAGTTTACATAATATGCATTATAGGACGTAATTGGAAGATTCAAAATAGTAATCAATTTTAGAAGGTAACAGCCAATTTCCTTTGATCTTGCAGATTCATTATGCATTCAGCATTATGCATTATGAATTAAAACAATCCTGCAATCCCCCCAAATTTGCATCCGCCATTGCAAATTGCTCATTGCAAATTGCTCATTGCAAATTGCCCTGCATCCCCGCAAATCTTTACAGTCTCTATTTGAATGCCCATACCTTGACCGTGCAATTCCAGACACATCTGGCGAGCACAAATTTTTACACGGATAGCTGTCGGTTGAAGATCCTGATAAAGATGTTCTGCGATTTGGGCACACAAATTCTCCTGGAATTGTGGCCTGTGGGAAAAATGGTCAATTACCCGTATGAAACCACCCAAGCCGGCAATCCATTTCTCTGGGATATAGTCTATTTGAATGGTCCCAAAAAAAGGAACAAAGTGATGACCACAAAAACTATAAAACGGAAGTTCTTTGAGTGTAACAATTTCCCGATCCGGGGCAGGCATGAGTGATAGTCTTGGGGCCTGTGTCCCTACTCCACTCATCCATAAAGCCATCAGATGCGCCGTATTGGATGCACTCTCCGAAATGTTAATCGTCGTATCATCCAATCCGAGTGCCCTAAGAAACGCTGCGTATGCTTTTTCTGCAGCTTCAAGGTTCTGCCCCAAAGGTCGTCTCCTTATTCATCAGATGCTTCTTCATCAGATTCTTCGTCTGATGAAGAAGGTTTGTTTTTACCTTCCATTTGACTTTTTCTTTCCTTATCAGCTGCGTCTCGTTCAGCTTCCGTATCGTAACATTTATGCGTGTACCTACTAAAATAAGGGCTTGCATCGTCACATTCAAAGATTTTCACAAAACCTTCTTCGGTGCATCCCGACAACCACAAAGGCAATAATGCCAATGCCAAAAAACAAAGTTGTTTCATGTATTTCACTCCTGTGGATGATTGAGTTTTATGCAAGATGATTTCTCACTCCCTTATTCATCTATCGTTATTCCGTTGAATTTTTCTGCATCAAAGAAAGATGCGCCCGGGGCACTCAATGAAGAAACCCCTTTGGCATACGATGTCTTTTGCCAGTATTTGGGCATATACATCACACCTGTGTTCAAATAAGTCTGGCTGTTCTCATTGCGAATGACCGTCGTGTCTTTCTTTTTACCGCTAGGACAGCTCATCGATGCATTCGAAAAGACGGCATACCGATAATCCATACCGCCGCTGGCTCCGGATCCCTGGGACGAGAAATACTTAAACCCAACGACATTGTCATTATAGGTCTCATACTCTTTGCAGTTAGAATCCAGGAATGACAGGAATACGACGGCATGTCCGGTGCCACCTGTACGGTTCAGATTGATAAAGGACCCCGGAACGAGCTCTCTAAAGGGAACGGTCATTCCCATACCAAATGCGGTCAACGCATCCCCTGTACCGCCAGCATTGATGTCGGGATTGACCCAAATGTGAGCCTTGATGTTCGAACCGCCAAGATTGCTCCAACTCTTCTTTGGCAAATGATCCCAAACGGTATGATCACCGGTCTCCTGTTCATAAATGTCCATAGCAACCAGAATGGTTTCTGCTACAGCTGCGACGCACATCGTGTATGGCGCCTTAGGCCCTTTGGCAACATATTCACTGCCGTATTTCAAATCATGCGTATACGCACTCGAGCCATATCCCTTTAACGGATAATGTGCATCCAGCCATGCAACAGCCTTCAAAATGTAATCATTAAACATGTGCTCGCCAGTGACTGCCACCGGTCTGAACTGGACGTCGAGTATGTAAGATCCCGTCTTGTTGTTGCAGGCATCCGCTGTTAAATAATACGTCCCAGGTTCGAGCGTCCGCCACAAACGCAGATCATTGCGATCTATCAAAGCAGAAGCATTCGCATCAGACAGCAAATGCAAATCCGTATCTGTACCACTCGCTTCGGGTTTGCGGATGTTGGCATGGAATCGCGTGCGTTCTTTGACTGTGAATTTATAAATATACTCCGGTCCGCTTTCATCGGTCGTATTGCTGCCGTATGTGTTGAATTCCCTGCTCGTGGCCTCGGCCGTGGAACGCGTCTCAGAAAACACATAATCCATGGGAATATCCTTGCCGCAATTGAGCAAAATTGGATCGGATTTCGTACCGGCATACTCGGGAATCACGTCGACATTGAGCGTATATTTACCCGGTTTGGCGGTACCACTGCTCACGTATGTATCCGCTACAATATAATAAGTACCGGGCTCTACGACCTGAGATATGGATTTATCCGAGCGAGAAATGAAATCTGACGCAGGAACGGTCTTGCTGGAAATATTCAGCCCACGAAGGAGATGGATATCGATGTCTACACCACTGGGCTCCGCATCCAGATAGATATTGAGACGCGATTTCCGATCGACTGTGAGCTTATAGTAATACTCGGGGCCACTTTCATTCAGATTTTTCCCTTCCGGGTAGACATCAATCAGGCTGTTTTTCGATTTGGTTGTATCCTGACTGTCGCGATAAGTCGCGCCACATCCCTCTACTCGAATGAAGAATGGGTTGTCTTTCGAACCATCCTGGGTGCTGGGCTCAGGTTGTTGTGGTTGTTCTGGTTGTTCGGGCTGCTGTGGTTGCTCAGGCTGCTGTGGCTGTTCGGGCTGCTGTGGCTGCTCAGGCTGCTGCGGCTGCTCAGGCTGCTGCGGCTGTTCGGGCTGTTGTGGTTGCTCAGGCTGCTGCGGCTGTTCGGGCTGCTGGGTCGTTTGCTCACAGGCATCCCCTATCCCATTGCCGTCGCTGTCTATCTGTTCGTGGTTCGGAACATCGGGACAATTATCCGAATTGTCCACAACGCCATCACCATCCGTATCTATATTCGCTGCAGGAATACACGCATCTCCGATGCCATCTTTATCGCCATCCGCCTGATCAGGATTGTAGATCCTCGGGCAATTGTCCGTCTCATCTGGTATGGTGTCATTGTCAAGATCATTCTTTATCTGTGAGCCGCAGACATCCCCTACACCATCGCTATCCGAATCCGCCTGGTCTGCATTGGGAACGCGCGGACAGTTATCCAAAACATCGATAATGGTATCGCCATCGGTGTCCGGCGATTCCCCATCGTCACACGCATCGCCAATGCCATTGCCGTCAGAGTCCGCCTGATCCGAATTGGAAATATCCATACAATTATCTCTGTAATTGGGGATGGTATCACCATCAAAATCGTATGCTTCCTCATTCTCATCCAGATCTTGCTCGAATTTATCATGAGCATAACGATCACATTTGTCACCGCAAAGTTCCGGATCACATGAATCCGCATCGCATTGCGCATCACTGATTATGACTTCATCCGCACAACCATATACTCCACAGCAACAAACGGATAACGCTAAAAGCAAAGACACACGCTTAATATTTCGCATATTGCCTCCTCACGAAAAAGCCCCAATAAAACCAATATAATTTTACCTTTTTTATTCTTAATTCGCAATGTTCAATCCACAATTTCTTTCGCAAATGGCAATCATTCCGCCGTAGGTAGATGACTTGGTCCCAAGATTTTGCACAATCAAGGTATTAAGCATCAGAGAGATGAGTGCTGAATGATTGGTGGTAAGTTCTTTAAGGCAGCCCCAATGACAAGCGTATTAATTCCAACAATTAAAGACTCAAAAGTGAGCATCGTTAGCTGCGAACAAATCCGTGTGTAAAAAGACAGCTGGCTGAGTAGTAGCAAAATTTCGTTACTACTCAGCCGCCCCTTAACTTTTATCTTTGAATACGCATTCTAAAACGTAAAACGTATGAAAACGTTAAGGATTTGTTCGGAATGGGGAAGGGGCCCCATTTCGCACAGGTT
>DGWW01000111.1 GCA_002395385.1 Myxococcales bacterium UBA4248
GCGGCGGTTGATCTCGTAGATGATTTCGAGGTGGCGCGGCAGAAGTTTTTGGAACATCGGGAGCGGCCAGCGTTCGAGGGCTTCGGGCAGCAATGTATGATTGGTATACCCAAAGACGCGTTCGGTGATATCCCATGCAGTCTCCCATTTGAGGTTTTCGAGGTCGATAAAGACGCGCATGAGTTCGGCGATGGCGATGGCAGGATGCGTATCGTTGAGCTGAATCGCGACTTTATCGGCGAACTGCGAGAAATCTTTATGGGTTTTCTTATAACGGCGAACGATGTCGTGAATCGAGCAGCAGACGAAGAAATACTGTTGTTTTAAGCGAAGTTCACGTCCTTCTGGCGTATTGTCTGCCGGGTACAGTACTTTCGAAATCGTCTCGCTAATGACTTTATCTTCGACGGCTTTTCGGTAGTCGCCGGCATTGAACATATTGAGATTGAATTCATTGGTGGCCTGAGCAGACCAGAGGCGCAGCGAGTTAACGGTTTCGGTGCCGTAGCCAGCAATCGGCATATCATAAGGCACACCGCGAACTTTTGTGGTGTCGATCCAGTCGCAGTGCAGGTTGCCGCTCTGATCGAGGCGCTGTTCGACATGGCCGCCAAACTGGACGGTTGCAGCATGATCGAGGCGTTCGATTTCCCAGGGATTGAGGCGTTCGAGCCATGGATCGCGGCTTTCGACCTGCCAGCCATCTTTGAAGGATTGACGGAAAATACCGAATTCGTAGCGGATGCCATAACCCATCGCAGGATAGCCGAGGGTTGCCAGCGAATCGAGGAAACAAGCGGCGAGTCGTCCGAGACCGCCGTTACCGAGGCCGGGATCCGGCTCACGTTCTTCGATCTGAGCGATATCGAGTTTATATTCCCCCATCAAGCGTTTTGCTTTATCTTCGAGGCCAAGATTGATAAGGTTATTACGCATCGAGCGGCCGAGCAGATATTCAGCTGACAAATAATACACGCGCTTGGCATCTTCCTGATAATAGCGTTTCATGGTCTTCATCCAGCGATGAATGAGGCGGTCACGAATTGCCAGCGAACAAGCGAGATAGACATCATCTAACGAAGCAGTTCTTTCATTTTTTGCAAACGTATAGCGAAGATGTTCAATGACGGCGCGCTTGAGCAGTTCATCGGTCACACCGGTACGTTCATCCTGAAAGTCAATATTGGTATTATCTGTCATATTTTTCTCCTTAAAAAGGAAGGTATAAAAAGAAAGCGCCACAAGATGCGCGCGCCTCTTTTGCCATTGAATGACTTGAAGATCAATGATTTTCGGGCGTGCCGCTATCGGGTTTGCAACTATTCAGCCGGGGCTCTGCCCCGGACCCCGCCAAAGGTCTAAGACCTTTGGAATCCGCAAAATTATTTATGAATACTAAACGTCTCCACATACTGGTGCGAAATGGGGCCCCTCCCCCATTCCGAACAATTCCGTAACGTTTTCGTATATTTTACGTATTTGATTACACATTCCAGAATGAAAGTCTATGGAGGGGCTAAACAGTTATTCGGCTTTGCCGATAGGACAGACATAAAAAAAGGCCGCCCCAAAGGGCAGCCTTTCAACCAATCAGGTGCGCTGAATTATTCAGCGGGAGCGGCATCACCGCCAGCATCACCGCCGCCTTGAGCAGCTTCCTGTGCTTCCATTTCTTTCTGGAGGCGTTCCATTTCTTCCATCTTCCTCTGGATGGCAGCGGCCTGAGCGTCAGCAGCTTCTTGAGCTTTCTTCATTTCATCGATCTGCTTGATACGTTCCTTTGCCTCGGCAACACGTCCAGGGATAATCTCATTGGCCTTGGAATCATTGGTGAATTTAACCCACATTTCGCGAGCTTCATCGATCTTGAGATAATATTCCTGATAGAGGACGATGAGATTGAACTGTGCCTGAGGATAATCGGGATGCTGACTTATGATGTCCCGATAAATTTTTTCGGCTTCGTCGGTACGATTCAAGCCACGCGCGGCAACACCTTTGGAGAGGTAAGCTTCGACGTTGTTGGGTTCGAGTGCAAGAACTTTATTATAAAGATCATAAGCGAGCTGATAATCCTGAACGTTGACGGCGATACCGGCGACATTGAGCATTGCCTTGACATTGGTCGGATCGGCTTCGACAGCTTTTTTGAACTCAGCATTGCCCATTGAGACCTCACCTTCGGCGAGGTAAATCAGCCCGGAGGTATTGTAGATGGCCGAAAGATCCTTGGGAGAATACATTTTTTTATCTTTTTCTTCCTGTGTGATACGGCCAGCCGCGAGCTGTTTTTCGAGTTCCTCATTATACTCGCTATATTTAATGACGGCCTGATCGCTCACGAGGCGGGCGACTTCGAGGCTGTTCATGAGATAATAAATCGCAGCGAGGTTTTCGTAGCAATAGATGTTGTTCGAGTCACCGGCGAGTGCTTTACGGATGTAAACGACGGATTTGGCGAACATATCGTAAGCTTCTTTGTTCTTGATTTCGCCTTTATTTTCTGAGCCTTCCATGCTGAATTTGGGCTCAGTACCACCGCGTTCTTTTTCGAGAATGGCTTCACCTTTTTGTCGGTAAATCATACCGAGGTTGAGGTTTGCCTGAACGTTGTAAGGTGCAATGCCATTGTCTTCGACAATTTTAAGGAGCATTTTTTCAGCTTCATCGGTTTTGCCTTGATCAATGAGCATTTTGGCCTGGTTATTGTAGGATTCGGCCATATCGGGTCTCATGCTGATGGCTTTTTCGTAGGCTTTGTTTGCCTCATCGAGATGACCAAGCTGTTGTTCGAGTACGCCGATATTGTACCATGCTTCGGCAAAGTTGCTCTCTTCGCTGGCAGCGGTTCTAAAAGTCTCGATAGCGCCCTGTGGATTTGATTTAGCCTGTTTGAGGCCGCTTTCAAAGATTGTGAGTGCGCTGTCTTTAACGGCAACACGTTTACCGGAGGCATCGACGGTAGCCGAAGCACCGCCCGTTGCAGATTTTGTCGATCCAGAACTTGTAGAGCCACTGGAACCACAAGCAGACAACCCCAATGCCAAAGCTGCGATGCAACCCAAACGAAGCGCTGTACGTCCTAATTGATATTTCATAACTTCCTCTTATATCATCGTGAATGAATTGAAAATGTTAAGACTAACCGGAGAAATTACTTATCACCGGCATTTGCTGCAGCAGCAGCCTGCTCTTCGCTCACGGCACCATCCATAACGGCCTGACGTTTTGCCGAAGCATTGCCGCGGAGTTCGTCGAGATCGGTATAGAGTGCACCGGTCTGATAGGTATCGACCATCTTATTGGGTGTAGCTTTGACTTCGGATGCCGAACGGTATTCCATAGGTTTCAGCTCGAAGAGGCGTTTTTGGGCTTCGCTGGTATACTGGCTGAACCAACCGGTTTCGGCGGCTTTCTTGACAGCTTTCTGATAGAAATCCACGGCTTTGTCTTCGAACTGGCCCTGCCAATCGAGCAGAATCTCGACGTATGCAAGTTCAACTTCTTCGGGCAAACCTTTGGGGATAGGTGCTTTTTCGATTTGCTGTGCAACGTCGTCGAACATCATACCGACACGAGTCATAGCAGCAAGACCCCATTTCGGTGCGTTAAACTTCGTAATAACGTCATTATAAATCGGTGCGGCCTGTTGGAGTTTCTCAGATTTCTTGAGGAGCTGATCCTGCAGGAACTTGTTGATCTTTGCGCCCTTGATGGAAGGATCGTTCAGTTTGATATCGAGAACTTCCTTGAACATGGATTCACCGCGCATGAAACGTGCTTCAGCAGCGGCATTGCGTGCCATTTCGCTGTCAGCGGGCGACGCCGAACCGAGCCAGTTCTGAACGCTCTTGCCACTGTAGAGATTTTCGGCATTTTCGAAGTACTTGAGCGCTTCTTTGTAATTTTTCTTGGCCCAGTGAGCCTTGCCGAGATAGGTATTGGCCATGACCTGGAGGCCTGGCGTACCGAACTTGGCATAGTTCTTCATGAAGTCATTGAAACGTCCGAGGGCTTCGTCGTATTTCTTCTGGTCATAATAAATACGACCGGTCTGGAATTTGAGCATGGCCATTTCGTTCTTGTCTTTCGGGAACATGCTTGCGAAGAGGTCATAGTCCTCGACAGCTTTCTGATATTCACCGAGACCGGCACGGAATGCAGCAGCGTTCTGAAGTGCTGTTTTGGCGCAGGGTTCCTTCGAAGCAGGTCCATCGATGGGAACGCAGGCTTCTTTGTCATCCGGG
Organism: Myxococcales bacterium UBA4248; assembly: GCA_002395385.1. Classification (GTDB taxonomy): domain Bacteria; phylum Myxococcota_A; class Bradymonadia; order UBA4248; family UBA4248; genus UBA4248. The sequence goes on from DGWW01000111.1 coordinate 4,248, forward strand.
AACTGCTTGACAAACATCTCATAGAAACGCGCAGCTTCGGAGAAAACGGCGAGGCTGTGATAGTTCAATGCGATGGCATACATGGCACGCGGTGCCAGTGCCTTGGTATGTTCGTCAGCATCGTCGCTCGTCAAGAGGGCAACACGTGCCTCGATAGCACGCCCAACCTCTGAGCTGTTTTCCCATGCGAGTGAAGCATTCCAACGGGCCTTTGCAGCATCCTCACTGCCTTTGTGCTTGGTGGCATATTCTTCATAGCAGCGAGCAGCTTCTTCCCAGCGTTTGTTCTCCTGTTTTTCTTCGCAGATCTTGAAGTCGAGGGCTTCTTCGTATGCGTTCATAACATCGATGAACTGCGACATATAAGCCGTATTGTTGCTCATAAATGCGCTGTTGCCTTTGAGTTCGTTGATGGCGCCGCGCATTTCTTCGTACTGCTTGGTCAGACGATAGGTTTCGAGCAGGTAGTTTGCCGCGAAGACAGCCACTTCAGATGTCGGTGCATTGCGCGTAACATCGAGGAACAGCGGGCGGGATTCGGCAAAGTGGTTGTAGTTGAAGTAAATCTGACCGGCTTTGTAGTTGGAGTTCACGGCGAATTCTGCCGAAGTATCGATCTTGGCATAGCGCTTACTGGCCTCGATGAATTTGAGACGGCATTCGGCGATCGGATATTCAGGATAGGTCTGTTCCTCGCCGGGGGCAGCTTCGGGCGTGACGGGGACATCCGGGCACGCTTCCTTATCGGTGTTATTTTCCCCCATCAACTGGTCGTAGGCAAGGACTGCACCGTGCGCGGCATCCTTACTGAATTCGCCATTTTCGTTGAGATTGAGAACGCGTTCATACCCCTTGGCAGCTTCGGCGTAATTCTTGCGGAAATAAGCCATATCTGCATAGTAGTACATGACCTCGTAGTTGTCGGTCGCACCGGGGAAGTTGTCGAGATAGGTTTTGTAAATCTCGAATGCCAGTGAGTAGTACAGCGGGTTCTTCGTGTTCTGATACGTCATGTGATACCATTTACCTGTATCAGAGACGTAAGATTCGAGTTTGTCGTTCTCTTCCTTGACGGCCTCGGGGGTTGCACCCTCGTATTTTTCGTCGCGGGCTTTGACGAAGATGAGAACGGTACGCTGAATTTCTTCGGCGAGTTTCGTCGGATCGCTCATCGTTTCGACGTTGAGCATGATTTCATGCTGATAGCCGACAATCTTGAATTTCTTGGGGTTGGCGGCGATCAACTGATTGTAAACGTAGTTGGACTCCTCGATCTTACCATTTTCTTGATACAGACGAGCGAGACGTTCCATCATCGAATCGACTTCATCGTCGTTGGCGGCGAAGGATTTGAAGTATTTGCGGGCATTTGCGGGCTTGGCTTCATCCCACATACTGTATGCTTTGACGAGGTCTTTGAGAGCCTCTTTGCGCATATCTGAACGGCGGCCTTTGCCTGCATTTTTATCGGCATCGCGAATAACCTTTTCGAACTGTGCCAGAGCTTTTTTGGGTTCGCCCAAGTTGAAATAACACCAACCCATTTTGTACATTGCAAAACCAGCCGCCGAGCTGTTCGGGTCAATGTTGACGACCTTCTGGTACTGGCTCAAAGCCGTGGGCATATCTTCTTCGATGGTGAATGTATATTCTGCCATACCGAGATAAGCCTCGGGGAGGTATTTTGAGTTCGAGTGTTCACGAACGATGCCGCTGTACTGTTCGTTTGCTTCACCGGCATACCCCATCTCGGCGAGGTTGAATGCCATGTAGTAACGGATCTTGTCGATCTGAGGATAATCCGCATGATATTTAATGATATCCTTGTAAAGCTTGAGCATTTCATCACGAGCTTCACGTCCGGTCTTATCATCGGCCGCTTTCTTGGCCATCAAATCATCCTGAAGCGCCTTGTTGCCATTGGCACCGGCTTCGTTCGCTTTTCCCAGATAATCGTATGCGCGCAGCTCATAGTAACGGGCTTTCTGCCAAAGCATATCACCCAGACGTTCCATCAATTCCGGTTTGGCAGGATCGTCTTCATCCGTCTGTTTAATACGGGTCTGCAATTTTTTAATTGCCTGCTGCTGGAGGTCGATCTTTTCGGCAGCCAATGCCTCTGCGGCCATTTCATCCGTCTCGAACGTTGCTTTGGGGCCGGATCCTCCCTCTTCCTGGGCAAGAGTCTTACGCTCAACTTTTTTGGGGGCATCCACGCCCTTAATCTGAGCCTGCTGCTTCTCAGCAAATTGTACGTCCTGGGCCACTGCAACGGTTGCCGTCGTCATGAAAGCAGCCGCCATGGCACTGATCATCAAGCGAACAAAACCTCTGTTCATTTTCATTCTCCAATATTGATTTATTGCACCACAAAAAAATTCGTAGGCGCCAATTCATGCGGAATCTTATCATGGTTAGGAGAGTTTAGCAACCGTGAATCTATGACAGTTTTGTCAGGGGGTTACTACTCAGCCATGAAATGCGGACATGGTGTGTTATTCGTTATTCACTATTACGTATTCACTGGAGATCATGAGCAGTGAGTCATGGGTAAAACTGATTTTGGGTAAAATCTAAAGAATCGTCATGATTAGATAGTATAAGTAGTGAATGGTGAATGGTGAATAGTGAATAATTATCTGTTATTTGCCAGAGGGCTGAATAGTTTTACATCAGGGGCGTCGCTTTCGCCGCATGCGGCGATACGCTCCGCTTCGTCAAAGCTATTGCACGTATCGTGCAATACGCTTTGACATTTGTACATGATATATTATCGCGCACGCGCGCATGCCCACATATAAAAATTCCGCGCGTATTGCCGCAACTCGCCAAACCTGAGGCAGAACGGCAGTTTTACCGGGCTTCGTTCACCCCGGCAATAGCGCGGAAAAAGGCAGACGCAGATGCCGCAGGCAGCAAGTCTGCCCCGCACCTATTCATCATTATATGAGTTTGTATAATATTTATGATAATAATAATAACCGCCGTAATAGCCTTTGGAACTCGATGACATATCATTGAGGACAGTACCGAGGATAGGCGCTTTGACGCCTTCGAGGAGCTCGCGGGTACGAATAAGTACAGGCAGCGGTGTTTTGTTGGCACGGGCAATCACGATGACGCCATGGACGTATTGGGCGATGATGAGCGCATCGGTCACGACGGTCACCGGCGGGGAGTCGATGACGACGAGATCGAACTTGGAACGCAGCTGGGTGAGCAGCTGTTCAAACTGCGGCGTACTGAACAGCTCTGCAGGGTTTTTAGGAATCGTACCGCACGGAAGCAACTTAAGTCCCTCAACGCCCGTATCAATCAGGACATCCTCGAGTTCGCTTTCACCGTTAATCACGGCGCTCATGCCGCGTTCAGGGGCCAGCTTAAACACATTGTAAATACGCGGTCTTCGAAGGTCCGCTTCGACCAGAACGACTCGCTGTCCGGCCAGTGCCGAAGTCACCGCCAGATTGATCGAGGTCATCGTCTTGCCTTCGAGAGGCTGGGCCGAGGTGATGAGCAACACATGCGAGGTTTCGCCCTTGAGCAGGAAGGACAGCGTCGTGCGAAGCGTGCGGACAGACTCCGAAATGGGGGAACGCGGATTTTCGATCACAAAGCGATAAGCCTTTTTACCGGAATACTCGCGATTCTTGGGGAATTTGGGCACAGCACCCAAAAACGGCAGTCTGGCTCTCTCTTCGATATCGGCCTGAGTACGAACAGAAATGTCGAGCAGTTCGAGCAAAAACCCGATGAGCAGACCGGCAATCAGTGCAGCCAAAAGGGTAATCATGCCGTTGATCAGCAAATTAGGGCTGACGGGAGCCGTAGACGCCTTTGCCGTGTCGAGAATGCGGATATTGTCAATGTCGAGCAGTCGATTTAAACTGACTTCGTTCAGTTTTTTCTCTGATAGTTCAAACAGCCGCTCCTGTTCCTGCCGCTGGCTTTCAAACTGCTCGTACAGAATACGGAGCTGATCGAGTTCAAGCGCCTCATTCTGGACGCTTTTAATTTGCGCATTCAGGTCATTATCCAGTTTTTCAAGCGCCAGATAACGCGCCTCCATCCCCTTCAGGCCATTCTCCATTTTTTTAATGATAGAGGCATTGCAAGCGTCAATCTGAGCTCTCAGTGAAACGACCTGCGGAGATTTTTCGAGATAAGTCATGAGCAGTTTCTGCTCTTCGCGCTCCAGTGCATGGCATTCGGCAACGCTGCTTTCGAGTGAGGCATTTTCGACGACGACATCAAACGCCCGGACATTCTCAATTTTGAGCGGTATTTTTTTCAGCTCGGACAAAACATATCCGGCATGCAGGCGCTGGGTCTCGATTTCGACGCGTTTATTGTTCAGATAATCGAGGCGCTGATTTGTAATTTTTTGCTGTTCAATGGGATTGGAATACAGGATTTTGTGATTTTCCTTGAATGCATTGAGCGCATCCCGTGCCTCCTGAAGTTTGACCTCATTCTCCTTATATTGTTTGTCAATAAAATCAAACGTATTGTTCAGGGTCAGCAGGCGATGTTCGGAATTCTGCTTTGAATAAGCTTTTGCAATGGCATCCGCGAGCATGGCAGCCATGTCCGGATTCTGGTTTTTCACCCGGATATTGACGAGTCGCGTCCCGATGACGGCCTCTACCCTGAGCATCGAGAGCAGGCGCGAAACCGGATCCATCGTCGCCATTTTTTTTGCCACCAAAGCGGGATCATGAACCTCTTTGAGGCCGAGAAATTCGATATTCGAAGCGAGTCCCAAATCATCGACGACACGTTGAGCCACATAGCGCGACTGCATGACTTTGAGTTGTGTGTCGTAATAAGTGTCGCGAATAAACCACTGCTCGGTAGCAGATGCATCCAGAGGGGTGATGGCAGCCGGTTCCGGATTAATAATGACGGCAGTAACCGCCTCATAAATCTTTGGCTGATGAAGTGTATACAACGCCCCCAGGCCGACGACGATGACAAAGGCCAAAATAACCCCCCAACGTCTTCGCCATAAAATATCCAGATATTCGCGCACGGGGAATACGGATGACTGAGAATCTTTCGAGGGTGTATCTGGCATAATTTAGAAAACGGATTCGGGGATATAAACCAAATCTGCGGGATGCATGCAGACATTTGGTACTTTTCCCAGGAGAATATCCTGATAGGGAACCGTGACAGATTCTGAGAGATTGTCATGTTTTCGTACAATCACCACAGCATTGACCTGCCCCCTTGTGGTGGGTCCTCCCGACTGAGCAATCACATCGGTGAGCATCAGACCCGGGCGGAACTCGACGATGCCAGGTTTATGCACCTGTCCGTCAACCGTAACGGCCGTCTTGGAAACCTCTTTATTAATGCAAATAACCGAGGGATCCCTCAGATATGTCTCCCTGAGTCCATCCCGGACCATGATTTCAATTTCATCGCAGCGTTTACCTTCGATGGCAAGTTCACCGAGAATCGGGAAAGAAATCGTTCCGCGTGGTGAAACTTCATAAACGCCGCTCAATCCGTCCTGGCCGAAGACCCGGATTTCGAGGCGATCCCAGGGTTTGAGCTGCCCAAGTTCTTCACTCGTCGGACATGTGCTCAACCGTGTCTGCCAGTCATTGGTCGTCGAGGCGGCACACCCCATGCACAGGATGCCTGCGAAGAGCAATCCTTTCAACGGGAATAAAGAAAGCTGATGCATCCCTGTTGTCATCACTCTTCACCAGAAAAAGCTGCTAGTACTCATAGGCAAAACTTAAGATTGCCATATTCTTGACATAGCCGGCAAAATCAATATCGCTGGTGTTGTAACGCAGAGTGTACTCAAGCCCAAGCTTCATCCCGGGGAAGAAATGATAAAAGATTTTTGCCTCGGCAGTAATCATATTATCCCGTCGAGCGGCATCCGTTTCGCTGCGGAAATTAAAATTCCCGTATCCGACTTTAAAATCGGTTTGAAGATGATCAAACCAAAGGCCGTCAAATCCGAATGTCACACGGTGCAGCTTGTAGAAATCGCCGTAAATGACGTTATCAAAATCCTTTTTGTATTCGAGGTAAATACCGGCATTGCTCGAAAAATCGTAACGGAGTCGGGCATTCATAATAAACATGTGCTCTTTGAGGCCGTTATCGTAATTTTCGTATGCGTAGCCGAGTCCCAGGACATAGGACATGCGGGCGAGCATGAGTCCCTGGAGGCTATATTTAACGCGGATGGGGAAAGAAGAGCTGTTATGCGTATCCTCCTCATCGATGGAGGGGCTCACGTTACGGATATCTTCGAGGTAGGTAATGGCACGAAAATCGACGAGCAGCGACATACTCGTCTGCGGCAGGAAATTCCATCGGGTGACGGAATCGACGCGGTGCACTAAGTGAGAGACATCCGAATGTTCGGTATAAAAGCGTCCGCTGAACTGATATCCGATGCGCTGTGAGAAGATCGCGCCTGCACCCGGCTGAATATAAAGGCCGACACCGGCTTTGACCATGTGCCGTTCAAAATCCCGGCGCAATTCGTCATCCTCAGGATCGCTATAATAGGTATAGGATGCTGAAGGCGCAACCCGGAACATATTCAGTTTAAAGAGGTCTGCATTTGTACTGACGCTGACTTCCGGCCCCCCATCCGCCTTGGCGTCACCAATACCCCAGAACTGACGCCATTTAAAGGAAAGCTGATTTGTCCAGCTCTTGGTAGTTTCGTCGGCAAGATGTGTATTAAAATGGACACCAATATCGGCGAAACCATCGTCATAGCCGATTTTATCACGCCCATCATAAGCAATTGCGACATCTGCTCCGGGATGCATGACAAAACCGCCTGCCTGCAAGCCGTCAGATTCGGGCTCTTTACTCTTGGCTTCTGCAGTGCTGTTGCCAATCAAACCCAGCAACAGCATTCCAAGACATGCCGCTTTAAAGTATCTCAACATTCGTGTGCACCATCACCATTGATTTGCTCACTGCAGAATCAATGGCACTGTATCCTTCCGGTGCAGCGACTCCATCGTTGGATTGGCTGCTACCCTTTGTTACTCGTACTTAAAGATATGGAGATGCATCCACATCAATTTCAACGCCAGAATCTTCGATTTCGTCCGAACCGCTGCCGTTGTCTCCTAACAGTCCGCTTTTGCTCGGGTCATAGAACTGCTCGCCAGCCAGACATGGCTCTACCTGGCAAACTCGCACAGTTTCCTGCATAGTCGTTCCCGAAACGCCGACGACACCTGTCGAACATTCCATCATGCGAATGGATATGTCATTTCCTTTGCTCACGCCCAGCTGCACCAATTTATAATGATGCTGCTGTGCATCTTTATCGTTGCGTGCAACGGCATCCTTTAAATTTGCTTCGCCATTCTGGACGACACTCAAAAAGCCTCTCGCATTGACCAACAGCGAGTTCAGACAGTCAATGCGCGGAACATCCTGATCCTGATGTGCCTCGGCAAGTTGTTCCTGCCCCTGGGCAATGATCTCTTCCAGACGCTCCACACCTTTACTGGCGTTGGCAAGCATACCGTCAGTACTCTGCTGAACATCCATCTCCGGCGGAGCAACAACATCCTGACCAAATACAGGTGTTGCAAATGCCATAACGGAAATTGCAAAAATAATACTCCATTTTCGCATAGATCACTCTCCCCGGCCCTCAAAATTCATTCCCAAAAACTGATGGGCCAATTTTGCCTTATAGCCACATTCTCGTTTTGCTTCAAGTAAATGTATCACTATCCTCATGAATCTAGTTACTGTTCAGCCCCTATGCTTTTTTTTTTCGAAAGCTCATACCATTCGTTAATGCATAATGCATAATTATGAATGCATAATGAAATGTCATACTCAGAGGATTTCGATGATGCCTTTGGTTTTGCAAAATCATTCAGCATTATGAATTAAGAAAAGAAACCTGGCGAGTAACGGATGGCTGAACCGTTACCTAATTCGAAGGGCATTCCCCCTTGAAAAGCAGCGTCCACTGAACCCAGACGGATCCGCGCCCCGTGTACGTCTTAAAAGGTAATGAAAAATCCGTGCTCAAAAAACTCTGATTTTCATGAATGAATCGTTCATCCGCAATGACAAAATAAAGATCGATTGTCTTGCCATCCACAAAGACATCCGCCTGTTTCTTAGCCATCTCACAGGGACGCAGTTCGTATGTCAGGCTGTCTCGTGACCCGGCGTCACCCACAATGGGAATCGTCGCCGTAATCGCATTCTGCGTCACACCCGCTGGCCTATAATCCATCACAATCCGACTGTAGAGCGCCTGCTCAGAGTTGGCATCATCGTAGCTCGACAAAATAAACAGCTGGGCACTCGAATTGTCCAGATTAATCTCCACGACACCGAGACCGGGACTGGCCTCATGGATGAAAGGCATCGTATCATCCGGGTCGGGTTCTTCATCGATCGGAGCCACGTAAAGACAACCGGAAGTTAATGACAAAATCAAAAGGGAAAGTAAATTCTTCATGTCAAAGGAAGATTTTAATTCGGAATGCGGAATGCGGAATGCGGAATTGAATTTGCAGAACTCAAGGTAAAGTCTGAAGCTATTGGTGAATGATGTTCAAATTAGCAATGAGCAATGTGCAATGGGAATGCAGAATTAAAGGATGTCTCTTTAATAATTGATAATTGATAATTGATAATTGGAATGCAAAACTAAAGGGCAACTCTAAAGCTAAAAAGACTCCATTCTTTAGGACTAAAATCGAGGATGCCCCGAATTGCTAATTGCTAATTGCTAATTGCTAACTGCTAATTGCTAATTGCCCATTATTCATTCCCCATCTTTTCGAGGTGTCTGAAAATCGTTCTCGGATCGACGCCCAAATCGCGGGCCGTTTTAGAGCGGTTGCCGTGGTTGAGCTCCAAAACCTCATTAATATACCGTCTCTGGAAGTCATCCTTGGCTTCGGCAAGGCTCATGACCGGCTTGAGTGATTCGGGAATCAGATCGAGGTCATCGGGCATGATTTGTGGCTTGTTCGACAAAATGAGTGCTTTTTTAATGCGGTTTTCGAGCTGTCGGACATTGCCCGGCCAGCGATAGCGCCGGATGGCAGTTATGGCCTCCTGTGACAGATTCTTCGGCACCATGTTAAATTCCTTGGCGTATTTTTCGATCAGGCCGCGGGCAATCAGAATGACATCATCCCCACGTTCGCACAGCGGCGGCAGATGGAGTGTAATCACATTCAGACGGTAGAAGAGATCCTCGCGGAACCGGCCCTCTGCCACCTCGGTTTCCAAATCCTTGTTGGTGGCAGCCACGATGCGGATATCGATCGGCTCGACGCTGTTGCTCCCGACTTTGACGACGCACCGTTCCTGCAGCACGCGCAGCAGCTTGACCTGCAAATCCATCGGCATTTCACCGATTTCATCGAGAAAGAGCGTTCCCCGGTTTGCCTGCTGGAATTTTCCGTTCTTGGTTTGAATGGCACCGGTAAATGCGCCACGAACATGGCCAAACAGCTCACTTTCGAGCAGATTGGCAGGAATGGCACCGCAATTGATGACGACAAACGGCCCCTTGGCACGATTCGATTCGCGGTGCAATTCCTGTGCGATCAATTCCTTGCCGGTTCCGGTTTCGCCTTCGACGAGCACCGTCACATCGGTCGCCGCCACACGCCGCACCGTGTTAAACACCTCGCGCATCGGCAGGCAGTCGCCGATGATGTTGCCGAATTTCATATTTTCCAGTTTTGTGGCGAGGTTCTGGTTCTCGAAGGTCAGCTCATCGACGAGAATCGCATTGGCAAGGATCAGCGAGATCTGAGCCGCAAATACGCGCAGTGCCTCGAGATGCTGCGGTCTGAACTGGCTCACGATGTTATCATTTCCGACGTAAATCAGGCCGATAATTGCACCGCGGTCGATGAGCGGCAGACACATGACGCTGCAAAAACGCATGTCAATGACGCTCTGGGATGTGCCGAAATTGGCATCATTCAATGCATCCCGCACGATAATCGGCTGTTTCTTTTCGATAACGTGGTGCACAATCGAATCCGAAAACATGTCATCATCGATCGATTCCTGATTATAATTGCGCGAAACCTTGCTATAAATGCGGCCATCGCGAATGAGCAGCAAAAATCCCTTGTCGGCATTTACCAATGCGATGACATCGTCCATGACATGCGTCAAGATCGACTCGATGCTGTAATCCTGCGCCAAATCCTCCGCCAGATGTTCCAGCCTTCTAAATGCCTGCGCCGTGTAATCTTCACCATCATCGGAATCGCATTTTTGCTCTGCATAAAGCGAAAAATGTGCCGAAACTCCGCCCAGCATCAGGTCATCCTGATGGCCGAAAGGTGTTTTTTTCTTGATGCGTTTTCCATTAATCTGAATCTCCGCTTTGCGCGAAACCGGCTCGATCTCATAACCATTGTTCTCGAGATAAATGATAGCATGAAGCGGCTCCATTCCATCGCCAGGACAAACGATATCGTTTTCCTCCGAGCTGCCAATCGTCGTAATTTTCTTATAAATCTCGTGGGATTTGGGTACGCAAACGAGATGGTCTATCGATAAAAAAGGCATGGTCAAAATCCGTTGTCAAATGGGAGATACCTCACAGAGGCGCACATTCAGAAGCCAATGCGGGGGAATCGTCATAGGATAGTTGTTTTTTAAACTCTGTCTAGCGAGTGGATATTGTGAACAAAGAAGAATGCATTTCCTGCTTAGAACGTAGAGAACGGATTTCTCGCTCAAAGTTCAGAACTCTAAGCCATGAAATGACATGGTCTTATAGCATGACATATCCACGCTGTTTTAACATAGCATTTTTTATGGATTGATTATTTTTTCGCGTGCTATCGCCATGGGCGATACGCACTGCGCCGCGTCCGCTATGCGTGGCTTTTCCTGCGGAATGCCCCGCATACGCGGCCGCCCAATGATTCAAATGGCCGTCGCGTATTGGCAAAGCCAATAGCGACGGAAAAAGCGGCCGTATTGGCAAAGCCAATAGGCCGCACCAAAATTTCAAAGGTACGATGCTGCCAATTTGACATCCTCCCAGACGCGGCGTTTCAGATTCGGCTGTTTGATGAGCTCCATCGGATGGTGGGTCGCGATCGTAGTCACGCCCTCGAAACAAAGCACACTTCCCCGGACCTGGCTGATAAGCGCATCTGAACCGAACATCGTGCGATATGCCATCTGCCCCCATACGACGATGACTTTGGGCTGTACGATCTGAACTTCTTCGCGTATGAATCCCAGACAGCGCACGGCACATTCCGGAACCTGGCTGCGCGCAGGAGAACAGCCACACTTGATGATATTCGTCATGTAAATGCGATCCGGCGCTGCTGCCGGTTTGAGATCGGCCATTGCAAGCACAATCTTGTCAAAAAGCGCCGCCGCTTCTCCAGTCATGATGCGCCCCGCATCCAACTCGCCAGGATTGCCGCCTGCCGCAATAAACATCAGATCCGCATCGACGGGACCGTATCCGCAAAGCACACCGCGGCGCCTGGATCCAAGCGGACACTGCCGACATGCACGACAGCGCGCATTCATCACATCGATCGCCATTTGCCGTTCGGCTGGCGTAAAGAGCTGGCGCGATGTCTGAGCTTCGCGCATCTCCATAAAGGATGCCATGCTTTTGTTCGTCGCACTGGAAGGCTGCGTTGCACGCGGCAGACTTCCACTGGACGGGGCCGATGGCGGCAAAGCCGGCCGTGGTGCAGATCTGGAGGGATCCGACCTCGATGCCGAGGCAGACATCGCCACAGATACCCCAGATTCCGGAATTCCCCAGGATTTATCCGCATCCAAAGGCAAACGATCCGCTCCCAGCGCGCGCTGACTGTCGAGCCAGTTGCCCAAATCATGCACGGCATCCCGAAGGAGCAGCGTGAGTGCGGTCTGTATCTGTGTTTCGTTGAGGTCCATATTCTTTTTTAATGCATAATTCGTAATGCGTAATGCGTAATTGGAATTGCCCCCACAAAGTTCACTCTAAAACTACAATAAACTTAATTCTTTAGGAATAAATCAGAGAACTCACGAATTATGAATTATACCAAGATTGCGAATTACGAATTACGAATTGCGAATTACGAATTGATCAGCTGTCTCGTGATATTCTTCTGCAAAGCCTCATTTGTCCCGCCGCCAATACTGAGGAGAACGGCATCCCGGTAAAGTCTCTCGACCGGATAAGCCTTGCTGTAGCCATTGGCTCCGAGCACCTGAATGGCATTTCGTCCGATGGTTTCAGCCCCCGTCGAGCAAAAGAGCTTGACGGCATCGGCAGTTTCGGAGGCTTTTCCATTTTCTTCGATCAATTCCCAGACGCCATCGTAGAGCATCGCGTGCATGGCGCGATAAAGTGCATAGCTCTCTGCCACGAGCCGCTGGATTTGCCCGAATTCCGCGATGGGACGCCCAAAAGCCATGCGCTGTCCCGCATAGGATTTCATCGTTTCGAAACAAGTCTTTGCAATACCGCAGGATTGAGCGGCCAGACCAAGCCTTTCGGCAGCAAGATTGCGAATCATGGGTCGCAATCCTTCGTGAAGATTGCCGACGAGTGCACTTTCGGGCACAAAACAATCCTGAAATGTCAGGATGCCCGTCGGGCTCGATCGCATGCCCATTTTTTGTTCGCATTCGGTGCGGACGAGCCCCGGTGTATCACCCATGACGACAAAAAGACTGATATCCCGTCGTCCTTCGCCCGTGCGTGCATAGACGAGGAAAACGCGGCCATTGGGGCCGTTGGTAATCCATTGTTTGACGCCATTTAATTTAAAACCGCCTTCACAGCGTTCAGCCCGCGTCGTCATGCCCAGGACATCGGTGCCGGCATTGGGTTCGGTCATGGCCATACCGGAAATCCATTTATTTTTGAGGATTTGCGCGTGTGCTGCAGGAATTTCCCGTTTCATGGTTTGCCATGTCCAGTAGAGCTGGTGGGAAAACAGCAATTCCTGAGACAGGTAGCTCATGGCCATACCGGGATCGAATTCACTGAGCGCTTCAATGACCAAAACGGTCGCGGCAACATCGAGCCCAGATCCGTCCAATTCCTCAGGAAGTGTGATATTCATGACGCCGAGATCGGTGTCGAGGCGGTGGTACAGCGCCTCGTCGAATTGGGCATTTTCGTCACGCAGGGCCGCCCCCGGTGCCCAGTATGTCTTCGCCCACCCGCGTACAGATTCCGACAGGCTCACGTGAATTTCGTCAAATTCAAGGTGCGAAGACATCATATTCTCCTGATTTTACGCGGGCATACCGGCCTTCGACGAGCAGACCTTTCGACGCCATTTGGGATTGTGCAAAACTTTCCCCGAGCTCGATCGTCACCACATCACCATCGGACTTGATGGAGATTGTGGCGCGGCTGTCCAGCTCGGAGGTCAACAGACCGTCCGTGGCAATTCCGGATGCTGTAAAGATAACCTCCGATTCCGCCATGCGAATGACGAGATTGACGATGGATTCGTTCATCTCGTAGATTTCGAGTGTCCTGCCCTGATCGGCACGATAAAATCCTCCGAATTTTCCGGGCATATCGATGAGCATTGCCATCGACGTGCGCAGTCGAATCCAATCAGCCCGCAGTTCCGCAGATTTGGCAAATGCTTCCGCAGCAGGCACGCCCTCTGCGACGAGACGGTTGATATCCTTACCGCGCCCGCTTTTGAGCCATAATTCCTGTGACTTTACCAGTGCGGCATATTGTGCTTCATCGAGGACTTCATGGGCATCCTGCAATGCTTCCTGCATTTCGGATTCGCCTTTTTGGGTATGGTGCGTCTGATCGAGCATGGCCTGACGCGCCTCACGCTGCCGCACTTTTTCCGATGCATCGAGTGAAGCTTCATCCTCGACTTCGATGGCAAGTTTTTCCTCGTCGCTCATTTCGGAAACATCGCGTTTTTGTTTACACGACGGCAAAAAGAGCAACGCCAGAAGGCAAAGGAAACCAATGCAAATCCTTCGCATGCAGACTACCATTTTTTGATGTGAGGCGGCCGAATGAACCTTCGGGTGACATCGTCTTCATCTTCATCCGAATCGTAGCCTATCTCGATACTGTCATCACTGCCCGACATTCCGCCGATTTCAATGCCATCGTCATCATCATTGTAATTGGCAGGTGGCATGATGACGCCTTTGGGAGCGACATAGGCACGTGTTTTTGCATTTTCTGAAGCCGAAGCATTAATCGCATCCGTCGAGACGATTTGAGCCCCTCCCTCAGAAGCTCCGGGAACAGGCCCCTGACCATAAAACCCGGAATTGATTTTTGCCGATGCAGGCGAAAGACCAGCAGGTGTTGCAGGCGGCAGATTCGTTCTCGAAGGTGACAATGGCTGTCTTACCGGAGGAAGAGTGTGTTTCGAAGGAGGCAGAGGATTGCTCGCGGGCATCGAGGAAACACGCATCTCGTTGTTGCCCAGACTCTGTCTTACAAAGGCCGGTGCAGTAGATGTCTTGGGAAAAGCCCCTAAATCCTCACGTTCCAGAGAAACGGTTTTATCGGGGTCGATCTCATCCTCGTCTTCATCCTGAAATTTTGTCTTGAGCATATCGTCAGTCACGACCGGGCATTCGACGATGGTGCGTTCATTTTCGAAATGAAATTCGCGAACCTCCGGTTCAAGATCGCTCTCTTCCAATATCCCCAAATCATCCGTAGCCTCTGCAGCACTGGTGGGGGGTGACATAAAGAGAAGATTGGTTTCGGGCAATCCTTTTTGGACGTCATCCGAAACGGTTCCGACCTGTTTGAGTTCTTTAACCGGAATGGGTTTCGCGATGCTGTGCACAGATCCGCTTGGGGTTTTAACGGGTTCAATGCCCGCAGGTTTTTCCGTCGATTGAGGTACTTTTGTATTGATAATGCTGGCGAGTATGGGCGTCTGTGGTTTAAAATCGAGATCTGCAGCCGGCTTCTGGGAAATGGGTTTTGGCTTTTCAGTGGCCACTGCTTTAAATTTTGAACTCGTTGTGGCGGGTTTGTCTTTGGAGACACAGTCAAAGGCAGCATCCAGCGCTTCATCTGTGACACTGTCCTGCTCAACCGTATCCTTTCTGGCAGTATTCCTGACAGAATCCTCTTTTGCCGCAGGTATGCCGTCACTCGACGGAATTTTTGGCGGAACGGCTTTTCCCACGGGCACGGCGGGCATGCTGAGAGAACTGCTTCGTCCCATGGCGATGGGTTTGGGCATGGATCGTTGCATGGGCGGTACGACTTCGAGTACGACCTCACGCACAGAGTGCATTCTCAGCGGCTTGACGGATACGGGTGGAACATTCGGTGCTGCGCCCGCAGCAAAGGAAGGATTCATTCCCATGGGCATGGGAGCCATGCCGATATGCGCTGCACTGGGAACAGAAACCGGGCTGTTAGCCATGTTTACTCCGGGTGCGCGCGATAAAGGTGCAGGCGGCTGTTGCCGTCCACCTATGGGGGGAGCCGCAGGTTTGGGAATGCTGGGGGGAGAAGGCACCTGAGCAGCCATCGGCGCAGGTGCTGGTTTTGCGACAGGGGGATTTGCCGGAGGCGCAGTCCGGGAGATGGCAGGAACCGGCTGCGACTGAATGCCATCTTCCTTTTCGACGGCTACGCAGACCACGGTAACGTTATCTTTTCCGCCGGCCAAAAGTGCCAATTCAATCAGCGTATCGCATGCTTCTGTCAGATTTTGAGCGGATGTAATTGCCTGACAGATTTTTTCATCAGAAACGATATCGCTCAGGCCATCGGAGCACATCATGTAGACATCGCCTTGCTCGCGCGGCACTTCCTTGACATCGACATCGACATAATCTTTTAGCCCGATTGCGCGAAGAATGACGTTTTTGCTGCCGAAGGACGGAACATCTTCGGGTTTGAGTTCGCCGGTATCCAAAAGATGATTGAGCAGAGAGTGATCGCGGCTCATCTGCACAATTTTGCCATGGCGCACGCGATAAATACGAGAATCACCGACATGAGCCAGTACAAGGCCATGAGGAGCGTTGAGGATCGCGGTGACGGTCGTTCCCATGCCCTCCATCGCACGATCTTTGCAGGATTGAATATAGACACGTTCATTGGCAAATTTGATCGCATTGACGAGCAAATTTGCTTCGTAACTCAGGGAAGTATCGGCTTTGTAAGGAAATTCAAAATTTGGCTGATGAGAAATCTCGCAAATAAACTGGGCAACATGGCTGACGCACATGGTGGATGCGACCTGACCAGAGGCATGTCCCCCCATCCCATCCGCTAAAACATAAAGCCCATGGCTGGGAACCATAATGAGATTATCTTCATTGTTCGTGCGTTTTAAGCCAACATCTGTTTTGGCTGCACAGGCAAGTTTTGTTGCCATTACTATCCCCCATCGATTTAAAGCTCAGTTTGAAATGTTCCAATTTACCGTGGAATAGTGACTTCCAAAGTATATTCAGATTCAAATGCCTCGCAATAAATCTCAAGGTAGTAGTGGCCTGGCAGGGCATGAAATTCCTGTGTATTTCTGGCACCTGCAACGAAACGTTTTGTAAACATCTCTTCGCCGGTTGCCTTGCGAATAATTATGGTACCGCCGGCAGTCGGTTCATCAAATGCGAATGTCACCTTCACATCTGTCTCGCCAGGAACGGTGAAGAATTTCCAGTCCGTTTTATCCCCATCCAGACAGGTGACAAAATCGAGCACGAGATCATCCAAATTAATTTCAATCGCACCAAGACGATCCTTGTCCGTTCCTGAATTCTGTTCAGGGCCAAGTTTTTCACATCCGGCACCTGCCACTAAAACCCCTAACAGTACCGCTAAGCTACAAAACTTTTTCATAGATTATCCTTATCCGAAGAAAATAAATAAACCTCTTTTGTTATACCCTCTAAAGCGCATCGAGGTCAAGAGTGAGGAACGAAACGTCTCAATTCATGCGCCACAATTCGATAAAATAAATTTGTTCATGTTTCCTCTTGCGCATAGCGTCAAAAAACATTATTTCATAGTGAAGTAGTGAAGAAGCATTTTGCGATTCATTGCAGTTTTGCACGGACGCTATTTTTTTTAGAATCAGGACGTTTTGCTGCAAAGAATTTATGAGGCCTTTGAACGACAAGCGGTTTGTTTGAGGCTTCAATGCTCTGATTTTTTGTATGTGAGACAGCAAAATGAAGCTCAGGGATCGGGCTGTCGGTAAACAGGGAGGTTAGGGAATGATGATGCTGGATGACGCTCAGGAGCGCGGAACATGCATTAAAGTCATCGGTGTTGGTGGTGGCGGAAGCAATGCAATCAATTCGATGGTTGAAGCCGGTGTAGAGGGCGTTCAATTTATTGCAGCAAACACGGATAAACAGGCTCTGGCCAACAGCCAGGCTGATATCCGTATTCAGATAGGCGAACAGCGCACGCGTGGACTGGGTGCAGGTTCTAATCCCGCTGTAGGTCAGGAAGCAGCGCAGGAATCTGCCAGCATTATTCAGGAGCAGCTCAAAGGCGCTGACATGGTATTCATTACGGCAGGCATGGGCGGAGGTACCGGAACCGGTGCTGCCCCCATCATCGCCGGTATCGCACGTCAGCTTGGTGCGCTCACCGTCGGTGTCGTGACAAAACCCTTCAATTTCGAAGGATCAAGACGCCGAAAACAAGCCGAAGCCGGCATCGAAAACCTCAAGAAAAATGTCGACTCACTCATCACGATTCCCAATCAGAGACTGCTTCAAATTGCAGGTGATCAGCTTACTCTGGTCGATGCATTCCGACAGGCAGACAGCGTCCTCGTCGATGCCGTGCGAGCCATCAGCGAATTGATCACAAAAACCGGTATGGTCAACACCGACTTCAATGACGTCACGACAGTCATGGTCAACAAGGGACTGGCACTCATGGGAACCGGTGTCGGCGAAGGTCCAAACCGAGCATCCGACGCAGCAGAAGCTGCCATCAATTCTCCTCTGCTCGACGACATTTCCATCGTCGGTGCTACCCACGTCCTCCTCAATATTACTGCACCCAAAAATGCAACACTCGCTGAAATCAGCGAAGCCGCAACACTCATCGAAGAATCTACCGGTGAAGATGCCACAGTTATCTGGGGTCACATCATCAACGAGGATGAAAACTGCGAGGAAATCAAAGTCACGATTATCGCCACCGGCTTTGAAAAAACAGATTCGGCGGCTGACGATCCTTATCTCAATGCATCCAATTCGACAGGATTCCTCCGCAACAATTCGGGCTTCATGTCACAAACACGCATGCCGTCTGTTGCTATGCCTGTCACAGGTACAATGCAGTCCGGTGCCTATGCTGCCCAGGCAAATGACAATTACCGCAATGACAGTTACCGAGGTCTCAGCGAGGCCAGCATAGAGATTGCCGACAAAATGCGCGAGTGTGAAGCTCAGTCCGAGAATCTTTTCTCAGCACACCAGTCCTCGGGCACCTTTACAAACACATCGAGAAGCTCAGCTTCGTATGCGCCTACCGGCAACACGTCCTATGCACAAACTCAAAACAGTTCCTACGCCTCCAAATCGGATGGTTATGGAATTACAGATGTTTTTGCTCAAGTTCAAAAACCCGTCACAAATGCTCAGGCTGCGTCTGCACCAGCACCTGCTGCCGCTGCGGTTTCCCAGGCAAAACCGACCGCCGCTGCACGGGCCATTTCTGAAGTCACTTCCGCAGTGGTTGATGATCTCAATTTAGACGAAGAAGATTACAACACACCTGCATTTATCCGTAAAAATCCCAATAAAAAATTCTCCCTGGATTAATTCTCCTGTCATGCAGATTCCGACAAACTGCATGGCTCATGATTCCCTGACACAAGGCCGTTGAATTGCCCCCCGGCAATTCTGCGGCTTATTTTTTAAGGCCAGCCAGCCATGAATCTGCTCGATTCCTTTAAAATCATTCTCGTTGAACCGCAAAATCCCATCAATGTGGGCAATGTCATGCGAGCCATGAAAAACATGGGTCTCCACAGACTGACACTCGTACACCCCGCAGAAATGGATTTACAGAGAACACAAATATCTGCCCATCGTACAGAAGATCTGCTCGAAAGTATCGAAACCGTCGACACGCTGGACGACGCTCTGACTGATATTCATGAATCTTTTGGTTTTAGTGCTCGCAAACGCACACAAACCTGGGCTTCGCTTGAGATGGAATCGGCCATTGCGCGTTCACTCACACTCGCCCGAAATGACCTTCATATTGCGTTCGTTTTTGGACGCGAACAAACCGGCTTAACCAACGAAGAACTCGCGCGATGCAGTTGTCGCGTTCATATTGCAACGAGCGATTACACGAGTTTAAACCTTGCACAGGCTGTTCTATTGGCTTGTTACAGCCTTCTCAGGCAAAGCCGGATTGTCCCGGCAGAGGTACAACCTCTGGCAAAACTTGAAAATTATGCACCGGGCACACGCCCTGCCACACAGGATGAACGCATCCGTCTGCTTAAATGCCTGGAAAATGCACTCGTGCAGATTGGGTACTACAAATCTCCGGATCCCAATACAGCCGTACACCGCGTGCAAAATTTACTCAATCGAGCAGAAATTCATAACGATGAATATCATTTGTTAATGGGTATGATCGCAGAAATTTCCAATTATGCCAGCCTCATGGAACGCGGTATTGAACCAAAAAAAATTCGTCCAGCCAAATCATTTGGGGATGACCAGATCCCATAGCCTTACGGTTCAATTGCGAATTTCGAAAAAAAAATCTGTCGGCTGCATGTGGTTTACGTGCCTACATAATCCATCATAGCCACCTAAAAAAAAAGTGCCGTATTGTGCCATGGCACAATAGGCACGCAGGGGGAGCGTCGTATTGTGCCTTGGCACAATAGGCGCGCGGGGGAATCATCCCCCGTATAATCGACGCGGTTAAACCCGAGATATTGTGATTTTAATTGCAACGTGATATTGAACAGAGGATTGCCGTTTGAAGCGGCATTTATGAATGAGGTTAAGATGAGGAAATGTCCTAATTGTAAAAAAGCCGTTCCCGTGGGGGCACGACGATGTGTCTATTGCCGCATGCTGATTGCAGATTCCACGAATGAAGCCCCAGTACACAACGGTCAAAATAGTATGACACAAATGGGGTTTGGCAACGCTAAAGAAGATGATTACGACAGTAATAATTCAACTTCTCTTGGCCTTCCGGGGAGCAGCAATTTTACTACCGGTATTGGGTCTGCGGACAAGCGTGTAAGTCACCATATTGATGTCAATGAATCGCCCCATCAGACGATGATTGGGCTTGGTCCAATTACCTCCAATTCCTCAAGAAATGTCAATGCTCCCAATAAAGATATGAATTCGGGGATGCATACGATTGCGGGTATGCCCGGCGTTTCTTTTGATCCAAGTGAAGTTGCGGCATTTAAAGCGCGATTGACACCAATGCGCAGCACGCCGATTCGCCCCTCTCAGGCAGTTCTGAATACCCCACGGGAAGCTCCGGTCAGCATTCCCAACGGCATTCGCCGTTCTCACGGCAACATGACGCCGATTGTTCAGCCCACTTCGCCAACGCCTAATAAACCGATATCAGGTGTCCAGCAAGCCGTCCAAAGCCAGCCACAGATGAGACCTCAGTCTCAGGCAAATCAGCCAGCGATTACCAAATCATCCCCGCGATTTGCACCAGCAGCACAGCCCCAAAAGCCCGCCAGCAATGATAATTTATTGGCAGGACTCCCCGGGGTTGCACCGGTGCCTTCCTCTCTCGTCGATGAAGAATTCGTCGATTTGACGTCAAAAGTTTTTGGCAGCGATTTTGCCGGTGTCAATGATAGTTTTGATGATGATGAAGACGGACTTGATTTTGACTTTCCTGCAGCACCGGCCAAGCCACAACCTGCAGAGCCGGCACCTCAAGTCATCCCCATTCCGTCCATTCCGCAGCCAAAAGTCAGCGCACAGCCTGCAGCTCCGGCCAAGCCCAAAACGCCTGAACCAGCGCAACCTGTCACCGCATCTAATAAACCACTCGTTTCACCCGAACCGAAAAAATTGGCTGCCGCAGAACCCGTCCAATCCGAAGTTCCGCTCAAAAAAGCTTCTGGCGGTGCCATGGATTATATCACCCTCATCCTGGCCATCGCTTCGGCCTGTGCCTGCATTGCCTGGCTTGCGTTTGCCGCCATTTCGCTGCCCGCACTTGCAATACTTGCCTGTGCAGCAGTACTCAGCATCATTATCAATGCGCTCTATTTTCCATTGCGCAAAAAACTACCCCCCGTGGCAATGACGCTCATCTTCATGGTGGCGATGGTTGCGCTCTTCCTGGCTTTCTTCATGCAACGCGATGCTATCGTTTCCAAGTTTGTCTATTTGATTGCCATGGCTGGACAATTCTTAACGACGATCTGCTGCTTCTTTAGAAAAAGCTAATCGTTCTGTCATGTGCTTTTCTCTGTTACTACTCAGCCGACCTATTGACATTTCTTTTGGAAATGTGCGTCCAAAAGCGCAAAACCAACGATAACAAATAGGTTTCATTCGGAATGGGGGAGGGGCCCCATTTCGCACAGTTAGAGAAAACGTATTGCATTCATATTTAAATATTG
>DGWW01000110.1 GCA_002395385.1 Myxococcales bacterium UBA4248
CTCCGCTCCCGCAAAGAAATCGACATCCTCGTTATTTTCAGCTGGTTTGATGTCCTCCGCTTCTTCAAAGAAATCGATTTCCTCGTTATTTTCAGCCGGTTTGATGTCCTCCGCTCCCGCAAAGAAATCGATTTCCTCGTTATTTTCAGCCGGTTTGATGTCCTCCGCTCCCGCAAAGAAATCGACTTCCTCGTTATTTTCAGCTGGTTTGATGTCCTCCGCTCCCGCAAAGAAATCGATTTCCTCGTTATTTTCAGCCGGTTTGATGTCCTCCGCTCCCGCAAAGAAATCGATTTCCTCGTTATTTTCAGCCGGTCTGACATCCTCCGCTCCCGCAAAGAAATCGACATCCTCGTTATTCTCCGCCGGTCTGACATCCTCCGCTCCCGCAAAGAAATCGACATCCTCGCTTAAAACCTCGTGTTGGTCGATCTCCATAGATGAACCTGTGACATCGGAATGATCGAAGTTCAGAGCGGATGGGGTTTCAATAATGTTGCTCCCCGCTTTTTCAATTTCAGAAATGGCATCGTCGTGATGACATTCTTCGGTGGTGTTTGTTTCTTCTTCTGCAATTTGAACGACTTTGGGGGAGGATTGCTGATGATTGGATAATTCAGCCAATCGGGCACTGACTTGTTCGTTCGAAAGCAACGGCTGTCCAAATTCTTCTTCTATATGGGTGGGCTGGTCAGTAGCGGTTTGCAGGGGTAAAACGGATTTCGCCTTTTGGGAACGGGCATTTTCTTCGTCATTGAAAATATCAAAATCGGAAGTGCCCCAATTGAGTGTCCGGTTGCTCTTTTCGCGCTTGTCATTACTGGATTTATGGGAAGAGGATCCCTTCTTTTTATCGAGATCGTCTATGAGACTGACGACATCAAGATCCGGCCCATCCGAATCAAAATCAAGTTCAATATTTAAATCGAAATCGCCACCGAGCTGTAATGTATTTTTTTCGGGTTTTGCAGGCTTGGGGGTTGAGTCAGGCAGACTTTTGCCTATGCTCAAGAAGGGTAAATCATTGTCATCCAGAAGTGAGAGTGATTGAGGCAGAGAACCGTCTTCTTTTGATAGTTCTGCTTTTTCATTGGATGGATCTGCATCGTCGGCATCCATTGGTTCCTGCATATTGCTGATGTCAATCAATCCCGAATCTGGCTTTTCGACGACTTCATCGACATCCTTTGGCAAATCACTCAACGAAAAATCTGCAAATGAATCATCGAGAATGTCGTTTTGAGTATAGATGGCGTTGAGTTTATCATAAAAAAGGTAAACGCTGTCCGGAGCATTTTCAAACAGACGCACCACGTCGTTGATCATTCTCTTAAGTTCAGGATTGGATTCCTTGAGTCTTTGGGCTTCTGACCGGGCAATTTCGGCATCACGCACATAAAAAAGCTCAACAATGTTTTTAATTTCGTCCGGAATTTCATTTATGGTCTGAAACATTTCTTTCTCTAAAACTCCATTTAAAGAAGAGAGACGATGATCTGCTTCATTATAATATATCGCCTGCAAACGCTCAAATTCAATGTTTTGATGATAGTTAAAACTGTTACTACTCACCCGGCCATTCTGTTTTTTTTAACAAACGGATTTGTTCGCATCTAACGATGCTCACTTTTTTAGTGAAGAATGGGAAATGGCAAGATCAAGAAATACAATTGCTTTAGTGAGATGGGGTTGGGGCCCCATCGAGAGATAAATTGGCTGGTGTTACGAAAAAGTGATGAAAAAACAATAATAAATTGTGGGTTCCAAGGGGCTCAGCCCCTTGGCGGGGTTCGGGGCAGAGCCCCGGCTGAGTAGTAACTTAAAACTAGTCACTGTTCAGCCCTCATGTGAATTCAATTATTCCGTATAGTCTGCACAGACGCGGCAAGCGGCAGACGGCAAACGAATCGAGCTGCCCCGTTGCAGAATGCCGAGTGCCGAATGGCGTGGACTTGCTTTGATAACGGATTATGGTATTGTCATAGGGCTGAATCGTTACCAAAACAGGTAATCGTTCAGCCATAGGCCATTAATTGTACTGGACCTGAATCAGGTGATCTCCAGATGATACAGGAATCAGCATGAGCAGGCCGTCTCCTGTGGTTTTGAGTGTGGTCAGATCGACCGAACGCTTATCGATCCAGATATCATGGATACTGCTGGATTGTGAACGCCTGGGAACCGCTATCGTATAGGCAAAATTGGCCTCAGGAAAAGATCCCTGAACATCGAGTAGTTTCGTCTGAGGGTGATACGCATGGAATAACTGTGCCTGCTTTCGGAGTGTATAATAATGAAGGAATGACTTGGCAGACGTGACCCAAATCTGGTTGTCATGCGCATATTGAAGCAGTTCAAGCCAGGTTTCCGGAACGATGTAGCTCGGATGCGTCAACATGGTGTCCGCATTAAAATGGACAACGATGGGTTCATGCCATGTGGATTCTGATTCTGTGAGCATCTTGAGTGCAGCATGTGGAGGCAGCGTCTCAAGGCCGACCTCGTCATTGATGAGCATTGGAAATTCGTAGGTTGGAAGGGGCATGCCGCTTCTCTCTATAGGCAAATAGGGAAAACCACTCCCATAGAGATATCCAAATTGTTCTGGTTCTGTCGGCCCATACGACAGATCAATTTGACATTGAGCTGCTGCAAGCTTGCGAAATGCAACGGTGTAATCCTGAGACCAGACGGAGGTTGCGATTCGGCACGAAGAAACGGATGCCCCCAGCCATCTGGAAACTGCTTTTTTTTGATTGAGCATGCTGCGTTCGACGGCAACAGGATGGAAAAATGAGGGACCATAAAACTCAAATATTCGTCCAGCCGGTGGTCTGAGCAGGCTCACACCAATATCAAATTGCGCCTTTTTCCATTTTTCAAGGGTTTGGCGAGAAATTTGGCCGGCTGTTGTCAGCCAGGTACTTTGCACGCCAAAGGATTGCTCATGCTCGGCCAGTCGAAATGCCTGATTGCCGAGGGATCCCGTTTCATGGGCTAAAATTAAAGCCGATCTGCCTCCATTGGGGTATGGCCAGATCAAGGGGGTTGGGGAAACTGAAAGCACTGACGAAATGATGTGGAGTTTGAGCAAATCTGCATAAGGCACCACATTCGTGCGCATCTTCTCATTTAAAACGAGATCGGATGTCTTTGGAGTCTCCTCGGTTTCAATGGCGAAGTTGTCCGAAGGTCTGCCCTGTTGGAGAGATGTCAGCGCCTGTCCCAGATTAAAAGCCAGAACAAACACATGCCCTCCACCCACCGTCCGTCGATAATGCGCAATGGCTCCATCGAGTTCCAGCAAGAGCGCATCTGGAGGTAATGTCTCCGAATCGAGTGCATCCAGACGAATGATTTGTGTGTCTAGAGGCGTGTTGAGCAAATGATCTCGCCATTGACCGGTCAAGGGAGAATTGGGGGCATCCGTCAAGTGTTTGATGGAGGAATTGACTTTGGCATGGCGCTTTATTGCTGTGAGTGGGGCCCATTCGGGAGAGGGCATTTCAATAATGAGTACGGCCCCCTTTTGGACTGCCTGGGTGATGTACTGTATTTGGGCCTCTGACATCGTTTGGGCAGTGCGTTGTGGAATGATGATCCATTGCGCCTGAAGCTCAATGGCAGATTGGATTTGGCCTGCGAGTGCTATCGAAAAAGAGCCCACATATTGAGAAAGCAAATTGTACCAGGCAAATGAAAAATCCAGAGCCGGATAAGTTTGGGCATTCTCCACGTTGTCCGGCAAAATGAGCAATACTCCCGAATGTCCAAGCTGCTGCGGCATCAATGCCGTTCCCGTCTTGTCCGTCGTCGAAAAAGTCAACGGAAAATGGTGTAGCAGCACACATACGGCGATGAAGATCAAACCGAGTATGAGCAGGATGTCTATTTTAAAGCGATGTAAGACAGAATTGCTGTACATGAAATCAAACTCCCGACTCAAACTCCCGACTCAAATGTAACTTTCCACCCCCTCCCTTTACTTTCATTTAGGAATGTGCATTCACGTACGTAAAACATACAAAACGTTAAGGAATTGTTCGGAATGGGGGAGGGGCCCCATTTCGCACAGGTTTGAGAAAACATAAAGTATTCAAAATATAAATATTGCGGAT
>DGWW01000278.1:0-4785 GCA_002395385.1 Myxococcales bacterium UBA4248
CATCATCCATCGCGATATCAAGCCGTCGAATCTGATGATATCGGCCGATAGTAAAGGAAAATTTAAAGTCACGCTGATCGATTTTGGCGCCGTGGCCAACCCGCAGATACAGGGCGGCGGATCGACCGTTGCCGGCACCATCGGCTATATGCCGCCCGAACAGCTCACGGGAAAGCCTGTCCCCGCAAGCGATATCTATGCCGTGGGCGCTTTGGCCGTACAGTTATTCTGCGGGAAATCACCTGCCGATCTTCCGGTTAAGGATTTCCGGATGATTTTCGAACCCGAAATGCAGGACAAGCCCCATGCGCTTGTCACGACGCTTCGGCAAATGCTCGAACCGAATGTCGAAAACCGTCTGACCGACATTCCCCTGATTATCAGCCTGTTCAAAGATTATCAGTCGGGAGAATACGCCTCTCTCCCCACCCAACTTAATTCTCATTCCTACCGTCCCGATTTCGAACAAAATCTCGCCAAAGTTTCATCCATTGGTGAAGCCGGAAACATCGAACTCTGGCAGCGGCTGCCGGACGAAGAACGACGCACCGTGCCCAATGTATTCAAGCAGTTATATCAGAAAAAAAAGAAGCAAAAGCGTTCCCAATCATTTCAGAAAATAAAAACAGGGGCCATCCATAAAATCGGTCTATTGATGAGCCTTATCGCCTCTATTGTAATCATAGTCATCCTATTCCTTGCGGGCTTTATCGTATTGGATGTAGTCATCTCATTCTCCGCTCAAAGTGGCATACTTTTTGTCCTCGGGATACCCTTATGCCTTTGCGTAAGCTTATCGGGCGCAGTTCTGGGATTTCTTGCAGCAAAAAAGCTTTACAACTGGGCAAAGCAAGCAAAACCCAACCTCCTTTTCGAGAATACCAAAGGCATCGAAAAGGCCATTGAGCTTATCGGCAACAGCCGTAAGAGTTTTGCAACCATCACAGACATTTCCTATATTGCACTTCCTTTGAAGGCGATTAATGCGAGCCAATCTCAAAAAACCAAAAACGTCCCATACACGGTGAACGCCGTTCCGAGATTCAAAATTCAGTACAGGTTCAATCCGCCAGATGACAGGCGGACAGAAGATATTTTCCACGAGTATTTCACCCATGTAGAACCGGAAAATCATTACTGCGTGGGAGATCAAATACCAATTTTATACAACATTCACGACTTCGGTACATACGATTTCGTCACAAGTATGCCATTCCCCCTGCCTTTGAATGATTTTGATGAGGGAGAGCAGATGTATTCAGTTTATACATCCAAAAGCAATGTACTGTAGAAAACCACTTTTGCAGAAGTGATTTTTAATTCAAAAATCACCTTTGGAAAAGTGATTTTTTAACTCGCCTTTGGGCGGCACGCCGCCCATACGACTCGCCAGAACGTCGCTATTGCTGCGCAATACGCGCCGTTTTCCACTTTGGGGTGCCGCTATTGCTGCGCAATACGCGGCACATTTTTAGGTGCTTGACACCCCAAGTTTTCGCCTTTAAACTGATAAAAATTGCGTAAATACGCATTTTTTATCAACGAGGCACACCATGGAGTACAAAAGAGCCCAATACATCGAGCGCCTGAAAGCCAAAAAACACAACGGTCTGATCAAAATCATCACAGGCATGCGGCGATCGGGCAAATCCTACCTGCTGTTTAAGCTGTTCAAACAAGAGCTCATCCGGGATGGCGTTTTGCCGGAACAAATCATGGCGATTGCCATCGATGACTATGCGAACAAATCACTGCGCAACCCCGATGCACTCTATGCCGCAGTCAGGGACTGGGCCGTCGGAGATCAAGATCGGTATTTACTGATCGACGAAGTGCAGCTCATTGAAGATTTTGAATCCATTTTAAACGGTTTTCTTCACATCCCGAACCTGGATATCTATGTAACCGGCAGCAATGCAAAGTTCCTGTCCAAAGATATCATTACGGAATTTCGCGGGCGTGGGGACGAAATCTATTTGCTGCCGCTGTCTTTTTCTGAATTTATGGAGGGATTTCCAGGCCCCCCCATCGACGGATGGAATGAATACGTCCAGTTCGGCGGACTGCCTCTGGTTGTACAGCAATCCGGCCCCGAAGCGAAATCGTCGCTCCTTAAAACCCTGATCACAGAAACGTATCTCAATGATATTCTTTCGAGACACCGCATCAAAAATAAACAGGAATTTGAAACGCTGTTTAACCTGCTGGCCTCGGGTATCGGATCGCTGACCAATCCCAAAAAGCTCTCGGACTCGTTTAAAACCATTCAAAATACGACGATTTCCGAGAATACAATTAAGAATTACATCAACTATCTTAGCGACGCATTTCTCATATCCGAAGCCATGCGGTACGATATCAAAGGAAAGCGGTACATTTCCGCACCACTGAAATACTTCTTCACGGATATGGGCATTCGAAATGCGCGCCTGAATTTTCGCCAGCTCGAGGAATCCCATGCCATGGAAAACATCCTGTACATTGACCTCATTCGGCGCGGTTTTAACGTCGATGTCGGCATTGTAACGCAAAATCTCAAGTCTTCACAGGGAGAAAGCATGCGCAAGCAGTTCGAAGTGGATTTTGTGTGCAACCAAGGCTATCGCCGTTACTACATTCAATCGGCACTACGCATGCCGGACGAAGACAAACTGCGCCAGGAACAGGCATCGCTGCTGCAAATCGGAGATGGCTTTAAAAAGATCATCATCTGCAAGGATGGTGGCCGCACCCACTATACGGATCAGGGCATTCTGATACTCAATCTCTTCGATTTCTTAATGCATGAAGACAGCTTGAAGGAATGAGGCATGACAAAAGCGCAATGTTTGCTTGCGAAAACGCCGTATTGTGAGTAAAAAAGCGCCGAAAATTTCCGGTTAAAACCGGGAATGATTTTTTTCTTTCAACAGGCATTGCCTCAATATACCGGGAAAAACAATGGCAGAAAATAACGAGGTTGGTTCCAATTTTGTCAGGGAAATCGTCGAAGAAGATCTTAAAAACGGCAAGAATGGCGGGCGTGTGGCGACGCGTTTCCCGCCCGAACCCAATGGTTATCTACACATCGGACATGCCAAGTCGATATGCCTGAACTTTGGCCTTGCCCAACGATTTGGCGGTACATGCAATCTTCGTTTTGATGATACCGACCCAGTCAAAGAGGACACAGAATACTGCGATTCGATCAAAGAAGATGTCGAATGGCTGGGATTCCACTGGGACAACCTCTATTTTGCTTCGGATTATTTTGATCAGCTGTACGAATGGGCAAAAGAGCTGATTCGCAAAGGCAAAGCCTACGTCTGCGAGCTCACGCCCGAGCAGATCCGCGAATATCGCGGCAATTTCTATACGCCGGGCAAACCGAGCCCCTGGCGCGACCGTCCGGCCGAAGAAAGCCTCGATCTTCTGGAACGCATGAAAAACGGCGAATTCAAAGAGGGCGAGCGCGTTCTGAGAGCCAAGATCGACATGTCGCATAAGAACATGAATATGCGCGATCCGTTGATTTACCGCATCAAACATGTCACGCATCACCGCACGGGCGACAAATGGTGCATCTATCCAATGTACGACTTTGCCCACGGCCTGAGCGACGCCATCGAAGGCATCACGCATTCTGTCTGCACGCTCGAATTCGAAGATCACCGCATTCTGTATGACTGGTTTATCGATGCCCTCGAGCTCGACCGCCATCCGCAGCAGATCGAATTTGCCAAATTGAATCTTTCGTACACTGTCATGAGCAAGCGCCGTTTGCTGAGCCTGGTCAAGGACGGCGTGGTCTGCGGCTGGGACGATCCGAGAATGCCGACGATCTCGGGCATGCGCCGCAGAGGCTTCCCACCCGAAGCCATCCGCAATTTCTGCGAGCTCATCGGCGTAAACAAACGCGATTCGATGGTCGATTTGGCATTGCTCGAACACTGCGTGCGCGAGAACCTCAACGACACGGCGCCGCGCATCATGGGCGTGACCAAGCCCATCAAAGTCCTCATCGAAAACTATCCCGAAGGCAAAGTCGAATATTTCGAAGGGCCTTTCCATCCGACAGATGACAGTTTCGGCAGCCGTAAAATCCCATTCTCGCGCGAACTCTGGATCGACAGCTCCGACTTTATGGAAGATGCCCCCAAGAAATTCTTCCGTCTGACCCCGGGCCGCGAAGTGCGCCTGCGTTATGCATATTTCATCAAATGCGTCGGCGTCGACAAAGATGAGAATGGCAACATCATCCAGGTACGCTGCACGTATGACCCCGAAAGTGCGGGCGGCAAATCCCCCGACGGCCGCAAAGTCAAAGTCACCATCCACTGGCTGAGCGCAGCCCATGCATTGCCTGCCGAACTCCACATGGTCAATACGCTGTTCACCGAAGAAGATCCCATGGCCACCCCCGAAGGTGACTTTAAATCCTGCCTGAATCCGAATTCGATGGAAATTCTTCAGGGTTATGTCGAACCGAGCATGGCCGATGTCAAACCCGGATACCGCTGCCAATTCGAGCGCATGGGCTATTTCTGCGTCGACACCGATTCGACGAAAGACCATCTCATTTTTAACCGCACCGTAACCATGCGCGACGACTGGGCACAAATTCAAAAACAGGGAAATTAATTTTAATGAGCAATGTGCAGTTAGCAGTGAGCAATGGGGATTGCAAAACTAAAGGGCGAATCTGATTAATTCGGAATTGTTTTGAATGAGCAATGTGCAATGGGGATGCAAGTCCTAAGAATCTCTCTAAAGCTAAAAAAATTAATTCTTTAGGAATAAAATCGA
>DGWW01000278.1:4973-18379 GCA_002395385.1 Myxococcales bacterium UBA4248
GCTAATTGCTAATTGCTAATTGCCCAAATGTAGGCAAATGTGGTAAAAGCCTGTCCTCACATGTGCATACCAATGCGTTGTGAAAAATCATATTTTTGGGGGTTGTTTGAGGGGAAAGCCCACAACTATTTGTGGAAGGAAGGACTGAGATGTCTTTGACAGAAGGTGACGCAAAAACGCACGATACGGCATCATCACTTATTGTCGTAGGATCCATCGCGCTCGACACAATATCGACACCATCCGCCATCGATCGCAAAGGACTAGGTGGTTCGGCGACCTATTTTTCGGCAGCATCCGGATTGCTCTGCCGCCCCCAGGTCATTGCCGTATTGGGTGAAGATTTCGACAGGACTCAGCTCGATTTTCTCGTTGAACGAGGCGTCGATTTATCGACGGTCTATACCCGAAAAGGCAAAACTTTTCAGTGGCAGGGGACTTACGGCGAAGAGCTTGGTGAAGCGACGACCCTGCGTACAGATTTGAATGTATTTGCCGATTTTGAGCCGAAGCTCAATGAATCCCAAAAAAACTGTGATTTTCTTTTTTTGGCGAACATCATTCCCCAGCTTCAGCTCAAAGTTGTCGAGCAGGCCAATGCCAAATTTGTAGCAGCAGACACCATGAATCTGTGGATCAATACAGAGAACGCGACATTGCGCAAAGTATTGTCCCACATTAATCTGCTCGTACTCAATGAAGCGGAAGCCCGGCTTTTAAGCGAGGAAAAGTCGATAGTTCAAGGTGCGAAAAGGATCCAGGCAATGGGGCCCTCGACCGTCGTCATCAAACGTGGTGCTTTCGGTGCATTTATGCTCCACGAAGATAAGATATTTTGTTGTCCTGCCTATCCCACCCAGTCGATCGTCGACCCGACGGGTTGCGGCGATACCTTTGCGGGCGGTCTTTTGGGAACGCTCGCACGACATGGCACAGTGAACGACATGGTTTTGAGAGAAGGCGTCGTTGCAGGCACAGCACTGGCCAGTTTTACCATCGAAGGCTACAGTCTCGATGGGTTAAAGCGTGCAACCGTCGAATCGCTTCGACAGCGATATGCCAGGCTCGAAGAGATCACACGATTTGGTGCATTGGACATGTAATCAGAAGATGCCTGTGCGTATTGCCATAGGCAAAAGCACAGGCCCGAAGCCGTATTGGCCATTCGGCCAATAGGCGAAGATATACCCCCAAAAAAGAGCAGCTCGCCATGATGCTTTGTCATGGGTGGGTTTGAGTGATTGAAGAGGATACTATGGCGGGAAAAGACCAAAAACTCGGTGAATTGCTGCTGCGCAGCCAGATTGTAACTGGTGCCCAACTCGAAGCAGCTCGCGCAGAACAGCGCAAAAGCGGTGGACGTTTGTCCGGCCAATTAACCAAATTGGGATATGTCCGCGAACAGGATATGACCAATTTTTTGAGCCGCCAGTTCGGCGTTCCTTCAATTCATATTGAAGAAATTCAAAGCATCGCTCCCGAGCTGCTCAAGCTCATTCCGAGAGATAAAGCCGTTAAGCACTGCTGCCTGCCCATCAACCGCATGGGACAGACGTTGATGGTGGCCATGAGCGATCCGACGGATATGTTCGCGATCGATGATCTCAAGTTTATGACGGGCTTTAACATCGAAGTGGTCGTAGCTGGCGAGCAGGCGATTTTATCCGCGATTGACAAGTATTATCCGTCCAAGAAACAAGGCCCGGATTCCCAGCCTCAGGAAGACATCGGCCCCACTTTCGAAGATATGGCCGGCGGCATCGACGATTTTAACCTCGATGAAATCGGTTACGGTGAGGAAGAAGAATCGGTCAATACGGTCGATCTCCAGAATATGGCAGAGGAAGCGCCCGTCGTTCGACTCGTCAACGCCATTCTGGTCGATGCCATTCGCAACAATGCCTCCGATATCCACATGGAACCCTACGAAAAAATGATGCGCATCCGGTTCCGCATTGACGGCGTATTAAAAGAAGTGATGCGCCCCCCGCTCAAGCTGCGCAATGCCATCGTCAGCCGTGTCAAGATTATGTCGAGCCTCGACATCGCCGAACGCCGTCTCCCGCAGGATGGTCGTATCAAGCTCAAACTGGGCGGCGACCGTGAGATGGATTTCCGTGTTTCGGTACTCCCAACGCTGTTCGGCGAAAAAGTCGTCATGCGACTTTTGGACAAATCCAACCTGCAGCTCGACATGACAAAACTCGGTTTTGAACCTCGGGCGCTCAAGGAGTTCAAAGAAGCCATCCATCGTCCCTACGGCATGGTGCTCGTTACGGGGCCGACGGGGTCTGGTAAAACGACGACACTGTATTCGGCTCTGAGCGAACTCAACCAGGTGACCGAAAACATTTCGACCGCCGAAGATCCTGTCGAATTCAACCTCTCGGGTATCAACCAGGTCCAGATGCACGATGCCATCGGACTAAACTTCGCCGCAGCACTGCGAAGCTTCCTGCGACAAGACCCTGACATCATCATGGTCGGCGAGATCCGAGACTTCGAAACGGCAGAAATCGCAGTCAAATCCGCATTGACCGGCCACATGGTTTTGAGCACACTGCATACGAACGACGCCCCTTCGACCGTCAGCCGTCTGCTCAACATGGGCATCGAACCCTTCCTCGTCTGCAGCTCGGTCAACCTGATTCTGGCCCAACGACTCGCCCGAAAACTCTGCCCCTATTGTCGCAAGGAAGCTCACGTCGATACACAGGCATTGCGCGATGCACAGGTCCCCGAAGACAGAATTCCCGGTGCCAGAATCTACGAACCCGGCCCCGGATGCGATAAATGTAACAATGGCTTTAAAGGCCGTATCGCGCTCTATGAAGTTATGGTCTTTGGCGAGGAACTGCGAAGCGCCGTTCTGCAAGGCTATTCGACGGCTGAACTCAAATCCGAAGCCATTCGCCTGGGCATGCAGACGCTGCGCATGGCCGGTATCAACAAGGTTTTGGAAGGCACAACAAGCCTCACCGAGGTTTGCCGTGTGACGGCTCCAGACTAATTCAATGGGCAATGGGGATGCAAAACTAAAGGGAAATTCTGAAGCTATGGGGGAAGAACGTTCAGAATTCGTAATTCGTAATTCGTAATTCGTAATTGGGATGCAAGCCCCCAAAATCTCTCTAAAGCTAAAAAAATTCATTCTTTAGGAATAAAATCGAGAATCCTCTAACTGCTAACTGCTAACTGCTAATTGAGTTGGCGCCGCTATTGGCTGCGCCAATACGCTTGCGCCGCGCGGCTATGCGTGATAGAAAGTCATTTCTACACGCATACGCCGCGCTTTTTTATTTTGGAGGCTTCCCATGCACAAATACAGGATTTTTACGATGATTCTATCCTCACTTATGCTCATTTCGTGCGCAGGCAACCAGCCGGCCCCCCAAAATGCCTCGCAAACAGAGGCAAAACCAGCACCCGCGAAACTCGCGCCTGCCCCTGCCCCCGACAATCGCCCCGGCAATGATGTCATGGAACTCTGGGGCGAAAAAGTCCCCGATCCTTACCGATGGCTCGAAGATGCCACGCAGGAGGACGTCAAAGCCTGGATGAAGGCTCAGGATACCCGGGCTCGCGATTACCTCGCCCAAATGCCAACGCGATCCCAATTCGAAAAGAGGCTCTCGGAACTCCTCTATGTGGCCAGAATTTCCATCCCAGTCGTCAAAGATAAATGGATGTTTTATTCGGAGCGCGGCCCCAAAGATGAAAAGAGCACTTTTTATGTGCGCGACTTGAGCACCCCCGATGCCGCGCCGCGCGTGCTCATCGATCCCAACAAACTCTCGGACGACGGGTCCATCTCGTTCGGCGGATACAGTGCTTCGCACGACGGCAAACTCCTGGCCTACCGCCTCAAAGAGAATAACGCCGATCAGGCCACGCTCTACATCATGAACGTCGAGACCGGCGAAACGCTCACCGACAAAATCGAAGGCGCTCGCTATGCCTATCCCGCATGGCTCAAAGATGGCAGCGGGTTCTATTACACCTATTTCCCACTCGATCCCAATATTCCCGTCGACATGCGCCCGGGTATGACCGATGTTCGATTCCATAAAGTCGGCACCCCCGCAAGCGAGGATAAAGTCATCATCGAGCCGCTCAAAGATCCGACTAAATTCCATCAAATCGGGATTTCGAGCGATGGCAAATGGCTCGACTACACCATCGAAGAGGGCTGGAACGGCACAAAAATGAAGTTACGGCGCGCCGATTCGAATGGCGAATGGTTCGAACTGCCCACCAAAAAAGACACGATCTATTATAACGACATTCACAACGATACGTTATTTATCCTGACGAACGACAACGCACCGCGCTTCCGCATGGTTAAGATCGATCTGTCCGCCGAAAACCCAGATCTTTCCGAAAACGCCTGGCAAACGTTGATTCCCGAATTCGAAGACCGCGTCATCGAGCAATTTGCGATTGTCCAGGATAAACTGTTTGTCGTGACCATCAAAGATGTCGTCAATCATCTGGATGTCTACGATTTAAATGGAAAATGGATAAAATCCATCGAACTGCCCGACAAAGGGACGATCGGCGGACTCAGCGGCCGTCCCAACTCGGAATCGCTGTATTTTGGGTTTACATCCTATAAAATTCCAAACAATGTCTATAAGCTCGATCCCAAATCGCTCGAAATGACGCTATGGTCCGAAGTCAAGACGAGTGCCCATACCGACGATATCATAAGCGAGCAGCTGTTTGCGACTTCGAAAGACGGCACAAAAATCCCGATGTTCGTACTGCGCCACAAGAATACCAAACTCGATGGCACGGCCAAAACGATCATCTACGGATATGGCGGATTTAATGTGGCGATTACGCCGACCTTCAGCGCGACTTTTTATGCCTGGCTCGAACAGGGCGGTATCTATGTCCGCTCGAACCTTCGCGGCGGTTCGGAATATGGCGAGACTTGGCATCAGGACGGCATGGGCTTTAAGAAGCAGAACGTCTTTGATGACTACTATGCGGTGGCGGAGCATCTCATCGCCAACAAATACACGCGTCCGTCCTCATTGGCAGCTTATGGCGGGTCGAACGGCGGCCTTTTGACCGGTGCAGCCATGACCCAGCGACCGGATTTATATGGTGCCATCGTGTGCGCCGTCCCGCTTTTGGACATGCTTCGCTACCAGCTCTATGGTTCGGGGCGCACCTGGATTAGCGAATATGGCAATGCCGAAGCGAGTGAAGCGGAATTCAAGAATATTCGGGCATATTCGCCGTATTCGAATGTCAAGAAGACGGCCTATCCCAATATTTTATTCCTCGGTGCAGACAGCGATGACCGCGTCGATCCGATGCATGCCCGCAAAATGACGGCAGCCGTACAGGATGCGACGACCTCGGACAAACCGGTGCTCTTGCGCATCGAGAAAAACTCGGGGCATGGCGGCGCAGACATGGTCAACCAGGCAATTGCAGAATACGCCGATGTCTTTAGTTTCCTGTGGGAAGTGCTGGAATAAAGCGTCGATTTCCAAAACGATTTTCTTTTGTTGGACGCAGCTATTGGCTGCGCAGGGTTACCGCATTTACTTTACCGGGGCTCTGCCCCGGACCCCGCCAAAGAGCTGAGCCCTTTGGAATCCGCAATCATTTTAAGTTTTTGCATAGATTTAACGTTTCGCAAAACATAACAAATAATTACTCGATGGGGCCCCTCCCCCATCTCTCTAAAGTATTGATTCTTAACATTATCCAAATCCATAAGCAAAAGATATACCAGTTTTAAATGCGGCAGCCCTGATTGGCTGCGCCAATACGCTTACGCCGCGTTTTTTTTGGAGGTTTCCCATGCCCAAATACAGAATTTTTGCGATGATTCTATCCTCACTCATGCTCATTTCGTGTGCAGGCAACCAGCCGGCCCCCCAAAATGCCTCGCAAACAGAGGCAAAACCAGCACCCGCGAAACTCGCGCCTGCCCCTGCGCCCGACAATCGCCCCGGCAATGACGTCATGGAGCTCTGGGGCGAAAAAGTCCCCGATCCTTACCGATGGCTCGAAGATGATTCGCAGGAGGACGTCAAAACCTGGATAGCCGCCCAGGATAAGCGCACCCGCGATTACCTCGCCCAAATGCCCATGCGTGAACAATTTAAAAAGAGACTGACGGAACTCATGTATCGCGATAAGCGTGTTGGGGGGATTCCGGGGATTCCAACGATAAAAGGCAAACGGATTTTTTATTACGAAGCCTTCCCTGAGGAAGAGAGAATCACGCTCAATGTTCGTGATCTGAGCAGACCCGACGAAGCGCTTCGCGTACTCATCGACTCCCGCAAACTCTCGGAAGATGGCTCCATCTCTCTCGATGAAACCTATATTTCCCCCGATGGTTCTCTCATGGCCTATCAACTTACTAAGAATAATGCCGATGAAGGGCCTGTGTACATTATGAATGTCGAAACCGGCGAAACACTGAGCGACAAAATCGACGGTATGATAAACTTACCTGCCTCCTGGCTTCATGATAACAGTGGGTTTTATTACACCAGGTATCCGACAGATCCCGATATTTCGTCTGATATACGAACAGGAAAAGCCGACATTCGCTTTCACAAAGTCGGGACAGATGCAAGCGAAGACAGCATCATTATCGAACCGCACAACGATCCAACAAAAACCCACTGGATAAGCGTGTCAGATGATGGCCTGTGGCTGAAGTATGGCACGCAGTTCGGATGGAACGGCAACACGATCAAACTTCGGCGCATTGACTCGAACGGTGAATGGTTTGAACTGCCAAGTAAAAAGGGCGCAACTTATAAAAGTAAGATCTTGTCAAATACCATTTATATTTATACGAACGACAGTGCATCACACTATCGTATCCTAAAAATTGATCTGTCCGCTGAAAAGCCTGATCTCTCCGAGAACGCCTGGCAGACGATCATCCCAGAGTTCCAAGATCGAGTCATCGAAGATTTTGCTATCGTTCAGGACAAACTATTTGTACAAACGCTCAAAGATATCGTCAATTACCTCGATGTCTACGACCTAAACGGAAAATGGATACAGTCTATCGAAATGCCGGATAAGGGCACTATCCTGGGGATGAGCGGCACTCCTACGTCGAATGCCCTATATATAGGTTATCAATCCTTCAAGATCGATAAACAAATATATCGCATCGACCCAGGAACCCTTCAATTATCCGATTGGTATAAGGCCAAATCGAACGTGAATCCAGAGGATATCATTGTTGAACAACTTTTTGCCACATCAAAAGACGGAACCAAAGTTCCGATGTTTGTCTTGCGTAACAAAGACACTAAACTCGACGGCACGACCAAAACGATCATCAGTGGCTATGGCTGTTGTGGAATGTCAACAACCCCATTCTATTCACCTATTACATTAAGCTGGATCGAACAAGGAGGTATTTGGGTCGAATCGGTATTGCGCGGTGGAGGTGAGTATGGCAACAGTTGGCATGAGGACGGCCGTGGATTAAAAAAACAGAACAGCTTCGACGATTTCTATGCCATTGCAGAATATCTGATCGCGCACCAATACACGCGCCCGTCGTCTGTTGCGGCTGATGGTGGCTCGGCTGGTGGTTTGTTGGTTGGCGCGGCCTTGACACAACGTCCGGATTTATATGGGGCTGTCGTGTGTTCTGTACCTTTGTTAGATATGCTGCGGTTCCAAATGTTTGGCAACCTTGCACGAACAGCGACAAACGAATTTGGCAATGCCGAAGCCAGCGAAGCAGAATTTAAGAATTTACGGTCTTATTCGCCATACCACAATGTCAAAAAGACGGCCTATCCCAGCGTCATATTTTTAGGTGCTGACAGCGATGAGCGTATCGGCCCGATGCATGCCCGAAAAATGACTGCGGCCGTACAAGATGCAACGACCTCTGACCATCCCGTGCTTTTGCGTATTGAAAAAAACTCGGGCCATGCTGGTACTGGTTTGCAAAGTTCGATGATTGAAAAATATGCAGATATATTCAGTTTCCTGTGGGAAGTCTTGGAATAACGCCAATTTTTGGAGAACAATAGATGCCCAAATACAGAATTTTTGCGATGATTCTCTCTTCTCTCATGCTCATTTCGTGTGCAGGCAACCAGCCGGCCCCCCAAAATGCCTCGCAAACAGAGGCAAAACCAGCACCCGCAAAGCTTACGCCTGCCCCTGCGCCCGACAATCGCCCCGGCGATGACGTCATGGAGCTCTGGGGCGAAAAAGTCCCCGATCCCTACCAATGGCTCGAAGATGCCACAAATGAGGACGTCAAAACCTGGATAGCCGCTCAGGATAAGCGCACCCGCGATTACCTCGCCCAAATGCCGACGCGCGAGCAGTTTAAAAAGAGGCTGACGGAGCTTCTCTATTTGGCAGATGTTGCGGTGAACAGCATTAGAGACAATTATATTTTTTACTATGAACGCCGTCAGCATGAAGACACTTTCACCTTATACATGCGCGATACAAGCAATCCCGACAATCCTCCAAAGGTTTTGATCGATCCCAACAAACTCTCTAAAGACGGTTCTATCTCACTCGGACGTATAAGTGTCTCTCCAGACGGCAAACTGCTCGCCTATGCGCTCAATCCCAATAATGCAGATATGGCCACGATGTACATCATGAATGTCGAAAACGGCGAAACGCTGAGCGACAAAATCGATGATGCGCGCTGGGCTAATCCAGCATGGCTCAAGGATGGCAGTGGATTTTATTATACATATTTCCCGGCGGATACCAGTGTTCCTGTCAATCAGCGCGCAAAAATGAGCGACGTTCGTTTTCACAAAATCGGGACACCCCAAAGTGAAGATATCATCATCACCGAACCACCATTTAATCATATTAGTATTTCAAACGATGGCGAGTGGTTCCTGAGTGATCTCAGGGTCCGGCGGACTAACTCAAACGGAGAATGGTTCAAACTGCCAGATAACGTCAATGATAGTGAGGTTGCCACAATCTATCAAAATGCACTGTATCTCATGATAGACAACAATGCACCGCGCTACCGCATCATCAAAATCGATCTGTCTGCCGAAAAGCCCGATCTTACCGAAAGTGCCTGGCAAACGATTGTTCCCGAATTTGAGGATCGCACCATCGAGAATTTCGCCATCGTTCAGGATAAGCTGTTCGTCGTCACCCTCAAAGATGTCGTCAATTACCTCGATGTCTATGATCTAAACGGAAAATGGATAAAATCTATCGAATTGCCCGATAAAGGCACGATTTATAAAATGAGCAACGAGATCGATCCCAATGCGCTGTTTGTCACATATACATCCTTTAAGATTTACAAACATCTGTATAGAATTGATCCCAAGTCGCTTGATATGAGCCTTTGGAATGAAACTCAAACAAATACCCATCCCGAAGATATCATTGTCGAACAGCTGTTTACGACTTCTAAAGACGGCACTCGAATCCCATTTTTCGTATTGCGGCATAAAAACACCAAACTTGATGGCACGGCCAAAACCATTCTCCATGGATATGGCGGATTGGGTATGTTAGAAAAACCTTTCATAAATTTGCCCATTTTTGCATGGCTGGAACAAGGCGGTATTTACGTAGATTCAGTTCTTCGCGGTGGTGGTGAATATGGCGAGTTTTGGCATCAAGACGGCATAGGATTCAAAAAACAGAATTCATTTGACGATTTTTATGCCGTCGCAGAATACCTGATTGCACATAAATACACGCGTCCCGCCTCCCTGGCAGCCGATGGTTATTCAAATGGCGGTCTATTGGCAGGTGCAGCTTTAACCCAGCGTCCAGATTTGTTCGGTGCCGTCTTGTGTGGGGCGCCCTTGTTGGATATGCTGCGATACCATTTATTTGCCATAGGCCATCGTGAAGAATATGGCAATCCCGAGGCAAGCGAAGCGGAATTCAAAAATATCCTGGCCTATTCCCCCTATTCGAATGTCAAAAAGACGGACTATCCCAGTGTGTTGTTCTTAAGTTCAGACAGCGATGAACGCGTCAATCCATTGCATGCCCGAAAGATGACCGCAGCCATACAGGATGCGACAACCTCAGACAATCCCGTCCTTTTACGAATCGAGAAAAACGCAGGACATTCCGGCACAGGCAAAGTGCACTCGACGATTGACAGGGAAGCGGATACTTTCAGTTTCCTGTGGGAAGTGCTGGAATAAGCAATGCGACGCGTATTGGCCCTGCCAATAGCGGCGCACAGAGGCCGTATCGCACAGCGATAGGCCGAAAATACAAAAACCTACCCAAAACATACACAAAACGCCTTGAGAATATGGAGTTATGCTGATATTTATACTTATATCGGCGCGTCAAGGCGTCCAAACGATTGTGATGGGAACTGGGCATGAAAAAACGCAAGATTCTCTGTTTTTTAGGCATTTTGTTGACTTTAGGCTTTGCCAGCCCAGCCTTGGGGCAAACAGAAGAAGAAATTTCTGAAGAAGCCACGGCCGAAGAAACAGAAAAAAACAAAGCCGTCGCAGTGCCTTCATCCCTCAACCTAAGTCTTGGCGGTAAAAGTACAGCCGAACTGGGCAATTTTTTTTGGGGATTTTTAGGGGATCAGGTGTTGCTCTCCGGGACGACAGCCGTTGCTGTGGACGCTGGCAATCCATCGGTACTTTACGCAGGTGGTCCCGGTTATATCGCTGTCAGCGAAGACAATGGTGCCAATTGGGATGAACGCCTGAATTACGCCGATTCATCCGAAGATGAAATTGACGAAAGCGACGAGAACGAAGGTGCAGACGAAGCCGAGAACCCCGCCCAGGTTTCCTCTAAAGTAGCCTCACTCCGGGAATACCTTCGTCTGGAACTCGAGAATCAGTTTGATACGGATTATGCCGAAGAGATTCTCGACGATATCACAGATGATGAGCTCTTGCAGGCACGCGATGTCAATGATATCGAGGCATTAAAAGATTTAGAGCTCGATATGGATCCGGATTTGACCAAGGTTCAAAACGATTCTGAAATCATACCCGGCGTTGTTGTTTCTGAGTTCGACAGCTATATTGATCGCTTTATCAAATACGTCAACAGCGGTGCAGAACGGGATTTGGCGGCGACGAGGGCCGGTCATGCGACAGCCGTATCGCAATTCGTGACAACGGCGACCGAGACGTATGCCATTACGCCGGATACGATTTATTTTACGGTTGATAAAGGCACGAATTGGTTGCCGTTTATGGCTGCCCCGGCAGGAGAAAAACTCGTGTCGATGGGCATTTCGCCAGATGGTCAAATCGTCGCCATCGGCCTGACCCACGGGATGCTTATCACGCACGATGGGGGCGAAAACTGGGTTCAACTGGACGATGTCGTCACGGGCGGCGTCTTCGAAATTCACCTGAACAGACAAACTTTTTGGGCGTTATCGACCGAAGGCATGTTTCGTTCGTCAGATCGCGGCCAGACATGGGAACCCGTCGAAGGCCCCTGGGATATTTCCGAATACGTCATTGACATCGTGCCGGGAAATGGCAGCAGTCTTCTCGTATTGACCAACACGACGCTGTATCACAGCGCCGATGCCCGCATTTTTAACAGCGTTCCGACAGATGCCATTTCGGATGCATCCATCCGCCAGATCCTTTCGAACGATCCCTCACTGGCGACCTTCACTGTTCGGACAGATTCACACGTGTACCAATTCGGCCCCAATGGATGGATTTCACA
This sequence comes from Myxococcales bacterium UBA4248, assembly GCA_002395385.1. Lineage (GTDB taxonomy): Bacteria > Myxococcota_A > Bradymonadia > UBA4248 > UBA4248 > UBA4248. The sequence goes on from DGWW01000278.1 coordinate 16,662, forward strand.
AAATAATTCGCTCAATGCCACCGAACTTGGCCCCCTTGTCGAGCTGAGCGACGGGTATTCCTTCATGATCATGGCATCCCCCTCCGGACTTTGGCTCGCGCAGGATGCCAATCATTTCGTTTTTACCCCGGAATACAAGACGCTACACAATCAATGGGCCAAAGAACCTTCGGACGATATGGTCATTCAACAGGCATTGGATGCCCACTATCTTGGCGATATTCTCGAAAACAGCTGGGGGATGAGAAACCGATTATCGTGGCTGCTACCTGCCGTCGGTTTTGAATATGGGTATAAGCAGCAAAAAACCGATCAACGCCAGACCGTCACCAATATGCAAATGGCCTATGTCACCTCCGACAAATACACCTTCAAACGCGAAACCACATGGTATTGGCAGATTGTCGCAAGATGGAATCTTAAACTTTCTCAAGGTGTCGCAGAAGAAGCAAGTGCAATGAGCCGAATGAACAATCTCAAAAAACGGCGCGAAGCACTCGTAAAAAACGTACAAAAAGAATTAAATCGCCGTCGTGCCTATCAAATGACCGTGGTTTTGGATTTTCCCAAACTACCCAACAATAAATCAGGTACCAGAAAAATGGTAAAGACGACATTGGGTTTACAGGAAATTGAGGCTAACTTACACTTTATGACTGGCGGTTATTACATGACTGCCATTCATGCCAGCGAAAAACAACCTTAAACAATCCTACAGCATCTTAATAAGTTTGTTCGGAACTCGTGATTTTACAATCACTTTATAGGGAGCATCTACATGAAACGCATCATATCTCTTTGTTTTGCTGCCATGCTGCTGACCGTGCCAGCACTGGCATCTGCACAGACGCCACAGGAAGTCATGGCCAAATTCAGCCACGAACCGACCGTCGAAGCGACGATGGACGCTGCCGTCGAGTTTTCCGGTCTGGGGGCAGATCGTCTAAATGGGCTCTATCGACGCGCAGGTGGTGCCAAAGCACTCCCCAAAAAATTGTTTTATGAAATGACCTATAAAGATGAGGATCGCGATCGCCCGCAAGGTGTCTATACTTACGCTGATAATGTCGCTACAAGCTGGACACAGTATAAATTGACTGATTACAAACAAAATACGGACACCCTGCAGCATAAAATCCATGCAGAATGGGATTTGTCCGGCATCGTCTTCAACTCCGATCAAATCCGCGTGGTTTCAACGATGAATTCCGCCGTCAAAACGCGCGACTCATTGCTCAAGGCCGTCACAAAAGCCTACTTTGCTCGCCGAAAACTCCAGATCGACGCCACACTCAATCCCCCCTCGGATGTCGCCAAAAAACTCGATCAGGATCTCAAGATCCAGGAATTGACGGCCACACTCGATGCCCTCACAGGCGGATGGTTCTCCGAACAACTCAAGAACCAGAGACACTAAACGAATGCGCAAAGTGCAATGGGAATGCAAAACTAAAGGTGAAGTCTAAAGCTAAAGCCGGATGACGTTCTGAATTAGCAATGTGCAATGTGCAATGTGCAATGCAAAATTCAAATGTCACTTTAAAGCAAAAAAACTTCATTCTTTAGGAATAAACCATAGAACTCATTCATTGCTAATTGCTAATTGCTAATTGCTAATTGCTAATTGCTAACTGCTAACAGCTAACTGCTCATTGCTCATTGCTCATTGCTCATTGCTCATTGCTCATTGCTAATTCAATCCCTGGGTTCCCACATCT
>DGWW01000210.1 GCA_002395385.1 Myxococcales bacterium UBA4248
CAATTGCTCATTGCTAATTCAAAACAATTCCGCATTAAATATATTTCCCCGTAATACTATTTCTATTTCTCTTAATCTCCATCGGGCTCCCCATTCCCACGATGCGGCCGCCCATTTCGCCGCCGCCAGGTCCCATATCGATAATATAATCGGCATTGCGGATGACATCCAGGTCGTGCTCAATCACAATGACAGTCGCACCCCTGTCGATGAGATGTTTAAAGACTTTGAGCAGGCTTTGTACATCCAGAGGATGCAGCCCAATCGTCGGTTCATCAAAGACAAATATGGTATCATCCTGGCCGCGCCCCATCTCGCTGGCAAGTTTTAGTCTCTGTGCTTCGCCGCCCGAAAGGCTCGGTGTCTCCTCCCCCAAAGTCAGATAACCCAGCCCAAGGTCATGCAATACCGCCATGCGACGACTCACGATGGGCAAATCGTCGCTAATCAGAAGGGCTTCGTCGATGCTCTTTTCCATCAGTTCCGGCAATGAGCAGGCTATGCCATCTTTGCGTATGCGTTTGACAGACCAGGCCAGACGACCATAGCGCGAGCCACGGCAATCCGGGCACGGTATATCGACATCCGGTAAAAATTGTACATCCAGACTGATAACGCCCGTACCGTCACACGTTGGACAACGCAAATCACCGGTGTTGTACGAAAAATCGCCGGCCTTGAGCTTATTCTTTTTGGCATCTGCTGTTTTGGCATATATCTTTCGAAGTTCATCGTGCACATTGGCATAAGTCGCCACCGTCGAACGCACGTTGATCCCGATCGGCGTGGCATCGATCAGTTTAATATGTCGAATTCCTTCGGCAGATAGATGATGGACGTGGGATGGAAGTTTCCTGCCCTCGAGCATGGCTTCAATCGCCGGTATCAGACTTTCGAGAACCATCGTCGTTTTGCCGGATCCTGACACGCCCGTCACGACGGTAAAACGTCCCTTTGGAAAACATACATCCAGTGGTTTTACCGTATGAATCTGAGACGTGGATAATTCTATTTTCCCATGATCAAACAGATGTTCAGATTCAACGCTGTCTAAAACCTGAAAACGCTTTGTACTTTCTAAAAAGGGTCCGATTTTAGAATTTGTATTTTTAATAATAGATGAAACACATCCCTCGGCGATGACTTGCCCCCCGCCGGCACCGGCATCGGGGCCGAGTTCAACAAGCCAGTCGGCATGCGATAAAACCTGTGTATCATGATCGACCAGAATGACAGAATTGCCATCGGCCACCAGATCGTCCATGACACCGGTCAATCCTTCCAGATTGGACGGATGCAGTCCAATCGAAGGTTCATCCAATACGTATAACACCCCCGTCGTCCGGTTGCGAACTGCGCGTGCCAGTTGGGTGCGCTGGCGTTCTCCGGTCGAAAGCGTCGACGCCGCCCGGTCGAGCGTCAGGTAGGATAGCCCCAGATCGACGAGCCGTTTGGCGGTATCCAAAAAGGATTCGCAGATATTGCGCGCCATCGGCTGCATCGGCTTGGGCAGCGATTCGGGTACGCCACAAACCCATTCGATGAGGTCGGCCAATGTCATTTCACACGCCTGGGACAACGAAATGCCGCGAAGACGCGGGGCTCGCGCTGCTTCCGAAAGCCGCGTGCCGCCGCACTCCGGACATAAACCTTGCGATAGAAATTTCTCTACACGTTTCATCCCCTTTTCATCTTTGACTTTGGCCAACGCGTTTTCGACGGTATAAACGGCATTGTAATAAGTAAAATCCATTTCTCCGGCCATGTTCGTCTTTTCGTTCATATAAAGAATATGTTTTTTCTCGGCCGGCCCGTGAAATACAATATCGCGCTCTTTGGCTGTCAGCTCACAGAAGGGGACATCCGTGCGAACCCCCATCTCACGCGCAATATCTTTCATAAGTGACCACATCAGCGTTTGCCATGGCAAAACGGCACCCTCGTCGATCGACAGGGATTCGTCTGGCACCAGCGTCGATTCATCGACTTTCCGAACGACACCCGTCCCTTCGCACCGCGGACACGCACCCGAACTGTTAAAAGCCAGCTCCTCTGCGCCTGGGCCGTAAAAATGCGCACCACACTCCGGACAGATTTGCTCCCTTTCGACGGCCACATCCATGCTTGGCTCCAAATAATGCCCGTTCGGACAACGATGGCTTGCAAGCCGCGAAAACATCAGGCGAAGGCTGTTCAATAGCTCTGTCATGGTGCCGAATGTACTGCGGATGCCCGGCACCCCCGGCCTCTGATGCAGCGCCAGCGCAGCTGGAACGTAACATACATCATCGACGAGCGCACGCGACGCCTGTGTCATGCGACGACGCGTATACGTCGAGAGTGATTCCAGATAACGCCGCGAACCCTCCGCATAAAGCACACCGAGCGCCAGCGAGGATTTCCCAGAACCCGATACCCCGGCAATGCCAACAATTTTACCCAGTGGTATGTCGACGTCTATATTCTTGAGGTTGTGCATGCGCGCGCCACGCACTTCAATATGATCCGGTGTCTTGCGTTTTGTCATGGAATATATCTTATTTAACGATTTGATTATGGAAAAACGGCCTATGCGCGAGCTGCGCATACGGCCTTTTGCCGCACGCTATTTGCCATTTATTGGCAAATACGCGTGCGGTTACTTATCATGATATCGCTCTCCATGGAATACCCGGTATAGTTAGAATAAATGATTTGTCACCGCTCAGCTCTCATCCAGGAATGTGTATTAAAACGCGTAAAACATACGAAAACGTTAAGGAATCGTTTGGAATGGGGGAGGGGCCCCAGGGCTGTCGAGTTCTAAAAATGGTTGACATTGAGAATAAGGGCAGAAACGAGATAATTGCATTATAATCGCCCTGAAGGGGCGAAATATTACAGCCCGGGGTGAGCCCGAAGGGCGTAACCCCGGGAAAACGGATCTCATCAATAAAATCACCCTGAAGGGGTGAAACAAAAAAAGCAAAAAGAATAGAACTCGACGGCCATGAGGCAGAGCCTCGGCTGAAAAGTTATTCAAATTTTGCACATTAAAAAAAATGCATTGCTCTATGGAAAAGGAGAACAAACAGGCGCGTGCCGTTATAGTATCATTTAGAGGCTGTTCAGTATCATTCAACCGCACGCTGAAAGCGTGCAAGAGTACAGCCCGGGGTAAGCCCGAAGGGCGCAACCCCGGGTAAAGGAATCCACCCAATTAGCACCCTGAAAGGGTGCAAGAACAAAGGAATCGCGCATGTTTGCAATGATACTAAACAGGCTCTTAATAAAAATGTAGGGCTTTAATATGAATAGCCCCCGGTTGGAGCCGAAGGCGACTACCGGGGGATTAGAGCATGACCTTAATCCATAGAACCCCAGCGGGGTTCAATATTGAACGCCTACGGCGTCCAAAACATAATAATATCGTTCAGATCCCCCGGCGTTGCCGGGGGCTATTGATATTAAACGCCCACGGCGTTTAGATGAGAGGTTGAACGGTTATGTTTCAAGCGGTTATGTGCATGATTTTAGGGGGCGAAACTTGAGATACTAACTGTTGCCTGCTGACTACTGCCTAATGCTTGGGTTGATTTAACTTCTGGTACTTACATAAATCAAAGGGGCTGAGTCGCAACTATTTATAAAAGGTCTGATCGTCATATATTCATGGCATTGCTATAAATCATCAAATTCACTATCTTTCGCAGGTTTTGTACATAATTCTGTTCCCGATACTGCTGTGGAATTCTTAAAGCAGTTCTTTCGCGTGTAGCAAACTACACTCTTATTGCTGTCATCCTTGCAGGTACAGGCAATGCCGTCCGTGTTGCCGTCATAGTCGGACAATGTGCCATTGACGCATTGAATCATATAACCATTTTGATGATAGCTTGCGTTAATACATGTCTGTAATGAATTGTGGCATTGACCAAATCTGGTCATGTCGGCATTACATGACACGTGGAACGTGTGATTAGTTAAATCAAAATCGAATTTTTCAGACGGTGGTTCTTTAGCTCCTCTTAAATAATTATATCCTTCTATTTCTTTTGCCGGGCAATCTGCTCCCTTTGCTTTACATGCATCCGTTGCCTTATAAGTGGCGGGATGTACGGGCATGCGGAACGGCGGATAATCGGGATCCAGATATTCGGGATCATTTTTGTCGGCCTCTTTTGCCCTGAGCGCCTTGCATTTAGCTTCATCATAGCAGGGATTAAATTCCCAATCATAAGCCCTATATTCATAACCGCCTACACCGGCACAAGGATCGCATCCATCGCAATATTCGGGGTGTGCATCAAGCTCATTAAAACAGTTCACATTTCTGTCACTCAGACTTGCATCGATACGGCATTCTTTTTTGCAGCTATAGTCTGGATCGATGGGATCGTATTTATTGCGCAGTCTTTCCCATTTGCCTTCGACACAACGATACATAATGGCATTGGCATTATTGTCCTCCGTGCACTTCAACTCGCCATTCAGACACTCGCCACAGGCTGGGATGTCCGTGCGACATGAGACATTGCTGCACATGGCTATCGCTTTGCCCGGTACGCCTTCCTGACACTCCATCACAGTCCCGATTTCTTTACCCTCTGCATCGATCTTGTTTTCGCAAATTTGCTCGTAGTTTTTGCAAGTACCGCACTCTGTGTCGCTCTTACACGAATTGCCGCCATCGCATTCACTTTTGACGTACTTCGTGCCGTCGCAGGTCAACGATATGCCATTTTTACATTCCGGTTTGCATAACGGATTGTCTAGGGAACAAGGCGCGCCTTCAACTTTAACAAGACATTCATCCGGGGGAGGACACTCGACGGCACAAGTGGCGGGATCACTGCCGAATTGACAGATACCGCCATTTGTACACGGCACGCCGCCGCATACACAAATGCCCTCCGCAGGCGTCCCACCGGACGCTTTGCAGGCATCTTCAAATGTCGTTCCTCCATCGCATTTTTCATCACCGCAAGGCTGGTGCGCGCATTCGTGGCACGTTTCATATTCGTTCGATTTTTCGCCGTCGCATGTACAGTAATGTCCGTCGGGCGTGCCACCCGTTTTTTCGCAGGCTTCGGCAAAACTCAAATCACTTACTGGCGTGCATGTTTCGTATTGACTGCGCGGGGTGCCATCGCAGACGCAATAAGACTCATCCGCAACTGTGCCGCCTGTTTTCTGACAGGCTTCCGCAAAAGTGAGTGTTCCACAAGGTATAATCTCTGAACATGTTTTGTCCTCTGCACACGTGTGGTATTCTTTACATGAATTGCCGCTACATGTACAAACGTTGCCATTGGGCGTCCCGCCAGTTTTCGTACAGGCTTCGGCAAACGAAGGTTCGGAACCAGGACACGCTTTCGATTCATAATTGCAGACATCATGATCATTGCATTCTGCATTGTTGCAGATACAGGTATGATCGTCCTTGGGGGTACCACCCGAGCTTACGCACAGATCTTGAAAGGTGGGGGGAATTGGTTTAGGATCTTGGGGATCTTCATCACAGGCGAGCATCGCAATGGCGGCAGACAATATCAGCAAATAATTGAGTTTATTTATCATAATAGCTCCGGTTCTGGATAGCTCCGGTTCTGGCTCGTAGATGGATTTGAACAAAAATAAATGGTGAGCTGTATTGCGCGTGGCGCAATAGGCGAGAACAATGAGGGCGTTGTATTGCCCTCATTGCAATAGCCTGAAATTGCATGATGTATTGCGAAGCAAAAGCCCATTTTCTCTTTATAGCATAATCTTCGTTTGCTGGCAAACTGAGGATTTATGTACATCATTTACAAAGTAACAGTTCAGCCCTTCCCATGACTTTCATCCATGAATTTGCATTTAAGAAGCACAAAATACACGAAAACGTTATGGATTTATTCGGAATGGGGGATAGCCCCCAGGGCCGTCGCATTCTAAAAATGCTTAACAGTTTTGAATTTGCAAACTTCCTGTTAAATGCTCACGATTATCGCACTGAAGGGGCGAAATGTCACAGCCCGGGGTGGAACGAAAAGATCCCCGGAGAGGATCCAAAGAACGCACTAATGATAAAATGTCCCGTTTTCCTCTCCTTTAGAGAAAATATAGAACCTCCGGCCATCTCTCCTTTCTATTATAAAACAAGACATTCACACGCACCTGCATCATCATCAACGCACTCGTAACATGTTTCCGTTTTTTTGAAATAACCATTAGCACATGTAGACTCTGTTCTTGCAGAAAAAGCGTTACTTGGATCATAAACCGGATGCCCCGGATTTATGCAAAAACACTGATTTGCTTTTGTATTCTTACACTGTCCACATATAGAATTGTTTTCTTGCTCTACAAGGCAGGAAACCGTGAAACCACTTCTGAGAACACTGCAATTGTCATTTTTCCAGGTGCCATTGATACAGATATCGGCACTTCCAACGCCATCTGAATCATCCTTACAATTCTTGCTGGTGCCGGTATTACATTCACCGCATTTGGTGTCACAATCACCGCATTCTTTTTTGCAGGCTTCATTGTTCTCACCAGTGAATTTTTTATCGCATTCCCGATTACACTGATAACATTTGTCCGTCATCGCGCATGAAGTTAGCCCCGGGCATTTGGCCGGCTCTGTGGTCCACTTGCCATCCTTACACAAAATCGCACTTCCGACTCTGTCCGCATCGGCTGCATCTTCTTTACATTTTGTAGAATCGCCAGACAAACATTCACCGCATTTTTTATCTGCCGTACATGAGACACTGCCCGATTCGCTCGGACAAGCTACCTTGCTCTCTGACCATTGGCCGTCCTTGCAAATCGTCACCATACCAATATTATTTTCGCCATTCTCGCAGTCTTTAACTGCGCCTTCCTGGCATTTGCCGCATGTGCCCTCTTTCGTGCACGAAGAATTGTCTGCACAGGCGGTTTCAACCCATGCGCCATTCTCGCATTTGGAATATTTGCCATCCTTGCAGTCCGCTTTTTCCTCGCCATCAGAACACTCGCCGCATTTGTTCTCGGCATTGCAGGAAGCATTGTTTTCGCATGCAGTCTCTTCCCATTGGCCATTGGCGCACTTCTTATATTTCCCGTCTGCACAGGTTTCGTCGACAGCATCATTCTGGCAGACGCCGCATTTGTTTTCGGCATTGCATGAGGCATCGCCTTCACATGCCATATCTTCCCATTGGCCGTTGGCGCATTTCTTATATTTACCATCCGCGCAGGTTTCGTCGACAGCATCATTTGGGCAGACGCCACACTTGTTTTCGGCATTGCATGAGGCACCGCCTTCGCATGCTATTTCTTCCCATTGGCCGTTGGCGCATTTCTTAAATTTGCCGTCCGTGCAGGTTTCGTCGACAGCATCGTTCTTGCATACACCGCATTGGTTCTCGGCATTGCATGAAGCATCACCTTCACACAGAGTTTCTGTCCATTTGCCATCCACACATTTGGAATATTTGCCATCATTGCAGTCGGCTTTGACTTCATCGTTCTGGCACTCACTCGTATCGGATGATCCACAGCCGGCCAACAGAATGGAAGCAGCTGCCATGGCAAGGATGATATATTTTTTCATTGGTGAATTCTCCTGGTTAGCGTAATTTGAAAATGACTGAAGCATATTTTTATGTGAGGGGGCAGCCGCCCCCTGCGGCGCTATTTGCAAAGCAAATACGCGCCTACCCCCACTGCGGGGCTGTGCCCCGCAACGCCCCGCCATGCAGTCATCTGACGTAGCAGCAAAGTGAGGAAATATGTCGTTCAATGGCGATAAATCACCTGATTCCGCCACAATATGCGGCGAAGCAGATGGAGGATATTATACCACATCATCATGACATATTCAACACACGGAGAGGAAAACCCGCGAATCTTATGCGCACAAAAGGGCATCGCGAGAGTGTATTAACATGCCGCTTTTGTTATGGACATGGTTAATGAGCATATCAAAAGAAGCCCGTTAGAGGCTTCCGGCGAGTAGCCCACGGTTGGAGCGCAGCGACTACTGTGGGACAAAAGAAATGCACCAAAATCAATCCCCGTAGGGGATGCCCCAGGAATAGGCAAGTCGTATATTGTTGTCATTATCTATGGCCAGTACAATAATTCACTTCACTAATCTCGCTCTTTTGTTTTTAATGGCTGCTCCTTGGCAACTTGCTCCAATGGCGTGTTTTTGAACATATCATTAGAATAATTTTGAGGCACAACCCAGCTTTGAGGATAGTGTGAAAATGCGGATGCTCCTTCAAACATTCCGCCCATATAGGTAACTTTGGACACATTCCACTTGTCCAGAGGTTGGTTGAATGATTTTGCACCCCTAAACATAGCTCCCATACTTTTAACGTTCGATACATTCCATTTTTCCAGAGGTTGGTTAAAAGACTGTGCATTTTCAAACATATAATTCAATTCTGTTACTTTTGGCATTTTCCATTTATCCAGCGGCTGATTAAATGCACGTGCGTGACGAAACATGGCTACCATATTCTCGACATTCGACACATTCCATGTATTCAGCGACTGGTTGAATGAAGTTGCACCATCAAACATCTGAGTCATATCCCTTACATTCGAAACATTCCAGAAGCCAAGCGGCTGATTAAAAGACTTGGCATACGAAAACATATCGCTCATATTCTCAACTTTTGAAACATTCCATTTCTCAATAGGTTGGTTGAATGATTTTGCACCACTAAACATACTTCCCATACTTTTAACGTTCGATACATTCCATTTTTCCAGTGGTTGATTAAAAAATACCGCTCTACCAAACATATGACTCATATCCGTCACGTTCGAAACATCCCAGTTCTCCAGCGGTTGGTTAAAAGAACCAGATCTATTATCTGAAAAGTCGGGGGATGATTTTCCAAACATATAACTCATATTCGTGACATGAGATACATTCCATTTACCCAACGGTTGATTGAAAGAATAAGCATTTGAAAACATATGACTCATATTCGTCACGTTCGAAACATCCCAGTTCTCCAGCGGTTGATTAAAAGACGAAGCATCTTCAAACATGGATGACATGTTCGTTACATTTGAAACATCCCAGTTCTCCAGCGGTTGATTAAAAGACGAAGCATCTTCAAACATGGATGACATGTTCGTTACATTTGAAACATCCCAGTTCTCCAGCGGTTGATTAAAAAACTGAGCGTCTTCAAACATGCTGGACATATCTTTTACCTGACTCAGATTGGGGGCTTCATCCGGAATTTGCTCGAGTGCTTTGCAATGAGCTGCAAAACGATTCATTGTCTTCCACTCAATATCGCCCCAGCTGTCTATCGAGATAACAGCATACTCTTCGTCTGATTCTGGCCAGCACAACTGCATTGAGGATATATCACCACGAACTTGGATTTGATAGCTACCTGTGTTTGGGGTATAAACACATATCTCATCTTTGGTTAACCCGATGTACTCATATTCACCGTCACCTTCACAATCCAAATCGAATTTTACATCGTAATTTACGGGCTCAAAAAGGTTCATGGATGCAATTGATATCGAAATTCTTATATACTTTTTTCCTTTGTCTAAAACAGGATCTATATCTGTAGTTATTGTAAACTTAAATGGTTTGCGATTTTCAAATTCTGATATTTGGGGCTCTTGATTGGCGGTACTTTGGAGCTCTTGATTGGCGGTACATGGATCATCCCGCGTCATTTTGGAAGGATAAATATCCCAATAACACCAATCATAACAATCTTCTTCATCTTCATATACTTTATCGTGAAAACACTCACAGTCCATATGCCCGTTAAGACTTTTCATATAATTATAGCTATCAAGACTCGGATCCCAACCGTCATCATCGCCAGGGCAAACACGATGCTGATAATATAAATCGTAGATACAGGCCCCTTCCTTGCAAAGGGCATGATTCGGACAACGTATATCGCCACAGGTACAACCATCTGTCTGATTACATCTTAGACCAATTGGCATTTCCCTGTGCGTTATTCCATCACAATAATAATAATCTTTACCAATGTCGCACACATATTCAGCGATATGTTCCGGAGTAACACTTTTATCTTTGCATGCGATTCTGAGATCACATTCAAGCCTGGTTGGCGGATCTTGATAGAAAGTATCTTCACCATCACTTCGATCAAGAATCTCGAGATTTTTGGGTAATTTCTTTCCACAATTATCAATGAGATACCGCTCCCTGACCAGTCTTTCATAATAATCTATATTTTCATATTTATCAGAATAGCCAATATGTAAATCATTATGTTCCATGTAAGTGATGTATGGAGCATCATCAACAAAAGGATCTATTGATTTCTTGTACTTCTTGCCATCGCCTGTTTTGCAGCCTTTTGGGCGTGTACAGAGTAAATCATGATAAACAATTCTGCTGCCATCGCATCGTTGTTCACCCTCATAGGTGACACATTCAAATTCACCATAGTTGTTGGATGCTATATTGGATTTAAAGTATTCACCATCTTTCGGGTCCGCGCAAAAACATATATCAATGATGCAATAGCTGCCTTCACTGCAAAAACCGTCTCCACAGGGGCAGTTGCCTTCTGCACAATAATCTATAGTGAGTTTGGCTAATTCTTCTTCTGTGATGGCTTCTGGATCATTATCATCAGAATCCAATGATGCTTCTGTGCTTTCAGATTTAAAACACGTGCTATCTTCAAAAAATTTAAAACATGTGCCCATAATACAATAGTTCCCTCGCGTGCAGAAGCTATTCATACAGTGACAATATTCATCGCTGCAGCAGAATGTTAAATCATGATTGGATTCAGTCTGATCATTTGTTTCATGATTAATCGAAGGTTTTGCCTCGGCATTGTCGACAACAACAGGATTGGGCTCAATCGCATTTTGGGTGTCGCCTTGTTTATCTGCTTTAGTGGTATTATCGGGAATGGTTAAATTATCATCCTTGTTATGATTTGCATTAGCTTCTCGCTGAATATCAGAATCCTGCGCATTTTGATTCATATTTTTATGCGTTTCAGGCTGAGGTGCTTCAACTCCCTTCTGCGTTTGATTGTTACATCCGGTCAGAACAAGTATGAATGATAACAGAATAATATGAACAGATGAATGATTCATGACAGAAACCTTTATAATTGAGTTCATTTTTAGTGAAAACACCATTCTGATTTCACTCGCTGTTATTTTACCAAATCTTTATAATACAGTAAAGTTGTGAATACATGTCAGGTGGACATCGCTTTTAAACTTCGCACACATCTTTCCAATCTTTCGAAGGCTCCGATTACTTTGGTGTTTTGCAATGGTAATCCGGTGCTTATCCATAAGCTGTTGTTTTCTGATGACATTTGGGGCAGATAGCCACATGCTATAAGGCGCGTATGCCCAAAGGGCATAGCGCCGAAGTCGAGGCGTATCGAGCGTAAGGGCGGCACCATGGGTCGCCCGCAAGCGAGATAGCCCCGACAGGCGAGCATATCGGCGCATAGAGACGCGCGATCCGTACGTCTCTTCGTCGCCGATAGCTCGCCACCACAAGAAAAACGCTTGTTTCGTTGCGTTATATGTTATATTGATCGTTGTCACCCTGTCAGTAGCGTCTATTGACATGGTATGAATGGAGCGTCGGAATGAAGCGATTTAAATTGATCGGTAATTATTATTAAAAAAATTAGAACGTAATGCATTATGACAAAAGAGAACATTCTATTATATATTATCATATACCTCGTCGTCATCAACGTGATTACTTTTATTGTGTACGGTCTTGACAAGTGGAAGGCAAAGCAAGCCAAATGGCGCATCCGGGAATCCACGTTACTGGGCCTTGCTGCTGTCGGCGGGAGTATCGGCGCATTGCTGGCGATGAAGGTATGGCATCATAAGACGCTGCATAACCAATTCAGATACGGCGTTCCATTGATACTGTTTGCGCAGATTGCGATAGGCATTGCGATTTGGTATTTCTGGATGAGTTAGCGCGATTTTTCATGTTATTTCATCCTTTCAGTCATCAACGATGATTTCCCAGTGGCCAGTCTTGTTGCTGCCTACGCGAACGATGAGGCCAACTTGCTTCAGTTTGGTAATGTAAGTCTTGACCTGGCGTTCTGAAAGACCAATTTGTTCACCAATCTCGGCTGCATTAAAACTACGATGAGCATTGATGATTTCAAGTACAGCAATAGCCTTATCAGATAATTCCGGAAATTTATCGTGCAGTTTATCGTGCAGTTTATCGTGCA
>DGWW01000206.1:0-641 GCA_002395385.1 Myxococcales bacterium UBA4248
GCGCATTGCGCATTGCGAATTCAATACGCGGTATATCATGTTTTGCCGGAATTTTAATCATAATTACGCGAACAATCTGTCCACCGCAGATGAACGAATGCCTGTATACCGGGCAGGGGTCTTTGCAGGACATCCGCCGAGGACATGTCGTTGAGCATATTGTCAATATCGAGGGAAAGCCATAGTGCATCATATAGGTTCATCGCAAAATGACCATTGAGGCGCAGTTTTGGACGCGAAAAATTAGTTCCAGCCATATTGCGTGGCACTTTTGACTGGTAGTGTATGTCTACCGATGTCATTAAATGGCGATTTTTCCAGGATAATTCCCCCATAACATGGTGTTTAGCAGTTGTTGGCATTGGGTAACCGTCGTCTGTGATGACATCCGCAAGGGTATATTCTGCTTTTGCCGAGAATCCATACCATCCGTAAGATGAAATGGAAAACTCAAATCCTCGTGCCGTAGCTGTGGATAAATTTTTTGCTTCGAAGAGATAGGGCGTTACAGGGATAAAGCGAATCAAATCTTTATGAAAATTGTAAAACCCCGTGATGGATGCTTTAAGCCATTGTGCAGGTGAATAAGTCATTCCCAGTTCATGGATAAAGCTTCTTTGTGGCTCGAGGGATGGATTTCC
>DGWW01000206.1:707-13784 GCA_002395385.1 Myxococcales bacterium UBA4248
TTCTGTCCGATAATAGGATTCATCAAACGTGGGGTAGCGTTCGGCCATGGATGCAGAGGCCCATAGAGATAGATTATGGAAGGGTTGACCTGTGATTCCGGCGTGATATGAGAATAACGGGGATTGTGTATCGACGTTCCAGTCGATTCTTCCACTGATAGCGAGTTCGAGTTTATCGTGAAAAAAAGCCAGACTATCGATGATAGATGCAGAAATCAGATGTCGGTGATGATTTTGGGAAAGTGTCTGGCTGAAAGCGAGCATTTCACTGCTCAGGAATTGGTATTCGTATGTAAGATCAAAGGATGTCCGGTTCCAGCCATTCAATAACAGAATTGCATTCGTATCGAGTATGGTGCGTGATTCGAGGTAATCAGAATAAGTATGTGTGCCTCCGACAAAAGCAGTCGGATTGTCATAGATGTCACCCGAAAGGCGTTCAGATGCCGAAATATTGAACTGAACAAAAGCGCTTCCCAAAGAGAAGGGGGCAAACTGTGTTTGGATGCCGCTCAGAGAGAGCCATAGTTTTTGTGATGCATCGCGATATTTGATCGGATATTCAGATTGCCCGGCTTCTTCCCGGTCGATGTAACTTAGGAGAGAAAACGCTGTTATTTCGAGAGATGGACGTGAAATCGTTGTAAAGAGCTGACCTCCGATTCTGGATGCAGCATTGTGTTCGCGGGTTTGAAGTGTGCCCTGTTCATCATAATACTGGAATTTTCCTGGGGAAGAATCCCCCCAAAAAGCGCCGGAGACTTGCCACCCATCACGATGAATTTTTCCATGAGAGAAGAGGGCAAAATCTTCCAAAGTACTGACAGAAATCAGAGTTCGCATTGGGGCATCGAGATTGGGTTGTAAATCGACGAGCCCACCTACAGAGCCGGTGGCAGCAGTGGCCCCGCTTCCCAACAAGATAGCATTTTGGATGAGTTGTGCAGGGATGAGTGCCAGATCGGTGCTGGCATCGGACAGTGCATTGAGAGGAATGCCTAAATATCGGATGACGATGTCTTGTGCAGCTGCACCGCGGAAAGCGAAAGATTTTCGCTGAAGTCGGTTTCCACTGTCAGCAATGCGTGCAGACGTAACCTTTTCGAGCAGTTTGGAGAGTTCGAGGTTTTGATCATCTATGGGAATGATTGTGGCATGTTCAAGACGATCGTCATGTGTATTGACGGGGATTTCATTGGATTCGGCCGTGTTTTCAATGGTTTCGAGAACAATGGTGTCCTGGGCATTCGCTTCGTTGAGACTTCCACATGAGAGAGGGGCGATTAGGCATAACCATTTGGCGTTTGTTGAAATATGCATGGACAAAAAAAATCCTCGCAAAAGCGAGGATTTTCAATAGAGACCAAAGGATTACTCGTCTTTTTCTGCGTCGGCATCTGCAGCGGCATCTGCTGTAGCGGCGGCATCTTCTTCTTCACCACCCTCATCAGCGGCATCTTCGGGTTTGCCAGAGGATTTGTAAGGCTCAAGATCCGGGGCTGCAGGATTTGACTTGGAGAATGCCAAATCGAAGCGATAAATGCCTCGGACACCACAGATATGACCCGAAAGATCGAATTCGAGATTACCGTTTGAGCTGGGCGGTTCGAAGTAGTAGACGTCCGAAATTGTCCGACCGGGTTCGATGGAGATTTTACCCTGAATCTGATTTTTGCCTTTTGCGCCGTTTCCAAATTTGATGCGCTTTTGCTGGCTGGTTTTTTCGAAGAAAAGATTGACGCCAACGACATCGCTGCCATGGCTTGGTTCGTAGCTCTTGCCTTCAGTGCTATTATTGGTCAGCGTGACATAGATGGCCAATACAGGTTTTTCCGTGTAGGCATAAGGGTATTTACGCGGTTTTGCGGGCGGTGCCACTGAATCCAGTTCTGCATATTCATGAACGACTTTCGTGACTTTGACATCGAGTCCATCCAGAGTGGCAGCTGTTCCTTGCGGCGTAGGTGGTTTGGCGGCAACTTCGACGGGTTTGTTGACCTTGAAGCGCATAATTTTGCTGTTATCACCAATGATAGTACCTGGTACGAGAACGACAAGTTGTTCATTGGTGACAGGCGGTTCAAAGAGATAATCGTCGTAAATTTCGCTTCCCGGAGCAATTTTTACGACATTTTCAATATGCTGACCAGGGGTGTGGTAGTTGTTTGAAGCATCGAATTTGATAGCTTTAATGTTCTGACGTGCACCCGTATCTGGATTTGGATCGGTACAGAGCTGAACGCGACCTTTGGCACCTTCGAGATGAAGTGGCTTGTATTGTCTTTCTTCACCCGAATTATTTTTGATTTTAAGTCTGAGAATTGCAACTTTATCCTGTCCCTCTGCTGGTCGTGCTGCGCGATTGGCACCATCGAGAAAGTCAGGTGTTGTTACTTCAAAGGATGAGACAGAGACTTCGACTTTATTTAAAACGTCGGCCTGTCCGACCTCTCTGGGAGGTTCAGGCGGCTCGCCTTTGCATCCAACAAAACCAAATGCCATTGAAGCGATCAATAACGCTATCGTCCATTTCCCGCTTATTTTCATTATTTTCTCTCGTGAATGGAATGAAACAATACATGCCCCAAAACAGGCATACCCTAGGGCTATGTCTTTTACACCGAGACGGGCTTCTATGTCAAAAAAAACAGCGGTGCGCGTATCGAGCCTTTGGCGAGATAGTGCACCGGGCCAAATCGTAGCCGACGCCGAAAGGCTCGGCAAGATTTGGTAAAATTGAATAATATTCGATTGTTTAAGAAATAAAACGAAATAGGTTTTGTGCGTTTGGTCAGTTTTTTTTAAATTTATGTGTTCTGTGGGTTTGTGTAGGCTTTAAAATTACCGTTGCATACATTATGATTGTCATTTTCTTGTTTGACAATGGACTTAAAAGACTCTACTGAATAAAAAAGTGCTTTTTCGAATTTAATTCGCTAAGCTTCTTTTAGTGGTATTTCCGGTGTGGATGTTGGCTTCGTGTCAGAGATTGAGGGATTTTTGCCGATAAAGTCGTGTCATGAATGTGCGGCAAATGAGGAATTCGTGCACGGATTCACATCCGGGAAATGACGGTTTTTATGGAGGATAGAGTATGACCAGGCACAACAAATTCTTTTTTTTCGCAGGTATGATTGCCACGCTCGGCATGTTTGGCTGCGACTCGGAGCATGAAAATACCGGCAATTGCGACGAGACATTTGTCAACACATGTGAGGGAACGAAATATCAGCGCAGATGCGGCAAAAACCACATGACCTATCTGCAGGAGTGTTCGTTGGGATGTATCACGGATGGTTCAGGCAAGAGCATCTGTCAGGGAGAGCCGCTTTGCGCAACGCCGTGTGACACCGGCTATTACTGCGATTATGACACGTGCAAACCGATTGGGACGAATCCAATTCCCGGCCCGGGGCCTGGCCCGCAGCCCGAATGCACGACGAATGACCAGTGTACGGATGGCAAAGTTTGTACGAACAACCACTGTGTCGATCCGGGAACAGTGCCCGAATGCACGAGTGATGATGATTGCACGGACGGCAAGGTTTGCGACGGTGGGGAATGCAAGGATTCCGGTGACGTTCCCGAATGTGAAAAAGATTCCGACTGTGGTGAGAATGAAATTTGTGACAACGAGGTATGTGTCGAAGCCGTCGAGTGTGCCGATACGGAGTATCCCAGGTGCAATGCTGACAATACGGCATCATTGAGCTGCGTCGATGGATTTGAGCACACTGTTGCCTGTGGCACGGGTGAATCTTGTGCAGACGGCGTCTGTGTCTGCCAGGAAGAAGCCAAAAAATGCAGTGACAGCGGCATCCCGATGGTCTGCTCGGGCGGCGGCTGGGTCGAAGGTGAAGCCTGCGGTGAAGGTTTGACATGCAAAGATGGCGAATGCAAAGAGAATGCAGGACCTGGTCCGGGGCCTGATGATCCTACACCGACAGCCTGTGGAACGCTCACCATTGAGGATACGTCAAAAGCCTGTGAAATCAAGGGTTCGGGCAGTACCATCGTACTGCGCGGTACTGTCCTTGGGCTGAATGAGACTTACGAAGGCGGTATGGTCGTCGTCGAAAAAGGAAAAATTACCTATGTAGGATGCGGCGATAGCAGCATCGACCTCGACAGCGCCACGGTCATTACCTGCCCCGATTCGGTCATCAGCCCGGGTCTGATCAATGCGCATGATCATATTACGTATGACAACCAGGCGCCTGGCGTATGGAACGATGAGCGATTTGATCATCGACATGACTGGCGTAAGGGCAAGAATGGCCATACCGAACTGAACACACCGCAGACCAATTCTGGTCTGGATACCTCAGTCGGCGAAATGCGCCAGCTTTTGATGGGTACAACAGCGATTTTCGGTAGCGGCAATGCCACGGGGCTCGTGCCCAGCATCGACAAGAATGGCATTGGCGGCTTCAAGAGTGCGTATCAAACCTTCCCGCTCGGTGACAGCGGCGGTACGACGCATGACAGCGGCTGCTCGTACAGCTACAATAAATATATCGATTCTGATTCGCAGGGATTCTATGGGCCGCATATTGGCGAGGGTATCAATCTTGGAGCGCTCAATGAACTTCACTGTTTAAGCGGCGAAGGCGATGGTGCAAAAGATATCTTTACTGACAAACTCGCCATTATTCACGGTGTGGCAGCCGATGTTTTTGTCATTGCAAAAATGGCCGAATCAAATTCCAAGTTGATTTGGTCGCCACGTTCCAATGTGTCTCTCTATGGCGATACAGCAATGGTGCCGCTCTATGATCGTTTGGGTGTTACAATCGCCCTGGGAACGGACTGGACGCCGTCCGGATCGATCAATACCGTCCGGGAATTGCAGTGCGCAGATTTCCTCAATACTTATTATTTTGACAAGCATTTCTCGGATTACGATCTTTGGCGCATGGCGACTTATAATGGTGCAGTCGCTTTTGGCCTGACCTCCGTCGTCGGCAAGCTCGACAAGGGACTGCAAGCCGACATCGTCATGTTTAAGACCTCAGATACGAAGAAAGATCACCGTGCCGTCATTGATGCAGATCCTCAGGATGTCCTGCTCGTCATGATGAATGGCAAGATCGTTTATGGCGAGGAGAATGTAGTCACTTCGACGAACAGCTGCGAAACCATCGATGTTTGTGGTGTTTCGAAGAAAATCTGCACGAAGGATTTGGATGCCAAGGGCACTTATGCCGAAATCAAGGCTGCGGCCAAATATGATTTATTCTTCTGTGGCACACCCGATAACGAACCCACATGTATTCCCATGCGCATTCGGGACAAGGACACCATTTCCAATGGAAAAGGCACGTCGCAATATGGCGTCCAGTCTTATCAGGACAACGCCTATTATTCTGATCCCGATGATATCGACGGCGACGGCATTCCAAACGCAAAAGACAACTGCCCGACCATGTTCAACCCTGTGCGTCCGCAGTATGTACCTGCAACCATTGAACTGGATGATGAACAGCCGGATACGGATGGCGACGGCATGGGAGATATCTGCGATCCCTATCCGACCTGTGCTGATAACGACGACACATGTCCCGTCTTTAATCCCAACGATTCCGACAGCGACGGCGTCGACAACGACAAAGACAACTGCCCGAATGAGCCCAATCCCGATCAGGCCGACAAGGATGGCGACGGAATCGGCGACCTCTGCGATGCATGCCCTGATGATGGCAACAACGAAGACGGCAAGGGCTGCACGCTTCCTGTGACTGGCATTCAGGATCTTCGCGATGCTCATGTTGCAGGCAAGCTTGGTTCCATTCCTGTTAAAACTCGTGGTGTCGTCACAGCGATTGCCAATAAATTTGACGGCTCTGGCAAGACTGGCTTCTTCATTCAAGATGAGACCAAACCCGCAGGTTTGCTCGTTTACAGTGCGACAGAAGCTGCCAAGGTCAGTGTCGGCGATCTCGTTGAAGTACGCGGCGATATCGATATCTACTACAGTTTGGTCGAAATCAAGCCGATAAGTGTCACGATCGTCAGCAGTGGCCACACCATCGAGCCCATCACCCTCACGGCTGCACAGACCACGCAGGGAGTTACCGAAACTGTGACTGCGAATCCCTACGATTCCGTTCTCGTGACGGTTTCGGGCCTCACCGTTGAAAAATATGATACTACGGTTGAAAAGGGCGAAACCTATTTATGCAAAGATGAGAGCGACAACGTTGCCTATATCGACGACTACGTGATGGGGAAAGCACCGCTGGATGAGCTTATCGAGGTCGGTACCACATACGATGTCACCGGTATTCTCGTTTACGATTACAAACGCTCCAAGATTGCTCCGCGTTCTGCTGAAGATCTCTTTGCCGGCTTTGGCATGAAGAGTCTGGTAGCTTCGACCGCTTCCGCTGATTGGGGCACCGCTGTCGAAGTGACACTCACCATGACAGAGGCTGCTGCCACGGATACGACCGTTGCCATCGAATGCGGAAACGCCGAATGTCCGGCCTCTGTTGCAATTGCAGCCGGTGAATCCAGCGTGACCTTCAATGTGACCATGGCCGAAAGCGGCGATACCACCGTCAAAGCCACCTATGACGGCAAAGACAAGAGCGTCACCATTACCGGTATGGATCCGAGTGTTGAGTTGGCAATAGCCTCATTTACTCCCGATTTAGTTTCAGTCGCCGCTGGCAAATCCAAAACAGTTACTGTCAATTTGAATAGACCAGCTAAAAATGCAGCAACTTTAAATATCAGTACAGATGCTCCTTTCCTCACAGTACCTGAAAGCGTAGCCATTGCTATGGGTGACGAAAGTGTCGAGTTCATCGTAACTGCTGCCGATGCAGCAATGCTTAACGACACTGCTAATATTTCTATCGATATTGACGGCGGCACCGCAACGACAATTCCGGTTAAAATAGTCAATGCTGGTTGGGATTTTACGGAAAAATTTGAGAGCGTAGAATCTAAGACCGCATACGCAACTTCAGGATCTATTGTAACCGACGATTATACGATTGATTATGTTTGCCGAACAGATGTCGATGTACACGGTATTGAAGAAAAAGGTGTTATTCTTACAACTCGTAAATCATACGAAAATAAACTGATAATATCTGGTTTTAATGGTGGTGTTGGGACTGTTGCTTTTGACTGGCAAAACTGGAATGGCACGGATAAAGGTACCCTTGAAATCACAGTTGGCAGTAACACACAAACACTTGTTTATGAAGGCTCTACCACAGTCGATACGGCTGAATTTATATTTAACGATGCCACCGCGACCACTATTGAAATTAAGCCCGTGTATGAAGAAGCCACCTCGAACACGGGCCGCATCATCATCGACAATTTACGTTGGACGACCAACTAATATCCCTCTGTAATGCTCACTAAAATCCCGAATCCCTGTGATTCGGGATTTTTTTTTACTATTCTATTCCCCCAAATATAGGCTGCGTAAAGTCAACACTTTAGGGAGATGGGGTTGGGGCCCCATCGAGAGAGCGGTTGTTAGGCTTTGCGAAAAGTGATGCATAAACAAAACTAAAAATGATTGTGGGTTCCAAGGGGCTTAGCCCCTTGGCGGGGTCCGGGGCAGAGCCCCGGCTGAATTGTAAAATCACTCCGCAGCCTTGAAATTGTATTCCGGTTTGATGACCTGCAAAACATCGACCGTCGGGGTGATATTGTCGACGATATCTTCCATCCTTTTATAGACCATCGGGCATTCGTCGATCGTATCGGCGCACACCGAGGTCGTATAAATCCCCGCCATCGATGCCGAAAATTCATCGATCGTAAAGGTCTGTTTGGCATCCTTGCGCGAAAACAGTCGTCCCGCGCCGTGCGGCGCCGACTGGTTCCATTCGTCGTTCCCTTTCCCCCTGCAAATCAAACTTCCATCTCTCATGTTTACCGGGATAAGCAAAGTCTCGCCCAATTTGGCCGAAACCGCCCCCTTGCGCAATATCCGGTTCGGAATGTCGATATAATTGTGAATCGTTGTAAACGCATCCGCCACGGTCAGATGCATTTCCCGAACGATGACATCGGCCATCGCTTCGCGATTTTTCACGGCATAATGCTGTACAATCTCCATGTCGTGCAGATAGTCGTCAAAATCCTCGCCCTGCACATACGCCAGATCCTTCGGTATGGTCGAAATCACGCGCTTTCGCATCTGTTCGATGGTTTTCTGTATCTTTTGTCGTTCGCCGTTTGCCTTCATGCGGTCGATCATCTCGCGCAATTCGCGAATCGAAACCCCGTTGAGCGTCTGCCACGCCTGTTCCTGATAAACGTTGGCCACCTGCAGCCCCAGATACCGGCTCCCCGAATGAATCACCAACCAGAGTTTGCCGTTTTCATCGCGATCTACCTCGATAAAATGATTTCCGCCGCCGAGAGTCCCCACCGAATGGCGTGCTCGCCGTTCGTGAATCGACCGCAGACACCGCAGTTCCTCTATCGGAACCCCTCGCGCATATTCGTGAATTTCCTGGCGCACCTCGCGTCCAAAAGGCACATGGGCGCGAATCGTCTCGTCGAGCTTTGCATAGTCGATGGACGTTTCCTCGAGCTGCAGTGCGTACATCCCGCACCCGATGTCGACGCCGACCAGATTCGGCACGATTTTGTCGGTAATCGTCATCGTCGTGCCAATCGTACATCCCGCCCCGGCATGAATGTCGGGCATCATGCGGATGCGCGCCCCTTCGGTAAACGGCTGGTCGCACAAAAGCTGCACCTGTTCGATGCTCTTTTCATCGACGACGTCTGTATAAATCAACGCTTTGCTGTACTTTCCTTCGATTTCTTTCATGACAAACTCCAATTGCAACACCGGCACAATTGCCGTTAATGTATTTCATACATTGCATATTGGAATTATCATTTCATTCTGGTCACAAATTGATTGTTTTTTGTTGGCTTGCCTATGCGCTTTGCGCATACGGCTCGCCAGTCGGTCTATCGGCTGCGCCGATACGACCGCCATGATTGTAAATCATCATCCACATGCCCCGAGGGGCCTACGTTGCTCCTAACTGTGGGCGAATATTAAGCATTCATATAGATGACGTCGCTCAGATCCATAATGTCATGCAATGGAATGGGGAACGGCATACTGTTGACGGTTTCTGGGCGATTGTTGGCCCTGTGATGGATCATATATAAAATGGGCAGTGGATCACCTTCTTTGTAGCGATGATCCGGTGCAACGGGCGTTAAAAATGAATGGATTAAATCTTCGGCTTTTTCATCATCTGGCGGGTTGAATTTATAGCTGATTTCAAACATTGGGCGTGAGTAGATCTCGTAGTTGATGGGATTGAAATCGTAATTCTGGTGCTTGATATATTTTATATACTTTCGATAAGCTGGGAGGTATTTAATCTCGGTAATGATGGCAATTGTCTTTCGGCCTTTGCTGAGGAGTCTGAGCAGGTCGTTTTTGGTTGCAGTATGGCGAAAAAAGGAGAGATCTTGTAATTTGTTATAATAATCCTGGTCTGCGGCTATGGCTTTGAGCTGTTCGATACGTTGCTTTTTATCGCTGCTTAATTGGTCAGCTAAGGTGTTGCTAATTTTGATATAATTTTGATGGCTATTGAGTGAATTAAAATAAAATTTTGCATACATCGTAGAGATATAAAGCCCAATTATTAACCCGATAAAGCAATTAATTGCCTGGTTAAAAGGAGCCCAGCAATAAAATAAAATAGGAAAAATGATGCAGAAAGCCAGACATCCCAATAGCATTCCGGGATTGATTTCGAATTTAATTAATTTACCTGTACCTAAGTCATAAAATTGAGAACGTTTTGAATATCCAAAAGGTAATGGTGCCGGTTTATCTTTTGGGATCAGTTTTATGACAGTATAGCATTTGGGAATAGTACGCGGTGTCTTGTCCGAAAGGCGATGCCATAACTCAATATTGCCGGGCTGACAGACTGATTCGACCTGTTCCAAAAGACGATTATATTCTTTTGGTGTGAGATCTGTAGGCTGCTTGCGTATTTCATCTTTATATTGATTATGTTGAAATTTTGTAAATGTTTGAATGATTTTATCAATATCGGCCAAACGATTTTCTGTATTGGGGTCGAGCATGGCGCGCAAAGTATTGACCAGCGTGGGTGGCATGCTCTGTATATCGGGTTCAAAGATGAGACGAAAATCCTTTACGGGCATATCAGCCGGTGATTTTCCGCTTATCAGATTGACGGCGACCGCTGCGAGTGAATAGATATCACTTGCTGGGCAGGGTCTGCCCATGAGTTGTTCCGGCGGCATAAAGCCATAAGTCCCAGCCACAGTCGATCCACCGCCTTGCACCTGGGGATTGGCAACTGCACCAAAATCGATGAGATAAACTTTGAAATCGTCTCCCTGGAGTGATTTGAGCAATATATTGGATGGCTTGATATCCCGATGGATAACCGGAGGAACGTGTGCATGAAGCTGTTTAAGAATGTTCAGCAGTTGAATGAGGATGTCATAGACGCGCGCGAGACTGAAACGATGTCCGACTCGGATCATCTCGGCAAGTGTTTTACCCTGGATATATTCCTGAACAATATAGGAACGAGGCGGAATGTCATCACTTCTTTCGATGGCTTCGTAAAATTTGGCTACGCCGTCAATATTTAATGATTCGAGAACGGTCGCTTCACGCCGGAACAGATCATATTTTTTCCAGGTTTGTACAGAATCGATATTGAGTTGTTTGATGGCAACCTGTACTCCGTCTGCCAGACGTTTGGCCTGATAGATCTTTCCCTGTGCCCCGTGGCCAATTTCACGAAGATAAGTGTATTTGGAGGCAAGGCAAGGGGGAGTCTCTATTGCGATTGGTTCTTGCGTATAGGATGTATACTCACCACTTGCACTTTCCTGGGAAGATCCATGGTCGTAATGGGAAGCTGTGACTTGATCGGATGACATCAAAAACTCATGTTTGCGGATTACGAATTGAGAATTGTTCAATTCTGTCAATGATATTTTCGACAGGAACCGTTTGTTGTGCATCCTCCGGAGCATGCACCTCATTGGATAGCATTTCGGTACAAAATGGGCAAGCGGTGATGATGCAGTCCGGATGATGTTTTTCGAGTTCTCTGGCGCGTACATGGGTCATCTCGCGGCCCGTATCCAAAAAGAATTGTCCGCCTCCGGCGCCGCAGCAATGTGCCTGTGCGACATCTTTGTCGGGGAGTTGTATGCCCATGGCCTGTATAAATCGAATTAAATCCGTGGGATATTCCGGTGTTTTGCTCAATTTGCACGGCAGATGCATATATAAATTTGTATATTTTTCTGCATTCGGTTTGAAATCAATCTCATGCAATTTCCACAGCTGCGCCATGAATTCGAGCAGATGCATGGCATTTAGACGGACGTCCTTTGTGGCGTATTCATGCCGCAATGTATAGGCACAATGCGGACAGAGCGTCAAAATAATATCATGCGGATGTTTTTGTATTTGTTCGAGATTGGACTGCATGCACTGGTCGAAGGCACTCTCATTGCCGAGTTTGCGCATGGGTTCGCCGCAGCAGGTCTCATGATCCAGAAATTGTACGTCAAAGCCGTTGTCGATGAGCCATTGTATGGCTTTTTGCTGGGTTTTGCGCGCTTTGGGATCGTAGGAAGCAAAACACCCAGAGAATAGGAGAATTTTATGAATGCGGTTGGTGGAGCTTGAAGCTTGGAGCTTGGTGCTTTCATTGGTCGGTTGCCGATCACCAATTGCGCATTGTGCATTGCCTATTGCACATTGCCAGTTTGTGCGGTCTTTTTTCGGGTATCCCCAGGGATTGCCTGTGCGTTCGAACTGCGAAAAGACCTTGGCAAGTGCAGGAGGATAGCTTTCGCGTATAAAAGCGGCGCGGCGCATTTCGAGGATTCGGGCGACGTGATCGGCTCCGATGGAACAAGCTCGGTTACATGCTTCGCACTGAGTGCAGTTCCAGAGTTCTTCCAATCCTATCACCCCCTCTCCTTTGGAGCCGTGGGGTGAGGCCAGTGCTGCATCGGGCTTTTTACACAGCTTGCGCAGATCGAGCATCGACTGCATGGGGCCCTGGCCGAGGCCAGCAGCGACCATCGGGCAGGCATCGGTGCAGCGCTGGCACTGCGTGCAGGCAAAGGCGTTTAATAGCGCATGTCTTGGCAAATCCCGTACTTTTTCGGCTCCGAGAACGGGCCATTGATCTTCGGGGACATCGTGTTCGATAGCATCTTCGAGGGATTTTTCGAATGCGCTCACATCGGGGGTATCGACGCCGAGGACAGGCTTTTTTTCTTCATCATATCTGCGGAATTGGAACAGCAGGCTCGGGAAAGCCATGACGATGTGCAGGTGTTTCCCCATGGGGATGATGACGAAAAAGAGCGCGACGCATGCGATATGAAACCAGGATGCAAAATGGAGAACAATTTGGGCTGCATCGACGGAGTTTGCCGGTTGGTGTCCGGGAATGCAAGTCGACAGCCGGCTGGTCAATGGCAATAGAGTCCGCAGCCATCCGGGCTCGTGATCAAGCGCAAAATTTGCAGTCATGACGCCAAAATGCGAGAGCATGAGGCAGGCAATGAGTCCCAGAATGAGATAGGCTTCGAACGTCGATCGCAGCTGCTTTCTTTTGACGATCCTGCGCGTGATGAGCATGACCATGGCAACGAGTGTGAGGGCCGCAAACCAGGTCTGCACGAGGTGTATCAAGCCGGCGGGCGTGTCGCCGATAAGATGGTTCAACTCGAAATCGGGAAAGCTGTCCCGCACGAGAATTTCGACAGTGGCGAGCAAAAATATCAGAAAAGCATAAAAAATGACGGTGTGTGCTTTGCCCCACCAGCGCTCGCGGACGCGGCTCTGTCCGAATGCCGCACGAAAAACGTGACCGATACGAGTTTTGATATGATCGGGTTTAGATTCGGGTTTTCCGTTCAGGATATGCCGGATGTGTATGGCAACTTGAATGCAGAATATCGAGAATGCTACGAGAAATAAGATAAGCATTGGTGCGTGGGTTACTACTCAGCCTGTGTGTGGCAATTGTTTAACAAACGGATTTGCTCAGGCCT
>DGWW01000313.1:0-22878 GCA_002395385.1 Myxococcales bacterium UBA4248
TGAAAATGCGGGTGCGAAACTTGACTTATCAATTATCAATTATCAATTATCAATTATCAATTATCAATTATCAATCCCTAATTCATATACGGCGCATTATCGACGGCATTGCGCAATTCCGTCGGGAGTTTAAACCACCGCTGCGGATCATATTTGAGCGTATTTTTGAGCCAGCTTAAGCCTTCGGGACGGCGGTTCAGGTGGTTGATGTAGAGCATTCCCAGGTTATGCATACAGATCACCGCTGCTGGATCATATTTGAGTGCCTGCTGATAAGCCTCGGCAGCTTCGGCATATTTTTCCATTCTCTCGAGCAGCACCCCTTTGTTGGACCATGCCTCGGGGAAGTGGGGATTGCTCTGAATCGCTTCATCAAAAAGACTGAGCGCCTCCTCGTAATTCTTGTTGATCATGGCTGCCGTTCCGCGATTGACGAGTCCGCGTGCGGTTTCACCAAGGGCGATAAAAGCTAACCCACGGCCATCCCAGACTTTGGCATTATTTTTTTCTTCCTTCATGACTGCTTCGAAGGCATCGAGCGCATCTTTGGGCCGATTGTCGGCAAGATAAGCATACCCAAGTGAAACCTTCACTTCCTTGTCACCCGAGTTTTGGCGCAATGCCGATTGATAGGCGTCGATGGCTTTTTTAAATTGCTTGAGAGCCGCAAGAATATTGGCTTTTTCGCGCAAGGAGTCAAAATCGGTCGCCTTTTGCTCGAGCGATTTTTCGATGTATTCGGAGGCCAAATCGAGATTGCCGGCGTTGCGTGCAATGATGGCGCGTTCGCGCCAAAGCTCTTCATCATTGGGAGACACGGCAAGCGCTTCCTGAATGCACCCCTCGGCCTTGTCGTATTTTTCGAGTGAAAGCATCACCTGAGCACATTTTATCCAGGTTCGGATGTGTTTGGGATCCCGATTGAGGATTTGCCGATAAAGCGCCAATGCCTCTTTATGCATACCACGATCGAGCAGAATTCTGGCTTTGTTGTTGAGTGCAAGCATGTGCTCGGGATCTTCGGCAAGGATCTTATCGAGAACGACCAATGCTTCATCGAGGCGTCCAAGCTTATAGTAGGCTACCCCGAGTTCAATCTGGTGGTTCAAATTAGTGGGTTCGAGCTCGACACATTCCTTAAAGGCGGCGATGGCTTCATCGGGTTGTTTGGCATCGAGCATAGACCAGGCTTTCTGTTTCATTCGGGCAATACGTGCATTATCGGCCATTTGGGAAAATCCTTTATAAAGAAAGACGATATTTTACAGACGGATTTGTTCGCATCTGACGATGCTCACTCAGTCATGCTCGGCGTATTGCATCGCAATAGCCGAGCATCGCAAGGCGTATGGCGGCTTTGCCGCCATAGCCGCGCCACAGAACATGATCAATCGTCGCTCCCCATATTCTTGAGATTGACTCGGGGAGGTGGCTGCCATTCGCCAGGTTCCCAGCGTTCGAAATTGGGATCGTAATTGTAATCGTAGACCGTTTCGCTCCCGATATCGCCCTTTTCATCGTCGAGATGGTCATCCATGAGTTCGTAGAGCTCATCGTGGCGTGCTTTTTCGGCAGGGCTGAGTTCCTCGCCATTTTCGAGTCGTTTATTGAGTTTAATGAGCTCGGCGAGTCGGTTTGCGACCTCATTGGCATTATCTTTAAATTCGCCATCGCTGGCTTCTTCGGCAGTCTGACGGATATCACCCGCATACGTCTGGTTGAGTTGTTCGAGCATGTAGATGGGGTGATAAGTAAAGAAGTAATGTTTGCGGGGTAAATCGAGTGCGGTTGTCACGTCCGTCGTCATCCACTGGAACGGCAGCCATAGAACGAGCCATTCACCGAATTCCTTTTCGGATTCCCACTGCCAGCCGACAGAATGAACCGCCGTTTTTGTCCAGTTCATGAGCGGCGACCATTCGCTGCGGTGATAGCAGATGAGCGAGCGGAATTCATCGCGGCGCGAAGAATAGACATTTTCTTCGGCCATTTGGTAGAAAGCAGCAATTTCGGAAGTTTTGAGGAACGTCGGATCTTTGCCGGTAGCATTCATGGATTTGACAAAATCCTTGATGGGCTTGATGAGTTTTTTGACGTTGACAAGCGAATACTCGCTGTAATCGCCTTCGGCCAGGCCCCAGGACCCCATTTGTGCCGACCCATGCGCGAAGAGGTTTTCGGCACTGAATACCTCGACATGGACCTGATGAATGCGGCGATCGGGCTTATCTCCAAAGACACCGATTGTCCCAATGATTGAACCGGCATCACACGGGATTTGTGTCAGAATGATATCTCCACGGAAGAAGGCTTCGAGTATTTCCTTATAATTCTTGCGCGGAACGGTACCATCGACGACGTGTGGAACGCCTTGCTCGTAAAATCGAGCCGACTCGCGAAGATCGTGAATGACGCTGTCTGGCGGTGTAAAATCCGTCCCGAGCAGCCCGGCGACCCATGGAATTTTGGCACAATCTTCTTCATCCTTCATGCGCTGCAGGTGCATATAGAGCGAGTACCAAAAGACTTTGCGCGGATTTCCGTCGGGGCCGGTTTCTTCGCGTTCGTGGCGTACCAGAACAAAGCTTGGATCGCCGAGTGCGACGGTTTTGACGTTGCGAATGGCGACGATCGTGCCTTCCATCATATTGATAATGGGCGTCCCCTCGGGCGCGCTCAGATGAATGCCCGAATGCCAGGACTGATTGGATCCGACGGGATACCAGCCGCCATTGCTGTTTTCGGCATTGTGATAATAGGTGTCAAACAGCTTATTGAGTCGCTCGCCACCGCAGTCGGCGATGTTTTTATTATCCTCATCGAGCATGATAGGCAGGCTGTTGCGCTTGCCCTTGATGCCAGAGAGGACGCGCAGCCAATCGAACGCCGGGCCTGGATCCCATTTATTGGCCGAACAATGGTAATGCCCGAGGAATCCTTTGAACTGCGTACAATTGGCTAGCAGCCGGTTAATGACCTCGCCGGTTTCCGAGATGGGTGGGAAACAATTCTCTGCGACGACGGGCAGTGGAATCCAGGGATCGGGCTCACCCGGTACATTGACGGGGCTGACAAAAGCCTTCATGAGTGCGATGATGGTTTCGTACTGCGCTTCGGTATATCCCAGCATGGTTTTGAGCGAGCCATTGACTTTTCCCTGGTAGATCTCGCGAAGGGCGCCTGCGGGATCCTGGCTTCGCAGCTCGGGATAGACGGGATTATTCATATCGATGGCGATGCACCAGTTGTTGTTGTCGCCGGTTGCCCAGGCAGTATGATAACAATCCATGTACTGATAGAGAGCACCATCGTAATTGACACAAAAATGCGTCGAAAGTCCGCGTGTGCACAAAACATTGTACGTTTCGATGGCATTCATCGTGACGTCGTGATGAAGTGCAATCTGAATAATATGCTGTCCGAGTGCTTCGACTTCTTCGCGCGGGACATTAAAAAGCTGTTCAAATGTACGATTAAATCGATTCTGCTTGTTAAAACGGAAGCTGTAGTTTTGCAGTGTCGGGCGCAAAAGCGCCATTTGCATCAGCTTATCGGGGGACAAATGTCGATCGGGATGGTAATAGCTGGGGGCAGAATCATTCTCAAAAAGGAAAACGGGATAATTGGTACTGATAGGGATTTTTCGCCCGGCAAAGACAATATATTTATCCATACTCTGAACTCCCTTTTATTGGCGTGAGCGGTTCGCTTCGCAGTAGAGACAGATATCCCAATGGGCTTTCATCGGTCTGCCGCAAGTTGGGCAAATGCGCTGTGCCTGAGCGGCAGGCTGCTGTTGTTTGGCAGGCGCGGGAGCCACTGCGGGCCGATTGGCAGCATCTGCCTCACAATAAAGACACGTCGTCCAGTGGGGACGCATGGGGCGCTTGCAAACCGGGCAAATACGCCCAGCTGCCGGCTCATCCTTCTTTTTATTTTGAGCACGAGGCCCAATACCTTTGGGGGCAGGCGCATCCGTACCGATACCGGCTTTGCAGAAGAGACATTCTTTCCACTGAGGCATCATCGTGCGATTGCATTTGGGACAAATACGTCCTTCGAGTTTGATACCTTTCTTTTCGGCTTCTTCGAGTGCTTTTTGACGGTTTTCGGCTTTTTGCCTGGTGATTTCCTCGGCGGCTTCGCGTGCACAGAACATGCATTCTTTCCATTCGGGAAGCATCGTTCTGCGGCATTTGGGACAAACTTCGCCACGTTCTATCTTTTCCTGGATTATCTGCTCTTCGCGCTCGGCTTCTTCGGCTTCCTTGCGCTTTTTGCGCTTATGAAGGATGACAAGGACGATCACCGTCACGATAATAACCGCAACGATGATGCCAAGAACAATGAAGAACAACTTCCAGTTGAACTTGAGATCCTGGACGACGTATGGCTTGAATTTATCCGATTTAACTAAACCACTCGCCGGCGTCGCCACCTCGATTTGGTAGGTCACTTCCTGACCAATGCGCAATCCGGGATGCCTGAAATCAATCACCAATTCGCCAAAAATCTCACCCCAGGCCGTATTGATACCCGTCGAAATCTGATTGGCGACAGAGGCATAGCGATACGTACCGCCCGTCTTTCGGCTCAACCCTTCGAACAGCGGAATGAGCGAAGAAATATACGGTTTGTACATCACGACGAAGATACTCACACCGGCTTCTTTTGCCAGCTGGTACATGTCGTTGATCTGCCTCTGAACGTCATCCTTTCGATACGAATAGGAATCGAATGCATCGGTAACCAGAATGATGGCGCGCCTTGCATTTCGGCGTTCACCGGCCGAGATACTCATCATATCGATGGCTTTTTCGAGGCTGCTGTAAAGGAATGACGGCTGTCCCTGAGGTTTGGTTGCCTTGAGCAAATCGGCAACATCGCCGGCTTTACCGAGCGGAGCAATATTGATAGCACGTCCATCATCGAAGAGTCCGGCAACGCGATCCCCTGGGAACTTGTCTTTAATCTTGACTTTCGTGTCAGCGTCTTCGGGGCGAACATGGCCAATCACATTATCCAGACTCGACCGGATAATATCGAGGTCATTATCGGTAAATCGCTGTGAAATTGGGATGACAAGCGCCAAATCGATGGGAATTTTGGAACTCTTGCTGCCGAGTGCCACCTTCTTGGGATTGGCAGTCACGAGGTCGCCATCCGCATAAATATTGATGGCCGTGATTTCATCCGGTTCGACCGGACGCGAAGATTTATCGAGAAATGTCGCCCTAATGCGAATATCCGGCGCATTGGACATATCGACGGCATCGATTTTGACGCGGTATTCTGGCGGCACCAATTCGGGCGTCTGTGCAAAAACGGCCTGTGAAAAAGCCACCAAAAAGGCGAAAATAATGCAGATATGGAGCGCAAATCGATTCATATCATTTCCTAGAGGCCGAACATGAAAGATTCTGTGAGTACTTCGAGCGGCTCACTGACACAGGCAGGATGACCATGGTCCATCACCACGGCAAAAAGCATGAACGATTCTTCGGAGTTTTTGATGTAAGGTACGGGAATTTCGAGCGTTGAAGCGCCTTCGAATGTATCGACGATGCGCTGATCGTTCTCTGTCTGAGCGACGAGATAAACGCGTTTTGCCTGGGGATTGTCGATATCCAATGTCAATTTGGCCTTCATTCCGGGAAGTGCACGCCAGTCATCAAAAGCTACACGCCCGTCAGACGGCATGATACTCAAAGCTCCAAAACCGAGGGCAATCGCCGCTGCACCCGAAACTTGAAGGAACTGTCGTCGTGTCCAATGCATGATATCCTCCTTAAGGCTAAACGAAAGCCTCATTTCGAATATACCAGAATTATTGGTATTTAGAAATAAGTTGTCGCTCGCCTATGTCGCTTTGCGCCATACGGCTCGCAGGCGCGGCTATTTCATACGCCGCGCCGCTCACTTGGGGCGGCAACATCGAGCCGCCACTGCACTCGACTGGATGATGTCTGCCAAATTGCTCACTAAGCAGTCTATTGACCGCAAGAGGCGAGTTTCGATGCGATGGCATCATGAGCCAAATCGGCCAGTTTTTGTGCACATTCGCGTTCATTGTCCCCCTCGGGGGGCTCGATCGGAGCGAGCACATGGATTACCGCATGCCCGGGAGTCACCCCCTTCTGTGACCTCGGATTGAGACGAAACAGGCCCTCGAGTGCAATGGGCACGATGGGAACATGGTTCTGTACCGCATTAAAAAAAGCACCCAGCTTGAAGTCGCCCAAACTGCCATCATGCGTTCGTGTCCCCTCGGGAAAGAACAGACAGCACGCCCCCTCCGAGAGCGCAGTCGAAACGGCTGCCTTCAATTCGTCAATATGCTCGCGCGCATGTGCACCACGAATTACGGGAATATGCCGTTCCAAAATCAGCGCATCACGCAAAACAGGCACACGAAAAACCTCCCGTTTGGCCAAAAATCGTACATCATACGGGAACACACTGCACAGGACTATCGGATCGATGATCGCCGAGTGGTTCGCGACATAGATGCATGGCCGGCGAGCCGTAAGCCCCTCGCGATTTTCAATATCATACGTCACATGCCACGCCTCCAGCATCGACTGCGTACAGGCTGCCCGGCGTACATGTGCTTCTTCAAACGTCAGATGGCGCGCATCCCAAAGATAAGACAGGATACAGCGCGTAAAATCATAGTAATTGTGTACTGTTGAAAAAAAAGACATGGCTGTGTTCTTCGTGTGCATACCACACCATCATGTAGTTTTGATTTCTTACAAACAAATCAGCTCCGGCCTGACGGCCTTCACTTTTATTAAGATTCGTGAGCATCGAGAGATGCGCACAAATCCGTTTGTAAAAAACACATATCACATCTAATGCTGCTGTGTATGATTGTTTCTGCGTCGACGCCACAAGGCCAAACCACCCAGAAGTAAAAATGCAATCAGTGGATTCGGCGTCGAAGCATTTCCCTTCACCGAACAACCGCAATCATCATCGACATAGGCTTTGACGGTCCCATCAGATGGTTCGCCCTCACCACCATTGTTGCAGACATCATCCTCATCGATTTTGCCATCACAGTCATTGTCCTTTTCATCACAAATTTCATCGGATGGCTGACAATCTTCGGGAACCTGATTGCAAACATCGTCTTCGTCGATTTCGCCGTCGCAATCATTGTCCTTTTCGTCACATATTTCTTCGGAGGGCTCGCAACAAACGTTGTCCTCATCGATTTCGCCGTCGCAGTCGTTGTCCTGATTATCGCAGATTTCCGGGACGCAACAGACATTATCTTCATCGATTTCGCCGTCGCAGTCGTTGTCCTGATTATCGCAGATTTCATTGGTCGGCACACAGCAGACATTGTTTTCGTCCACCTGCCCATTGCAGTTGTTGTCTTTTTCGTCACAGACTTCTTCCTGGAATGAACATGCCTTAGCGACAGGGCCACCGATTCGCAATGTGCTGTAGTACACGATATTGCCCCATCCGGAATCGTTGCCAAATGCAGGACCTGGGATCGCATCAAACCCGCTTCCATGATAGGAATAGCACTGAACACCTTCGGCATTTCGGCCACAAACATCCATTTTATGGTCGCCGTTGACATCCCCCAGGCGAATGGTGCGATACTGGTTGGGTTGATTCCATCCTTTTTCGTCACTCATGTCCGCAATGGTTACCGCATCGCCAAATCCCGTTCCTGTCGACAGATAGCACGCAAATTGTGCATTGGCGCGTGCGCAGAAATCATCCATCCCATCGCCATTGATATCGCCGAACCGGAATGTCGAATAATTGTCGTAATCATTCCAGCCATCTCTATCTGAGAATGCAGGCCCGCGGAATGCTTCGCCCATGCTCGTTCCCTGCGATAGATGGCAGACGATACCTTCGGCATCGCGGGCACAGATATCCGCTTTATGATCGCCATTGATATCTGCCAAACGAATGGTTTCGTAGTATTGCGGATGATTCCAACCGTTCTCGTCACTCCAGGCGGTTGCTGTAAAATCCGGCTCGAATTTGTCACCCTGCGACAACCAGCATCGGAATCCAGCAGCCCCCCGGGCACAGACATCCATCATGCCATCGCCATTGATATCACCAGTGCGGATCGTCGAATAATACTGCGGATTTCCCCATCCCTGTTCATCTGACATATCGCCGAGAGGAATCGGGGTTCCCCAACCATTATCGACTGCCGGATAACACAGGAATCCTTCCTTAAAGCGTGCACACATATCATCCCGGCCATCGCCATTGATATCGGCAAAACGTATGGTCGAATAGTATTTGACGTCGTTGAATCCATCCGCATCTGCCATTGCTACTTTTTCAGATGTTTTGCTGAATTTCTCGCCATCGAACATCCAGCAAAGAACGCCGGCATCGTCGCGGGCACACAGATCTGCTTTGCCATCGCCATCGTAATCAGCAAACCGGATGGTTCCATAATTTGAAACATCGTTCCACCCTGCACCATCACTCAGTTCCAGAACAATCCTTGCCTCTGTCAAATTCCCGGATTTCGAGAATGCACAGTGTATCCCGGCAGAACCGCGGGCACAGATATCCTCAATCCCGTCGCCGTCGATATCAGTGCTCTGCGGATCATAAATCATCGACTGAACCGATGGATCCTCGGTGGCTTCACAGATGCCTTCCTCGTTCACCAGACCGTCGCAGTCATCATCATAATAATTGCAGATTTCTTCACTCGGAGTGCATTCCGCATCCGCAAAAAAACCGAGATGCGAAGCCACAGATCTTTGGCTCGTCCCCCCCGTCGGGCGATTCATTAACCCTCTGCCGGCGATGACCATCGTCGAGGAACCGCCGCCATCCAGGTTGATGCCATTGTAAACCCCCAGACGAATCATATTCTCCGCCAGTGTCTTCAATGACATGCCAGTACTCCAGCTCTCTTTACGGCCATCGACGACGACCATGTAAAAAAATCGTCCCGACTGGTCTATGCCCGCTGCCGTCCGTGGATGCGTCGTCGTCGAAAAACTGCCACTCTTTTCTACAACCTGACCATCTTTAATGATGACATCAGATCCCGAACAGGCATTGTACATCGATGGGCGATCATCAATCCCTTGCAGATACTTGTTTTCCTTCGTAAACCCGAGGGTCGGGTAACCATCGTTCGGTATATGGTTGCTATAAGGCACACCATCACTGGCAAAATAACCGATTGCCTTGTTCGTCCCTCCCATATCGAAGAATGCTGTGTTAATACCAACCTGAACTTTGTAGGTATCGACGAATTTGCTCGTCGTCAGGAGCTTTCCGTTGAGTTCCGGAGTCACAAACGGACGTACGCCCTTGGCCTGAAGATCGACCTTCAGAATAAACATCTTGCTCGGTTTGCCATTGCTTTTCACATCCTCCTGCCAGTAGTCGATGCCCCAAAACACCTGTTCAGCAAAGCAGACTGACGTAGACAACAAACATGTCGCAAGAACAATGAACTGTATGATTTGTCGCATATCATCTCCTTATATCACGTAAAAATAGTCCATTTTAATGATATATTGAATGATCCGTTTTATCAATGGAGATTGAAGCGATTTGCAGGACGACAGGTTACGATCCCCCCCTTTTAATCGCCGTAAATGCCTGAGGATGATCAAATTCTTCTTCTGCGATGCCACCAACCTAAACCGCCCAGCAAGAATAGTGCAATCAGCGGATTCGGTGCCGAACCGCTTCCCTTTACAGAGCAGCCACAGTCCTCATCGACGCGGGATTGGCCTGTATCTTGTTCATGAATTGGAGGATTGTCGTTGTCACCGCTATGACAGACATCGTCCTCATCGACTTCGCCATCGCAATCATTGTCCTTGCCATCGCAGATCTCATCGGATGGCGTACATTCTTCGAAAACCTGATTGCAAACATCGTCTTCATCCACCATGCCATCGCAATCGTTATCCTCACCATCGCAGACTTCGGTAACACAGCAGACATCATCTTCATCCACCATGCCGTCGCAATCGTTGTCCTCACCATCGCAGATCTCTTCGGATGGTTCGCAGCAAACGTCGTCCTCATCGACTTCGCCATCGCAGTCATTGTCCTTGCCATCGCAAACTTCTGTCACACAGCAGACGCCATCCTCATCGACTTCACCGTCGCAGTCGTTGTCCTCGCCATCACAAATTTCTTCGGATGGCTCGCAACAGACGTTATTTTCATCGATTTCGCCGTTACAATTATTGTCAATCTGATCACAGATTTCTTTTTGGTGTGAACACGATTTGACAAAAGGACCGCCGATGCGCAACGTGCTGTAATATTCGATTTTGTCCCAACCAGATTGATTGCTAAATGCAGGACCGGAGATAACATCAAAACCGCTCCCGTTATAGGAATAGCACTGAACGCCTGACGAACTTCGCCCACAGATATCCATTTTGCCATCGCCATTGACATCTCCCAGACGAATCGTTCTGTGCTGACTGTTCTGGTTCCATCCCTTGTCGTCACTCATATCGGCAATCGATACGTTCTCTCCAAACCCAGTTCCAGTCGCTAAATAGCAAGAAAACTTGGCATTTGCGCGTGCACAGAAATCATCCATCCCATCGCCGTTGATATCGCCAAACCGGAATGTCGAGTAATTGTCGTAATCATTCCAGCCATTCTTGTCCGACAATGCGGGTCCGCGAATAGCTTCTCCCATGCTCGTTCCCTGTGACAAATAACAGACGAGGCCTTCGGAATCCCGCGCACAGAGGTCTGCCTTATGATCGCCGTTGATATCGGCCAATCGTATCGTTTCGTAATATTCCGGCTGATTCCATTTTTTCTGGTCACTCCATTCGGCAGGAGAGAAAAATGGCGCATATTTGTCCCCCTCCGAAAGCCAGCACTGGAATCGTTTCATCGCGCGTGCACAGACGTCTGCTTTGCCATCGCCGTTGATATCCCCCATTCGAATCGTCGAATAATATTGCGGTTTATCCCAGCCCAAGGCATCTGACATATCGCCGAGTGCAATGGCTGTCCCCCAACCATTATCGACGGCTGGATAGCACCGGAATCCATCCTTAAACCGTGCACACATATCATCCCGGCCATCGCCGTTAATATCGGCAAACCTTATCGTCGAATAGTATTTGGCGTCGTTGTATCCGTCCGCATCCGACATTGGAATCGTTTCGGATGACTGATCAAATTTCTCTCCATTGAACATCCAGCATTTTACGCCAGAATTATCACGTGCACACAGATCGGCGCGCCCATCACCATTGTAATCTGCAAATCGAATCGTCCCATAATTTGTTGAATCATTCCAGCCGCTGGCATCGCTCAAATCCAAAACATTCTTGATTGTCGTCAGATTTCCCGATTTCGAGAATGCACATTGTATACCGGAGGCACTGCGTGCACAGATATCTGCAATGCCATCCCCGTCGATATCGGTATTCTGTGGATCATAAATCATCGACTGAACCAGAGGATCCTCGGCTGCCGGGCAAACACCATTTTCGTCCACAAGTCCATCACAGTCATCATCATAACGATTACAGACTTCTTCACTTGGCGAGCAGGTTTTATTGGCAAAAAATCCCAGGTGAGAAGCAACCGGCCGCTGATAGGTTCCACCAACCGGACGGTTCACCAAGCCCTTGCCCTGGATAACCATCGTCGATGAGCCGCCGCCATCCAGATTGATGCCATTGTAAATCCCCAAACGAACCATGTGCTTGCCAATGGCAGTCAGGGTCATACCTTTACTTTGACTGTAGCGTCCGTCGACAACGATCATAAAGAAATACCGTCCGGATTTATCGATGCCCGCCACGGTTCTCGGATGAACCTCGACATTATCGTTGTAGACAATGGCTTCACCATTAACGACGAGATCATTAGAGCCTGAACATGCATTGTACATCTTGCTGCGGTTTGCTGCCCCTTGATAATATCGGTTGTCTTTCGAAAACCCAAGCGTCGGCATGGCATCATTCGGGATATTATCTTTATAGGGAATGCCATTGCTGACAAAAAAACCAATGGCTCTATTCGTATTGCCAATATCAAAAAATGCTGTATTGATGCCAACCTGCACTTTGTAGGTCTCGACAAATTGGCTCGTCGTAATGACTTTGCGGTTCAGTTCCGGCGTCACAAATGGTCGTATTCCCTTGGCCTGCAGATCGACTTTCAGAATATACAGTTTATTGGGTTCACCATTGTTCAAAGCATTATTGGATCCCTTGACGTTTTCCTGCCAATACTCAATACCCCAGTAAACCTGTTCGGCAAAGCAGACTGAATTGCACAAAACACATAACACAACCCCAATTAACAAACCAATCGTGCGCATACGATACCTCTTTGAAAAAACACCATCATGGGTTCTGTCTTAAAACTGAATCTGATGTAAAATCGCCTGATAACCCAATTGAGCACAAACGTGTCCAACGACAGCAAAACTCAGTAAATGCTACAGTTCACAGCATTATACCAATCAGTATACACAAATTCAAGGCTTTGCATCCAACAAGAGATGAATCGGGGTAACTGTTCAGCCATGGCGTATGCTCCTGGTTCCCCAAATGACTTGAAATCTCTTTAATTCATAATTCTAAATTCAGAATGCAGAATGGTTTTGCAAAACCAAAGAATCATCCAAATCCCCTGAGTCTGATATTTCATTCTGCATTCATCATTGTGAATTATGCATTAACGAATGGTATGAGCTTTCGAAGAAAACAAGCATAGGGGCTGAATCGTAACGAATCGGGTGACAATTCAGCCCTTGTCTCACGACTTTGCGTACATCATGACGAATAGGTGGGGTATGAGGAATCGTTACAGATAGATAATAAAGAGCGCGGCGTATCGTACCGATAGCCGCGCCATGAGGCCGTATGAAATAGGCCGAATGCAGCTGCGCATTCACCGCAGGTGAAAAGCAGCGCCTACTGCAAACACAAAGAAGTCAACCCCGAAGTGTAGAACCAGATTTCGTCGCGCCAGAATTCGCCTTTAAAATCCCAATAAGCTTCATTGCTGCGCTTTTGGAAAGTTGCCGGTTCGGTTTGAACGGGCCCCATATCGCATTTGCCACCACCCGCAACAATTTTAAGACATTCGGCTTCGTATTTTCGCAGTGCCAGTCGGATTTCGATGGAAATCTGGGATGTCGAAATGTCGATCGCATGAATCTCCGAGAGCGTTTTGTCGTAAATGTTTGCAACGACAGTGGCCATGTATTGCTGACGCTGTGCAATGAGTTCGTCGTAAATCGCCTGCAGTTTGGGCCAGGAAGTGAAATTCGAGCTGACGTACTGGCTCAGATTGTTCCGCTCAATCGTGAGCTGCCGAATCGACTGATGCAGCGTGCGGAAAGTCGCATCATTAATTACGCGTTTGTAAATCGAATCAGGAATGGGTGAATACTCGTCCGATTCAGCGTGACGAATGATCTGATTGTAGAAATCGCGCGCAGGTGTTTGTGCCATATAGGTTTTGAGCTGATTGGCATCCTCAATCAGTGCATGCAGCGCATCGAGTGCTTGACGTGCCGAATCGTAGCGGCAAAGGCCAATAAAGGCACCGGCTTCGATGAGCAGCAAATCGGGCAACCAGGCTTTGGCAAATATCGGTGCCCTAAGTGCGTGCGTCAGTGCAAGGGCTTTACCATGATTGCCGGCAAAAAGCTGTCCCCATGCATCTTCGAGCAATGCATCTTTAAGATGATGACTGTTGACATCGACTTTGCGATAGAACGAATCGGCCGCATCAAAAGCATGATTTTCGTAGGCAATGCGTGCAAGAGAGAGCCATGCCGTATTGGTCAGTTCGTATGCCTCATTCCCTTCGATCAATTGGAGTTCATCGAGTGCAGACTGAATATATTCAGCTGCCGTCTTGAATTTATACTCAGGCGCACGAACGGCGAGTGTTGCCAAAAGCAAACGTGCACGAGGATAATAGAGCGAGCCTTTGGTAACACTTTGCAATAGTTGTGTGGCAATATTGACATCCGGCGAAGGACCGTAAACCAGACTGTAACCTATAAAATAGAGGAATGCATTTCGGTCGGCATCGGTGACATCGGCCTCATGTGCCTTGATGGCCTGGGGATCGGTCGTCGTATAACTGGCGGTATGGGCGACCTGCAAAAATGCCGTCAGTGTCTGCGAAAAATCCTGAACTTTGGCTTTGGACTGCAAAGCTCTGTCGAGGTAAACCGCCGCCATTGCTGGTGCTCCAAGTTGTTTGAGTGCAAATCCAATGCATTGATTAGAAGCCGCACCGAGGAGCGTATCGACCGGCGGATTGAGCGATTCGTTCAGAGCGAGACAGGATTCGAGAGAAGCCACGGGTTTGGTAGGAATCTGATGGCGCCAGGCATACACTTTGGGTACTTCGGCATCATAAGCACGTTCGGATGCGGTTTCGTCCTGAAGTTTGGCATACCTGCGGGCAACTTCAGATTGTACCATATAGGTTTCGTAGGCTTCTTCGAAGAATTTCCTAAAGACGAGCGGAACATTGGAGGATTCGACAGGTGCCAGTATCGTGTTGTCACCAATGGTTTGCGGCGTAAGCTGCGCATTTTCCTCATCATTTTGCGGAGGATTTTCGGTTGCGTCTAACTCGTTTTCGGCAGGCACAGGAACAGACGAAACGGCAGGCTCGACCTGTGCAGCAGGCTCGGAAGAAGCCGGTTCTGACGGCACTTGAGTCGAGGTCGTGTCCCCAGGCGGTACCTGTGCTGTTGCAGGCTCTGGATCTGCAGGAACCGGTGCGGGTTCTGCCACTGCCTGTGCCGGAGCAGAAACCGTGGTCTGCGGTGCACGCTGTGCAATGGCATTCTGGACTTTTTCGGGAATGTTGGCGTCGCGCAGCTTTTGATAGTCTGCATCGGTCAATTCCGGGATCTGATCGGCATTTTGAATGATATTGACCAGGACATTTTCGGAAACCCCCTGTTGGGACATCAGGATGATTTCCTGAACAGTGAGTGCCGAAGCCCCCACTGGGAAAAGCAGGCAGGAAGCAGCAAATGCAATCACGGATAAACGCAGGCGGAGTTTTGTAAACATGTTCATTCCTCCTGATTAAAGTTCCGGCAGGAAGAAACTCACGCCGACAGAAAACGTACATGGCACGAGCCATTGCGTGGGAGCGTGATAAAATCGCAGGGACGCTTCGAGTCGAAGTGCCAGCCAGTCGAGAAAGAAAATATGGGCATCGGTGCCAAAGATACCCTGGGCATGCGTTTTTAGATCGACCGACGTATGCGACTTGTTGACGGAATTCGAGAAAACCATCCCAACACCGGCAAAGATCCCCCAGTCGAAATGCGTCAGATTAAAGGCTTCGACCGTCGATTTGCCATAGACAGGGTGGAACGTCGCCAGAAACTCGAGATCTCCGCGCTGTTCATCACCGAGCATCTTCGTTTCGATCGTATCCTGGTGTTTGGCCATAAACTCCGACAGCGTCGTATCGCTGTGCGCCATCAATATCGACCCGCGGATCATGGCACCCCACATAGCCGTAAACCGATAGTGGACATCGACCGAAATGGGAAAATAATTGTAATAATCATCGGTAGGAATGATGCCGATATTGAGAGCGAGTTCAAAGCGATTTGCAGCAGAAAAAACGGGCGTTCCCGTCTGTGCAGGCACATTCTGGGTCGTCCAGACCTCATTGAGATCGTCGTCGATGGGATCGGCAAATGCACATGGTGCAAACCCAAGCAATATCAAGCAAGCCATCAAAGGACAGGCAATTTTTGCGA
The DNA here is from genome assembly GCA_002395385.1 of Myxococcales bacterium UBA4248. GTDB lineage: Bacteria > Myxococcota_A > Bradymonadia > UBA4248 > UBA4248 > UBA4248. The sequence goes on from DGWW01000313.1 coordinate 15,764, forward strand.
TGAAATGATTCATTTTCCCATCCTTTTAGAGCAAGAAAGAAACGCCAAGCGTGAATTCGGAGGCTGTCCCCAACCCTTTGTCACGTTGTTTGCCAAAAAGATACTCGCGGAAATCGATGCGCAGCCCGACAAAATCGAGGAAAACGAAGCGCACTCCAAGCCCCAGATTGCCTTCGAACGATGCTTTGGTCTCGAATTTGCCGACATCTCCTCGTTTGAGCGCTTCGACAATGAGCACGCCAAGCCCCGCAGTCAGATTCAAGTCGAAGTGGGCTATTGCGCGATTGGCGAGTGCGAATTTTCCCATAAAAACTGAGAATACAGGATTCAGTTCGATGCGGGCTGTCTGGTATTCTTGCAGGGTCAGTGAACGCAGTTGGGTTAAATCAGCCTCATTTCCGGTCAATTTATCGTAGGATGGCGTCAGAAAACGCATGCACTTCTGTTTCCCGGCACGTGTCTGATCCTCCCCGACCTCATCGCTAAAGCATCCCATAAAAGAAGCGCTCAGTTCGAGCGAGACCCATTCTTTAAAATGATAGGCACCGCGCAAAGTGACGGGCATGTAGACGAGGAAGATATCACTTGCGATGGTGCCGATTCCTACGGAAATTTCACCGCGCCCGGCCTTGGTGAATGGACGTGGTTCAATGACGGCAAGCGCTTTTTCATGGGCACTATCCATCGGAGACAGCGTGGCTTCCTGGGTGTCGAGCGAAATGGCTTCCTGCGCAAAGGCATTCAGCGGTAGGCAGGCAATCAGTGCGACCAAACAGCACCAAAGAATTGAAAAGCTGAGGCGAAATTGAACTGGTTTCATCTTACATCTCATTATTTGGATAAAACCAGTCGATAATCGATGGTATCGGTTTCTTCATTGAGGCGCTGCGCTTCGAAAGCAACGGCTGTTTTTCCGACCTGGATAACGGCCGTCGTCGCAAGTTTATAGAGATGTCCTGAGGGGAGATTGGCAGAAAACGCAATATCGACATCCCAGTGAGATTCCGAATTGATCGCTATTTTCTGCATTATTTTGGACATAAAAACGGGATTGTCAAAGAGGTAATGGACGCCGCAGGCTGACGCAACAGCGTCGCCATATTCTTTGGTGGGCTGCTTCGATGTCAGCTCAAGCCAATAGATCGGCATAGTAGAAGCCATCGCCAAATAGCGCTTAAAGTTCTCGTAGGCCGTATCGCTCTCATTAGGCTCACCATCGGTAAAGACAATGAGCGATTTGGCATACCCGGCATTGCCCGTTTCTATCAGCTTTTGAAGCGCAGCGGATGCCGCTTCCCAGATTGGCGAATAGCCACTCGGAGAGGGATAGCTCTCCATGACGGTTGAATTCCAGACCGCCTTAGTCCGCATCCAGCTCTCGGAGGCATCATAGACACCATTTGTCCCGATACCATTGGCAAAATGCGCCGAAAACTCGTACCTTTGCGAAGCATCGAGTGCATCCATAAAGAGATTGAGCCCAACTTTGCGGTACTGCCAAGGATCAGTTGCCAGCGAAGCATCGGGAATGCCCGTTTCCTGGCTGCCATCGAGGGATGCCGAATTGTCGAGAGCAAATGCAAATGAACGCCCATCCCTCGACTGACTCGAAACGAGCGCATTCCCCGTCTGCGGATTCGTCCGATAATGGGTAAAAGCAGGATCAGAATTGACCGTAATCGTCGTCGGGAAAACACAAAACTTATGGGGCGGATAGTAATACTGAGCCAGCCCCATTTCGTCCGGTGAGAGGCACGATGCCCCTTCGATACAGTCCTGTTCCGATTCACAGACGGCATCCTCAGCCCCCGTATTGACGACAAAAAACCAACCATCCGCAAACGAAATATGACTCGCTTTAAAATTCTTGCCCGGTGTCAGATAATCTTCGAGCGCAGAATACCGAACACCTGGCATCAACGCATGGTCAAACGAAGTCAAAACACTAAAGCGAAAAACGGCATCCGCAGGTTTTTGTGTGCTGCATGCTGGTTGAACGAGCCCGAGCGGCACTGCTTCGATAATCTGTTCATCCTGAAATGTGAGTTCTGCCACGGTATCGCATCCCCACAACGATGCACAAACCAGCAGTAATGAAGCAAATTTGATGTATTGAGTCATGCCGAATTCGAACCTTAACCGCATAAAGAGACAACCCCTCTTTATACTGCCATTTTTAGCGTTAAAGGGGCAATATTTTAATTAGCGATGTTTAACCAACGTCGATATGAATTCAGCTGATAGCTGATAACTCAAAGCTCATAGCTGTGAATACATTTCATAGGAAACATGCTGTTGCCTGTAAAATAATGAAACTTCCAAAAGCGTAACAATCCAGCCCCATGGTTTAATCTAAAGGACTGAAGCTAAGTCAACCCAGGCAAAAGGCTGCAGGCAGAAGGCATCAGAAAGAATTCTTTGGGAAATGGTATGATTCCAAAAAAAAATTTTTGTGTCTGAACCACTCCTGCCTCCTGCCTTGTAATGATTCAACATCTAAGCTTCAGAAATAGCATACAGGCTGAGTTGTAACTAATTCAACTTTTTGACGATAAAAATGTATTGACAACCCATCTAAAATCCCGTATAAGGCGCGCCGTTCGACGTGAGCAATTGCGCGAACACTTTAAAGAAAGCGAGGATGGCGGAACTGGTAGACGCGCTAGCTTGAGGTGCTAGTCCACATAAAAGCGTGGGTGGGGGTTCAAGTCCCCCTTCTCGCATCCTTTCTTTAAATATAAATAACCATCATGCGAGGATGGCGGAACTGGTAGACGCGCTAGCTTGAGGTGCTAGTCCCGATAAAAGACGGGGTGGGGGTTCAAGTCCCCCTTCTCGCATTAAAGACGCTTTAAAGCGTCTTTTTTTTTGGCTTTTTTTAAGGCTGTTTTATAATCCTTCCCTCGAAGCTTTTTTTCCGAAGGCGCCCAAATGAAATCCTTACGCTAAGGAAAATGGATAGGATGGAGAAAAACATGCGCTCAGAACAAACAGTCTTGATTGTGGGTTGCCAGCCCAGTATCGAACGCATCCTCACTTCGGCATTTCAACGTCAGGGATACCGCGTTTTAGTGTCTGATTTCTTCGACATCCTCCCTTTCGAAAAGACCCCCAACTGCCTCCTCATCAACCTCGAAGAAAGCCAATGCATACAGGCCCGAAAGTTCCTCGACCAGCCTGCATTGGCTTATTGCAGGCGCATTTTAATCATCGATTCCCACTCCAATCGGCTTCGGCAATGGAGCATCGACATTCCCATCGATGATGTCATCTTTAAACCTGTACGACTCAGAGAATTACTCACCAGAGTCAAACTGATACTCGAACGTGAAGTGACGCTCCCGGGGCAGGAGACGACCGTCGATGAACTCGATTTTGCACAGCGCATGCAAACCCTGACCGATGAACGATTTACTGGGCTCGTTCACTTTAAAGCCAAACATGTCGATGCAGATCTCTACTTTGTACGTGGAACCATTGCCGGTGTCCGCGTCGGAAGAAAAATACAGAAAACCGCTGTCGGTGCATTGTGGCGAGTTTTTCCCGCAGTTCATCACATAAAACCGAAAGTCAGACTGCCCGATTGGGCACTCGAAAATCCACTCGAGTGTGATCAGAATCAATTCATTTCCATCGTCGTTCGCACTGGTGGTTTCTTTCACGACATTTTTGGAGATAACCACCAACTTCAGGTGATTTATCGCATCAACAGCCTCGAATATGAACGCGTCTATCGGGATTTGCCACGACAGGTGAGGCAGATCATCCAGCATTTTGATGGTGAGCGAACATTTGAAGAAATCATGGATACGCTCAATCTGGATGAAATGCTGCTCATGCAAATTGTCCGAAGGTTGCTGGATGAATCGCTCATCGTGGAATGCGCACGTGCACCCAGGGACAAAGACCAGGAAGTCCCGCTAAGTACGTGGATTCATAGCGGCGCAAGCAGCGCAGAAATCAAACGGGCACTCGTTTCGCCTCAAAATATCGAGAAAACCAATGTAGATCTGGACGAACGCGAATCTTTCTCAAGTGTTTATCCACAAAAAAAGAATGTCTATGAACCCGGTGAAGAAGCGACCCCCAGTGCCGTCTTTTTCCTTCAAAATAGCCCATACATAGGTGCCGATACCCAAAAACGGGCAAGAGCAAAACAGAAAAATTCAGAAGAAAAACGCAGCAGTGCCTCATCAAAAGCACTCTCAGAACAGGCGAGAATTCAGGCACAAAAAGAAGCCATCTTGGCGGACTTTTCTCAGAGGATGGGGATTTCTCAAAGCGAAGTTCATCTGACGCCGCACGCCTCGGGCGTTTTTTATGCGCCCACTGCAGAATACAAGCATTATTCGAGAGACGTCGTCGAAGCACATCTTGCCAAATCGAATGAACACCTGCAAACAGCCAACAGCCGGGTACAAAAGGACACCATCTACAGCGAACAGGAATTGCTCGCAGAAGCACAGCGCGATGAAGAATTCGCCAGGCTTCAGCAGGCCGAGGACGAGGCTTTGCTCAATCTGTCCATTGATGATTCAGAAATCAACGAGGCATTGGAAGCCGAAGGGCCAAATGAACCTTTGGTGCCCGAGGAGGATTACGAAGAGGATGACGAAGAGTCAGAAGAGTTCTCGGCAGTCGAATTGTACAAAAACAATCCCGACCACAAATACGAGCTCTCCCCGGAGGTATGGAAAGCTCAGATAATGAAGCGCCTCAACGAAGATGAACAGGCTCGCGACGAAAAAGTCATGCGCATCCTAATTTACGTATTGATTGTCGTCATTTTTATGCTGGGTGCCATTATTTTGTATAAAAATGTTCTGTCCAGTCATACGACAGAAGTCGTCCCGACAGATACTGAGCCAGCTGAATAAGCGTCACGATTCTGCCCCACTGTCAGTCAAAGAATCGCGGCTTTTTTGACAGTGGGGCATGCCCCACTGTCAGTCATTTGGGCGTGTGTGATTTCGGCGTCTGCGGCACAACATCCCCGCCGAGCCCCCCAAAAGAGCAATCCATGCCAAACCACCCGATGAAAGCGGCGATTTTGGGCTGGCGGAACACGAGTCGGATGAAGATTTAGGGGTCACAACACAAAGTTCAGAATCAGCACATTGAGGATCACCGCAATCCATCAAACCGTCACCATTATTATCCTTTTGATCGTTGCAAATCTCAGGCTGACACTTAAGCGCGGCAGCACACTGCGGATCCTGGCAGTCAATGAGGCCATTGGCATTATCATCGATGTCATTCTGGCAGTTTTCAATTTGGCAATGGATGTCCATTGAACATTGCGGATCCAGGCAGTCGATAAAACCATTCGCATTATTATCGACACTGTCATTACAAATTTCGGGCTGACAAATGATTTGGGACGAACACTGCGGATCCTGGCAATCGAGGAGATTATTCTCGTTGTTATCGATGCCATCATTGCATATTTCAATAGCACATATCTTTAGACCGCTGCACTCGGGATCGTCACAGTCGGCAAGGCCATTGTCATTATCGTCCACACCATTCTTACAATCTTCGGGCTGACAAATTTTAAGTTGTTTACACTCGGCATCGTTACAATCGATAATGCCATCCTCGTTGTCATCAATGCCATTGCTGCAATCCTCTGGCAAACAGCGTGTGACTTCAGAACATTGCGGATCGTCGCAATCGCTCAGACCGTTGTCATTGTCATCCTTATTATTATAACAATCTTCCGGAACACATTCTGACAACACAAAGCAATAGGGATCCTGGCAGTCAATGCGCCCGTCCCCATTATCATCGACCTTGTTGGTACAATCCTCGGGGTCAGCAGCAGCAAGGTCATCTACGATACTTGCAATAAAATCATAATGATCGCTGACCATCGTGACGGCCCCAAGAAACTCGCAATCTTCATAGCCATAGCTCGTTACGCCGCCTACAAATTCCATACCGTCACGCGTAAAGAAAGTCGGACCTCCCGAATCGCCCTGGCAAGTTCCAGTAGAAGAATCGTTAAAGTAAATAAAACCGGTATTGGACGTATACCAGCCATCGCAATTTCTACTCCGTTCGGCTTTTTTTGCGGGACAATAGGCATACACTTTATAGGAGGTTTTAAATTTAGTCCCCGAGGACATATCGTTGTTGGCATCCGTTTTGCCGAATCCCACAGTCGTAGCAGTCACCCCGCCGGCACCATCCACTTCTGCTTTGGTGATATCGTGCACTTTCGGCATTGGCAGGGTCGGTGTAGCAACCGAAAGCGGCACTGGCTCTTTAAGTTTTAGAATCGCAATGTCGTGCTCTATGTTCGTAGATGAACACACAAAATTGGGATGCTTATGGAATGACGCAATTTCGTAGATTTGGCGTATCGTTTGCTCACTCTGACCAATGGCAACGCGCATGACAGGCCGATAGGGCTCAATGGGATCGTCATCCTTACAGTTGGCAATGCAGTGCCCTGCTGTAAGCACATAGTTGGGAGTAATGAGCGTGCCCGTACAAAAAACGGAATTGTAGTTGCCGCTATAGTGCATCACAAGCGCAACCGTCGAAAGATAATCATCCCCCGTAACACGGGTACCATTGATAATCGGCAGCCTTTTGGCGGCAATTTCTGCGAGCTCCGAATCGACCTTTTCACAGTCCGGGCATTGGCCGGCATCACACGAAACCATCAGGGGAACGCAACTGGCAAACAGAGCAATCATGAGGGATTTTTTTAACATTTTCCTTCTCCATGCCTTTCCACTCCGACCGAAAAGGCACGATTTACTAGCACTCGTTTAAGTTAGACTCAATGGTAAGAGGATTTTTTTTTCGATTTTATGGGCAGGGCTATGCGCTTGCGCGCATACGCCCACCTGCGCACCTATGTGCCGACGGCACATACGGCGCGCAACTGCCGCTATCTGCGATACGCGGCAGCCTTTGCTCAGTCGCGGCAAGGCCACAACAAACATCACATCTTGACATCTTGCAGGCTACCTAACTTGAAATAAGGGTGCTCCGTCAGGGCCGTCGAGTTCCATTTTTTGTTGATTCTTTCCTGTCGCCCTTTCAGGGCTAATATATTGGAGATAAACACTTTTCCCTGGGTTGCGCTAACGCCCCCCCCCCCC
>DGWW01000313.1:22954-29919 GCA_002395385.1 Myxococcales bacterium UBA4248
TAATCTGCTCGCCCTTTCAGGGCTAATACCAAGCAATCATCAAGCTTTTGGCGATTTCCATAAAGTCAAGTGATTTTAGAACTCGACAGCCCTGGGGGGCTCCGTAACGATTCAGCCCATATTGTAATCTAAAGGACTTTGGCTGATTATTTGGGCCACATATCTGTATATTTATAAGTATTCCCATCTTCGGGCAGACCGTTAGATTTGGAATAATAATTATACACATTATCCATTTTTATGACATAGGATTGAAGATCCTTCTTATCCGGATCTGTTGAACCCTCATTGCAGACCAGGTCTGGTCGAGGAGGCGTCGACCATTTGGAGCAATTCTTTAATTGATTAAACGTATATTTAACGACAGAATTGCCTCTTGCCGATGCTTCACCGACATATATATCTGTATCATCCGACTTGCGATCGATACCAATAATCATTGCAATGTGGCCTTTATGCCAAAGCAGATCTCCTGCCTTGATATTTTTTAATTGTTCCTGAGTTAATGTCGAAACCTTAACATAGTCTTTTTCATCATTGATTAGCTTTAATTTAGAATGTGCATAGTCATGTTTGTTGTTCGGATTTGCAAAGGCTATTGCTCTGTCCGGGCTTACCCCGTGAATAATATTTTCACAATAAAAGTTCCGAATAATTTTACCACTGCTATTTTTGCATAATTTATCTTTATCAGGACTTTTAGCGAGATCCGGCCCAAAGACATGCGTCCACCAGTCACCTACATAAAATCGGCCATTTCTAAAAGCCCAGGCAACGAACCCCGAGCACGCAAGTCCATTGGGTCTGGACACAGTGTTGCCGCTACTATCTGTCGTCGTTGAACCATTACATTGAGCTTTCTTGTTCGGAAAGTCACAAGACCAGGGAACGACATCTGTTTTGACGATATGTTCTTCACCACTTTCATAACTATTGTATGCATTTTTAGTTAAATTCAAACCAAATATCCTGACATCCTGTCCTTTTGAAGCCAGCGTTCCACTCGACCATACATAGTGGCTCTCTGTCGGGCATTTAGATACATTCTGGACATTATCATAATAATACAAGAAATATGGGAACTGCAGTGTCAGAAAACGGGCCGCAGCAACGACGCTTGCGCGTGTGCCATAAACTTTGGAACCACTCTTCAGCATGACAGGATAGACATATTCTGTATATAAATCATGGTTAAAAACCCGGGTAGTTGACGTGCCGTACTGATTACATTTTAAAATATCTTTTGTAACTTTTCCGTTTTTATCGTATGGGAATGTATAAAAAGTATAAGGTTTTAACTCAATTACCGCCTTGGCAGATTTTGTACTGTCCTCCTTCGAGGATACAGTCACTTCGACTTTTCGAGCCCCAATGGAAATGCTTTTGATTTGGGCGACCGCATCCTTTGAGGTCATCTGAACCAGAGTATTGATAGCGTCTTCACGGCCGTAGTCGGATACATTTTTTATGTCCCATACTAATTGGCGGTTAGTTGCATTTGCAGGCACTATCGTGGCTTTGAGTTCCATCGAAGAATTCAATAGCAGAACGGATTCCGCTGGGGCAAGTTCAATGGATTTGAGGAGGATGGTGCATTTGCCCGTTTTTTCATCGATGGTACCGTCTTCGCAATTGGTATCTACACACAGGCCAGCCTTGCATACCAGATTCTCACCACAAACTTTGGGCGCATCGTTTTCTATACAGGCCTCTTCCAGACAGACACCTTCCTTATTTTCATTTAAAACGCATCTGGTGGATTCTTCACAGTTTTTGTTGTCACAATCATCTTTATCCACACACGTGTTCTCTATACATTTTTGAGTGTCAGGACATACGGTATCCCCACATAAATCCGTTGGATCGATGCAGTGTTCTTGATGGCAGATTTGATCATCCAAACAAATTTCCTCGCCACAGCTTGGTTTTGGCAATGGGTAGCATTCGCCATTGTTACATTCCTCGCCATCCGGGCATAGTTTATCGAGGCAAGGATCATCCGGTACAATGGGCACACACACACCATGGATACACTCGTTGCCATCCGTACATTCTGGCGAACAATCGACGACAGTAATAGGAACACAATCATCCTGAACACATTGTTCATCCTGCGAGCAGACCTTTCCGTCACACAAATCTTCTTTTGGCTGACAGCTCGACTCAATGCATTCTTCTGATTCCGAACACTGCGGATCACAAACGTCCTCGGGAACAGGGCTGCCAATGGGGTCATCTACGGTTGGCGGCTGGGCATGATTGACGCTGTCTTCATTGCATCCGGGAATAACAGCCAATATCAAAGCTGTTGCCAATAAAAACAAATAGCTCCTCTTCATGTCGCCCTCTCCATTATTCATTCTCGATATACGATTATCCGTTTCCCACTTCACTCATTTTATATACTAACATATTCAGTCCATCCATGATAGTTCTGTATGTCAATTCATGCCAGAAAATGTAATGATTCAGCCCTATGTTGTAATCTAAAGGACTTGTGGTGAGTCCCACCAGGTATCTGGCATCTGGCATCAGGCATTAGAAAGTATTCTTTGGGGGATAGTGTGATTTCTACAAACATACATAGCTTTGTGTCTGAACTACTTCTGCCTCATGCCTTGTAATGGTTCATCCCCTAAGCTTCTGAAAGAGCATACAGGCTGAACTGTTACACTATAAGCAAATTTCATATTCCCACTGGTTTAACATAGCCTAAATAAAAAGCGCCGCGTATGCAATAGCGGCGATCGCAGGCCGTATTGGCGCAGCCAATAGGCCTGGTTCAAAACATAAATATACAAAACGCAGAAAAATATACGGGCAAGGGCTTATGGTTCTGAATTGCCATCATCACCCGAAGGTTCTTCGTTGCCGGACTGTTCCAAACCAGATTCTTCGGGGGGGATAAAATCGATTTGATTGGTTTCGTCGCGACCGTATGGATAGTCAGCCTCCACATAGCAGAATTTTTGGTCACCAATATCATCGCGGCATGCATAGCCACTGCGGCAGTCGCTTTTGGACTTGCACTTTTTAAGGCAATAGCTGATGGATTGGGTAAATTTAACGCAGACCGCATTGTCGGGACATTCTTCGTCGCCCTCGCAATTGACCACAATGCAGTAACCACTTGGGGAGTCAGTATCGCAAATCATACCGCTTGGACAGTCATTGGAAGTGTCGCATTTGTCACCCAAAGAAGCCTCACACCCCATGAGCATGAGTGGTATTAAGAAAGTCAGTTTTTTCATGAAAACCCCGTTGTGGATTCGAAATTCGGAATGAAGAATCGTTCGTTTCTGTGTCACACTTTGATTTTTAAACCTAATTCTGCATTACGCATTCGTTAAAACCATTTTTTCCTTCGTTTCATCCTTTTCAGCATCGGATTAATTCGAAATTTAGCTCTATTTGTGCGAAGCTGAATATGCCAGCTCACGAGTACGATACACCAAAGTAAATCCAGTATAAATACAATATCGAACAGTACGGGATGCTTGCCCGAAATGAGAGCAAGTGCGATGGTCAGCCCGATCAGCATCAAAGAGAGGCACAGACGCGTCGTCATGCTGTTGAGCCCGTTGAGCATAGGATTGTTGATATTGTCCGGAATGCGAACAGACAACCCATCATGTTCGAGATCCTGCATGATTTGTGTAATCTGCGATGGCGCAGAACTGCAAAATTCCGAAAGAGATAACCCTGAACGAAGGGCTACGTTCATCAAGTTTCCGGATTGCACATTGCCCAAAAAGAGCTTTTCGGCAAACTGAGCGAGTGTCTTAACGATATCGAGATTCGGATTGAGGTATTGAATAATGCCTTCGACATTGATGAGCGCGCGAACGGCGTTGGTAAATTCGGAGGGGATCTGAACCGCAAACTTTTGCCCGGCAGCGACGAATTCTGCGGCAAATGCAGCCACATCGATCTTTTTGAGCGAGGTGACGTAGTATTTTTGCAGGATTGTCGATATTTCGGCTTCGAGATCCTTGAGGATGACGCGCTTTGTGGGATGCCCGAGGGAGAGCAGGATTCGTGCAATGGCTCTGCAATCACCGAAATGCACGCCCATGATGAGATGGGTAAATTCGGATCGCTGCTGAACAGAGAACTTGCCGACTAGCCCAAAGTCGAGCAGTCCAATTTTACCATCGGGCATGGCAAAGACGTTGCCAGGATGAGGATCGGCATGAAAAACGCCTTCCTTAAAAACCATATCGAATGCAATGTTGAGAATGGCATCGGCCATCTCGTGGGCTTTTTCGGTATCGGGCGTGACCGTCGTTATTTTCTGCCCGAGGAGTTCGCGCATCACGAGAATATTGTGACGCGAAATGTCGGGATAGGGCGTTGGGAAGACGATCATCTGATGATCGCTGTAATGCTCGATAAAATACTCGATATTCTGCATCTCATTTTTAAAATCGAGTTCCGCAATGATAGAACGTTCGAACTCGGCAATGAGTGCGGGCAAATCGAAATAGCTGATTTCCTCGATATTGCTATCGAGCGCTTTGGCAATGACATTGAGAATGTCAATATCACTGCGAATGAGCGGCAGCAATCCCGGACGCTGAATTTTGACGACGACGTGATCGCCATTTTTCAGAACAGCACGATGTACCTGGGCAATCGAAGCAGCACCTATCGGGTCTTCTTCGATCGTCTCGAAAACCTTGTGATAATCTTCATAAGCGTCATTCAGAATGCCTTCGACAGTTTCAAAATCCATCTTTGGCGAACTATCCTGAAGTTTTTCGAGTTCTTTGACGAAATTCGGCGGCAGCAGGTCATAGCGCGTAGAGAGCATCTGACCAAACTTGATGTAGGTCGTCCCCAATTCTTCGATCGTCGCCCGGATTTTGGGGGCCAAATCATCAGACGAATCATTGAATGTATTGAGCAACTCGCTCGAGGATTCGAACTGCGCACCATCACGAATGACGCGCACAATATTGCCAAACCCGAATTTGCGCAGCACATTGGCAATGGTCGCAAAGCGCTGCATGTCGTGAATCACAACACCAAACCCGGAGATGGACTCTTTCTTTTTGAGAGAAGAACTCATAGTATATTTGGTATATCCGTTAGGAATTGAAGTTTTTACAAACGGATTTGCTCAGGCCTAACAACCTTCGCGGTTTTAGTGATGAGTGATGAGTTAATAATGCCAACATCCAAAAGTTACGACAAATCTGTTGCAGACAAATGAAGTGTTTCGAGGGCGTGGCAGAAATCAGCCGGGAATGGTGACTCAAATTGGCAGAGCGTTTCCCGAATTGGGTGTTTAAATTCGAGCTTTCCTGCGTGCAAAGCGAGTCTCGATATCGCCTTATGTCTGGCAATCTTGTCGGGGGCATAGAGCGAATCCCCCAGGATGGGGGCACCATGTTCGCTCAGGTGTACGCGCACCTGATGCGTCCGCCCGGTCTCTAATAGACAAGTTACCAAAACAAATCCATTCCCATTTTTATCGAGTACGCGATAATTCGTAATCGCGCGTTTTTCAGCGTCAAATCTGGACGAGAACTTGACGCGCTGCGTGGGGTGGCGCCCATAAGGTGTGTCGAACCTGCCCGCATCGGGCAATTTGGGTGCAAAGCATATTGCCCAGTACTGGCGCGTAATTTCGTGCTTTGCAAACATCGACGTGAGATTCTCGTAAGCGTGCTGACTGCGTGCAATGAGCAAAAGCCCACTCGTTTCGGCGTCGAGGCGATGCACAATCCCCGGACGATCCGATTCCCCGACTTGCCCGACTTCGGGATATTTGGCCAGAATCCCATTGATGAGCGTGCCATCGCGATGACCGGCCCCCGGATGCACGACCAAACATGCAGGTTTGTCGATCACGAGAAGATGTTCGTCTTCGTACAACACTCGAAATTCGATGTTTTCCTGCGGAATGATTTCACCGGTGTCATGATTCTCAGGAGCATTCCATGAAACGACATCGGATATAAGGAGTTTTTTTCCCGATTTCAGGCATGGCCGATCGTTCACCAATACTTCACCGGACTCGATGGCGCGCTGGATTTGTGCCCTGGGCCAATCTGGATTCTGTTCTGCAACAAAGACATCGAGACGAACCCCCGGTGATGTGACATGTGCTTGAATCATGCTCTAAATGGCCTGAATAGACCGAATGATTGTATCGGTAATGTCTTCGGGGGATTGCGAACCATCGACGATGATGGCATGCGGATGGCTTGCGGCCACTCTATCAAAAGCATTGGCGACATCGACAAGGGTCTGGCGTTTTTCGAAAGGATCGAGTGACTTTCGGCCTTTTTTCATGCGTTCGAGCGCAACATCGACATCGAGGCGAACATAAACCAAGATGTCGGCTTCGGGCGCAAACAAACGATTGTATTCGCCGATTTCATCCTGAAGTGCGCACAGTTCCTCAAACGTAGGATCATGATCGAACGCATCGCGCCTGGTGCCCTGATACGCAATCGAACTGTAAAAATACCTGTCCGTGAGCACAACAGCGCCGCGCGCAATTGCCGGTAAGATGCAAGAAACGAGATGTTCCTTGCGGTCATCGACGAAGAGCTGGCGTTCAATTTTAGGCGACAATCGCTCTTTGGCTTCGCGAATCTGACGACCGAAATAACCCTTTGTGGGCTCTGCAGTCACACAGATATCTTCAATGCCCTGCGACTGCAGCCACTCAGAAAGTCGCCGAATCTGCGTCGATTTGCCGGCACCGTCGATGCCTTCGAATGCAATGAGTTTCCCTTTGAGTTGGTTCATATTTTTTAACAAACGGATTTGTTCGCAGCTAACGCTGCTCACATTGTTAATTAACAATTAGTAATTGATAATTGATAATTATGAATGCAATTTCGTTGGTAACTACCTGGTTCGTTGAGATGGGAATGCTTGAGTGATTTTTTGTTTTTTACAAACGGATTTGTTCGCAGCTAACGCTGCTCACATGAATTAACGCGAAGGCC
>DGWW01000137.1 GCA_002395385.1 Myxococcales bacterium UBA4248
CCGCGTAGGCGAACATGAAAATAAAGTACGCAAGAACCTTGAAGAGAAAAAACAAACTCTAGAAACCATACAAAAAAAATTAGAATGCGACGGCCCTGGGGGCATCCCCCCACAATAAACAACGCTCACCGGGCATACCTTCTGCCAATTTCATCGTGTAGTTTGACAACTTTGTGAATCTTCTTTCAAAATCACCATAAGACTTGCAGAAGATTCAACCTTGAGCCAATTGTCGTCATAATTCTTACAAACTTTACGTTCCTTCTGTCAAAATTACCGTAATTTTCACGGCCGGAACGCACTTTTGGGCAAAATCACCGTAATTTTCACAAGCGGATCGCACCTTATGCCAAAATCACCATAATTTTAAAAGACGGAACACAAGTTTGTTAAAATCATGAATAATATTCGAATCAAAGTATCCATAGGCGAATAACTCGCATCCAAATTTTCTCCCAAAACCAGGCAGAAGGCAGTAGGCAGAAGGCGACAGTAAGTATTCTCAGAGGAAAGACATGAATTCCGACAATTGCCTAACCTTTGTTTTTGATCCACTCATGCCTCATGCCTCATGCCTAATGCCTTGAAATGGTTCAACCTCTAAGCTTCAGAAAGAGCTTAAGGGCTGAACTGTTACCCGATTATTGAGCTGAAATTCTTAACTCTATATAAAAAAGCTGTTACACATATTATAATGAGGATGTGTGGTGTGATGCTTGCACTTTGTCTTTTGATTGAGGAGATTGAGAGATGAATAAATTATTGAGTAAAATTGCAGTCTTGTGTTTTTTGAGCGGATGCGCCATGGCAACGGAAGAGGCCTGCCAGGAAAATGAACATATCGACGAAGGTGTGTGTCAAAAAGATACGCTTGAACAATGCGGAAGTACCGACAACAACTGTACGTGGCAGAAGGGATGGAAAAAAGGTATCTGTGCCGAAGGCAAATGCGTTGCAACGGACTGCAAAGACGGCTACGTCATTAAGAGTGGCAAATGCACCGCATCGACGCCCGATCTCGAGTGTGAGGAAAACGAACATGTCTATGAGAATCAATGCGAAAATAACACCCTTAATCATTGTGGTGACCATGACAATGCCTGTTCAGAAATCGAAGGATGGGGTTCGGGGCTGTGCAACAAGGGTGAGTGCGTTGTGACCGAATGTGCGGATGGCTACGAGCTCAAAGGCAACAAATGTTCAAGAGAGACGTCCCCCTCGGACCTGGACTGTCCCAAGGCCACGCATCCGTTCGAATCCAGCTGTGAGAATGACTCACTCTCTCACTGCGGCATGCATGGCAACGCATGTGCGACGCTCGAAGGATGGAAAGACGGCCTGTGTCTGAATGGCGCATGCTTTGTCACGGAATGCCAGGATGGTTATGTCATCAGTGATGGCAAATGTACCCCGAATGTCACGGTGCCCCCCGCTCCGGAATGTGGCGAGGGAACGCATGTTTATGAAGGCGAATGCGAGGAGGATACGATAGATAACTGCGGTACGCATGGGATTATCTGCGCAAACATCGATGGTTGGTCAACCGGCACATGCACCCATCAAAAATGTGTCGCAACCAGCTGCAAAGAGAACTACAACCTGAATGGTGACACCTGTGTCGCCGTCGTACCGCTCGAATGTAGCGATACACAGCATGTGTATGAAGGCAAATGCGAGGAGGATTCGGTCGAACATTGTGGTGTACATGGCACGGCCTGTACGAACATGACGGGATGGCTCACGGGAACCTGTGACCACAAGATGTGCGTTCCGACCCAGTGCAACAGCGGTTTTTGCATCGATCCGAGCACGCACATCTGTGTCAATGGTACATCTGGCACCAGCGCCTGCGGCATCAATGGCGGCGCCTGTTCGGTCTGTGCCCCGGGACAGAAGTGTAACAACGGCCAATGCGAAACGCCGCCGCCCGAATGCACCCCCACTCAGCATGTCCATGACGGGGGATGCGAGGATGACACCACCGAGAACTGCGGCATTCACAATTACAGATGCGAGGCGACCGGCACGAAATACAAATGCGAGTCAAAACAATGCATCATGACCGGCTGCAGCACAGGCTACTACGCTCACAACGGCGCATGCAAACCCAACGACGACTACAATTGCGGAAAATATGGCAATGCGTGTGTCAAAGGTTCTGTCACCAACAGCGCCGCAACGGCATGCGATATAACGGCCGGAAGTTGTTACGCAACCTCCTGTATAAGCAAATATCATGTCTACAATGGTAAATGCGAAAAAGACGACAACGATAATTGCGGCAAACATGGGACGACCTGCACCATCAGCAATGTTCCCTCCAGTCTTGTTGTCTCATGTGACACGGGGACCTGCATACCCACGAAATGCAAAGGAGACAAAGTGGTCTCTGGCAATGCGTGCGTCGATCCGTGTGGAGCCGGACACTATTATTGTGACAAAGATGGCAGTTGCTGCTCCAAACCAAGCTGCATGGGCGCCTGCACGCTCCCCTTCTAATGGTGGGGCATTCTCAATGTATATCCAAGGTGGTTAAACATAGCCTATTTTTTGTTTTGTGATTGCAGCAGCTATTCGCCTTCGGCGAATACGCCTGCTGCACGCCGGCTATCGGCTGCGCCGATACACCGGCTTTTTTTTGTGTCTTCAAGTGTACCCAAATATGAAAAAAATCATCATCATACTCGCGATTGCTCTGATTATTCTTGGAATTGCAGCTGGAATAATCCTGTCCGGCCATCGTCACACCGTCTCCGATTTTCAGGTTTTTCCCTGCCAATTTTACAAGGCAGACCAAATCACCATTGCGCACCAACAACAGATCCAATTCGAAAAGAAAGGCCAAATCTGGCAACTGTCCAAACCCTCTCAGGAACCCATCGAACCCCAGGCCATGCAACAGCTTGCGCAGTTTTTATATGCCAAAATGCTCGTAGACGATCAGCGCGAACTGACACCACAAACGCATCAGTCTCTGGCGATTCCCAACCCAACCGTCGTCAAATTTTACCATGCTGGCGAGGAATTGTGCGAGTTTGAACTGGGACAAGGCCAAAAATACGCCACGGCAGATTCAGAAAGACGCTGGGTCTTTATGGGGGATAAAGCCTACCGTGCCTTTGTTCCGCTCATGGATTTCGGCCCCATGTTCGAACAGCCCCTATCGGCCTGGCGCATACGCGAATTTTTTAGTTTGGGAACACGAGACATCCTTTCGCTCGAAATCCAATCCAATCGAGAACATTTTAAAGTCGACAGACAGGGCACCCAAAGACGCGGCAATCCCCAGGGATGGCGCCTGGCTTCTGCGAATACCAGCGAAATGCCCGTCGATATTGCCAAATTTAAGATCGATGAACGACGCATCGCAACTGTCGTCGAGCTGCTCACGCCCTTTATCATTGACGACTGGGCGGATAACCTGTCTCCCGATGAAATTCAGCAAATGCAGTACGGCGGCAGTATCACAGTCGGTACTCAGAAACGCGATTTCCGCATACAAATTGGTCCCGAAGTCAATTATACCCAGCACCCCGAATGGATGAACCTTGGCGAAGGCGCGCGGTATATTCGGGTCGATGGGGATGAGCGCATCGGATTGATCAGCAGCCGCAGGCTTTTGGGAATTTTCCCGGCCCTCGATGACATGCGCACCAAGTCTGTATGGGATGCCGATTCGACACATCTGGCTGCAATAGAAATCCAGGTCAATGCCAACTGTCTTAGGTATCAACCCAAAGGAGCCGATGTGTGGGTAAGCACCGCTTGCCTGCATGCAGACACACTGGTCGATTCCAAAGCGATTCCCAATACAGAGTTGGCCAATTATGCCAAGGTCATCAATTCACTCCAGGCAGTCCGATACGCAACGCCCGAAGAAAAAAGCGAAATCACACTTGGGGCTGCACAAATTCGCCTGTTCATGGATGAGCCGACCCATGTCGCCTATATTCTAAACATGAGTGAATCCATCCGAAATCTGTTCCGCTATGCTCAGGTCCAAAGCGAAAATGAGAATGGTCAGATGACTGCCGGTCCCATTTTTGTACTGACAGAGGGGATTTCAAAGATTTTGCTCAGTGATTTGACATCCGAGCTATAATGAAAGTTGCGGTAAGACCTAAAGATATGATAAAATAAGGCATTGTTCTTTGTGGCCCGGCAGAAAGAGCACTATCTGCGGGCATTACCGAGAGTTAATTAGAGCAATGAAACAGCCCGAACAATTTGGAAAATACCTTTTATTGGGACAAGTCGCAGTCGGCGGCATGGCAGAAATCTACAAAGCCCGTTATGCCGATCCGAACATGCCTCCCCTTGAAATCGCAATCAAACGCATTCTTCCATCGTACACAGAAGATGAGAGTTTTGTGACGATGTTTAAGGATGAAGGCAATATTGCCATTCGATTAAAGCATCCCAATATCGTCAATATCTATGAAGTCGGCGAAGTCAACAATGACTGGTACATCGCAATGGAATACATCCATGGCACGGATTTGCGCATTTTGAGCGATGCCTGCGAAAAATACCACAAACGCTTTACGCCGACCCAAATTGCGCGAGTCATGTGTGAAACTGCAAAAGCACTCGACTATGCCCATAAATGTACGGCAGATGATGGCACACCGTTAAACATCGTGCATCGTGACTGTACACCGCACAACATCATGATTTCACATCGAGGTGAAGTTAAACTGATGGATTTTGGTATTGCCAAAGCCGCTTCCCGTGCGACCAAAACACGCGTCGGTACCGTCAAGGGCAAGAGCAGCTATATGAGCCCGGAACAGGCTCGCGGTAAAAACCTCGACGGCAGAAGCGATATGTTCACACTGGGTACCGTTGCATGGGAAATGCTCACGGGTTACCGCCTCTTTAAAGCTGCCAGTGACTTTGACATTTTAACCAAAGTACTCAAGTCCGAAATTATCCATCCCTCCGACATGGATTCAAATATTCCTCGGGAATTGGGTGACATCTTTATGAAAACCCTCGAGCGTGACCGCGATATGCGATACCCCACTTGTGGTGTACTCGCCACGGCACTCGAGAACTGGCTAAATCAATACGGGGATGGCTCAGATCGCAGACTCGGCGAATTCGTTCTCGATTTGACCAACAAACAGGGACATTCTTTTTCTGAATTACCCGACTATGTTCCGGGAAACGCACTCTATACTTATGATGATGGGAATTTCATTCCAAAGAATGGTTCCATGCGGCCAGCCACAGTGAATGCAAACCCAATGCATACCATCAATGTCAATAATTCTGCACCTCCCACCATCATGTCATCCGAAGCGATGTATCCTCCACCCGGATTTCCATCGCCGTCACTCGGGCAACTTCCCATTACAACCAACAAAATACCCGCATGGATGCTCTTCTTCATCATATTTCTCTTGCTCGGTGCAATGATTTGTTCTTCCTTAGCAATTTATTCGATGAGCAAAGAATTGCCAGAATCACCGACTTTCTCTCTCCCGGAAGCATCCATTACCATTAAATCCGATCCCGAGAATGCAACCATCAAGTTAAATGGTGAGCCCCTCAAGGATTCATCCGGCAAGACTTTGGTCACAAACCAATATGCCTATAAAACACATCTGGGAGAAAAATACGAAACCACGATCGAAAAAGATGGTTATGAACCCTATACCATCGATTATGTCGTTACACTTAAGAACCAAACAATCGACGCGCATCTCAAAACAACCGATGAAGCGAACGCCGAAAAACTCAATGTAATCCCATCTTTTATCATCAACACATCCCCAGATAATTTGTCCGTCAAAGTCAATGGCGAAGAAAAAGGCAAAAGCCCAGTCACCATGCCCAATGTCGCATTTGGTGAAGAACTTAAAATTGAGGTTATACCGGACAGTAACGAATATGCGCCAGAATCGCGCCTCCTTGTGATCACCAAGGGGATGGATCCCAAATTAAATATCGAGCTGAGCAAATCCGAGTCAAAAGTCGCAGCTAAAACACCGCCTCAGACGGACAACAAAGTTCAACCCAAACCGCCTTCCGATGCCCCCAAAAAAGGCACGGCCTCCAATAACAAGGCAACGACTGGTGGCAGAGGTAAAATTACGATCAAGGCTACCCCATGGGCAACTGTATTGATCGACTCCAAGCGAATCGGCAATACACCCATTACCCGAGAGTACAAAGCTGGCAACCACAAAATTGAAATTCAATTGCCGTCCAAGCACACCTCTGTCAGCAAGACTGTCAATGTCAAAGCGGGACAGACGATTACCTTCGGATATGATTTCAACACAAACAAATGGTTCTAAACTCTCCATTCTGATTCCCATCCTTTCGGCAGGTTTAATCATCGCCTTTTTGATTATCTTTGGATCGGAATCCCCCAAATATACGCAATCCCCTCGCGAGTTCATCCCTCACGAGGGGAAATTTTACCGTCTGGAAGGCACAGCAGCTCAACTGCAAATTCATGGCCCTTACCGCCAGGTTCAGCTCTGTGCAGAAGAACACTGCATTCCGATGGATGTCTCCCCCGAACAGCCCGTATCCCCAAATGACACACTCATCGTCGAAGGCGTCTGGAAAGATAACCGGCTCATCGTTTCTAAATTGCTGCGCCGCTGTGACGGACACCCATTTTAATGAATAATGAATAATGAATAATTAACAATGATGAATGAAATCTCATCGTTTTTAGTATCAACCATCGAATCTGCATTTCAATTATCAATTACCAATTATTAATGATTAATTACCAATTACCAATTATTAATTATTAATTATCCATTAATCATACGCATCACTGACATCTAATCATAGGGCTCTGTAATACAACCGTGTATCTCTCAATCGTTCAACATTTTGAACTCATTCTGGCGGCGGTCGCCCTTTTCTGGCTGCTCTGCCAAAGGAATAAAACGGGATTCCTGATGTGTGCCCTGTTTATGGGGTTCTATTTCCTGGTTCACCCCGAAAGCCACAGTTTTATAGAGACTTTCCAGGAACACGCATTGGCGCAACTGCATATCTGGACCTCATGGGCTGCGCGCATAGCCGTTATATGCATTGCCATTCATAGCATGACATCCACCAAATTCTCCAGACATGCATTTCGTCTCGTGATCCTGCTCGAAAGCATCTCTATTGTAACGGGCATGTTCTGGGCATTCGATAACTATGCATGGGGTGCCCTCTGGCAATGGGACAGCATCGAACTCATATCGCTCGTCGTTTGGTGTACCCTCGTCTATGGTTACAATACACAGGAACATCGAAATTTCTGGGCATTGACAAGCCTGCTGGCCATTCTGACGCAGATTGATATGCTGCTGGGCCCACATGCTCTGGCATCGAGACACAATTTCTTCGCCGAAAAAATATCACTCCTATGGCCGGCTTTTATCGCCGTTTGGTTAATTCTGCTCTTGGCCATCAGTTTCCGAATGCCCAAAACGAGCACAAATTATTCCACTGGAATGCGGGATTATTTTGCAGGTTTGCTGTTAATTTGTATGGGGATTTTGCCCATGACCCCATTTTATACGAATCTGCACCACACAGCATTGGCGAGTATTTTTCTCATTTTGTGGGGAATCCTCTGGTTCGGAGCACGTAAAAAAATACCATTTATTTTAGGTAGTATCACACTCATTTGGGTGATGCTGCTCCCATCGGGCCCAGATCGCCCTCTGCAACAATTCATTTGGGCCAACGTCAAATCTTCGGAATATCTGCTGACAGGCGTACATGCCACGCCCAAAGACGACTGCCTGCATTACCAGTTTGACATTGAACATGGCGCAAATGCATGGACATTGCCCTACCAGGCATGCGATTTATCCAAACCACCTCAGGCCATCGATGTTTGGGATGGCATCATCCCCAAACGCATTTGGGCCATTCAGTACCAAGCTGCACAAGGGGTACAGCTGCTCGTTCGAAATACAACACCCGAGCGGTTGTTCGAATTGTGGATTGTTCTGCTGTGCCTTTGGTTTGCCGTCATCCCCACAAAAAAATCCCCGTCGTATTTGGCGTCAGCCGAATAGACGGGGCGCGAAGTCGCATTCGGCACTAGCCGAAAAGACGAAGCTTTAATAATGCATAATTGATAATGCATAATGTATAATTACGATTATCATTCTCATAGTTCTGCCAGAAAAATTGAGGTTTCTGGCTTCAGAATTACACTTTAAATCAATTCCGCATTCCGAATTAAATCGATTCCGAATTCCGCATTAAAAGCAATCGTTCAAAGGCGCGCTGTGGCATCCAGGGTTTTAGCAAATCCCATTGGCCGTTTGCCATCCATTCGCGAAGCTGTGTGCTCGATATATCGGGCAGATGCGGCATATCGATGGCCATCGAATTATCGCAGCCTTCGCGCGGAAAAATGAGGAATTCAGCCAGTTTTGTCAATTCTTCGTAATCGCGCCACTGGGGCAATGTCGGCACGATATCGGCGCCTACGGCAAGGCGAATGGGACGCTCAGGAAACTGACTTTTGAGTGCTCGCACGACATCGATCGTATAACTCGGCGTTTTATCGAGGTCTTTTTCGATTTGTGAAATCGTCACCCCATGGATCGGCTCAAATATCGCTCTGAGCATACCGAGACGCAATTCATAGGGCATGAGCGACTTGTTGAAGGCATGGCTGTACGTCGGGGCAACCCATATTTCGTCATTCGGGAAGTAGGCTCGCAATGCCGCAACGAACAAATAATGCGCGATGTGGGGCGGATTGAACGAACCGCCGTAATAAATTAACGGCTGGTTCATCGTTCATCGGCCTGATTTTGTTCGACCTGCTCTTTTTCTGCGAGTCGTGCACGCTGAAGATGACGGGCGATGGAATGGAGCAGTCCTTCGATGCCTTCGTGGGATTGGCAGCTAATGGCGTGGAATTCGCAGCCGCGTTGGGTAAATTCTTCGCGCAAGCGGTCAATTTCCGATTCGACGTATGGCTCATCGCATTTATTGAGCACGACAATCTGCTGTTTATTGGCGAGTTCTTCGCTAAAAAAGGCGAGTTCCTGGTTGAGTTTTTCGAAATCACCGATGGGATCGCGATCGGTTTCGGCACCTTCGAGCTGATAGGTCACTTCGATGAGGTGCACGAGAATGCGTGTGCGTTCGAGGTGTTTGAGGAAATCGAGCCCAAGACCTTTGCCCTGGCTGGCACCGACGATGAGCCCTGGCACATCGGCAATGACAAAGCTAAAGTAATCGTTGACGGTCACGACGCCAAGATTGGGCACGAGTGTCGTAAAGGGATAGTCGGCAATTTTGGGTTTGGCATTCGAAACTGTCGAAATAAAGGTTGATTTTCCGACGCTCGGGAAACCGAGCAATCCAACATCGGCCAGGAGTTTGAGTTCGAGGCGGATGGTCTTGTCTTCGCCGCGTCGTCCACGCTCAGCAAGATGTGGCGTGCGATTGGTAGCGGTAGCAAAGTGGGTATTGCCGCGGCCGCCGCGCCCGCCTTTGCATGCAATGATTTTTTGTCCATGCGCAGTAATATCGCCGATGAGCTCATCTGTTTCATTATCGTAGATGAGCGTTCCGACGGGTACTTGAATGATACAGTCATCACCATTGGCGCCATGCATCTTATTTTTGCCGCCGGGTACGCCATTTTTAGCTTTTAAAAAGTGACGAAACCGCAGATGGCTCAAGGTGTTAAAGCCATCATCGCCAACGAATACGACATCGCCGCCTTTGCCGCCGTCGCCGCCATTGGGACCGCCCTGGGGAACGTACATTTCGCGGCGAAATGACGCCGCACCATCGCCGCCTTTGCCGGCAGTCGCCTGTATTTTTATCTCATCGACAAATCGCATAGTTCTTTAATTTGTTTTGTTTTATCGGCTGGGAGGAAACCTTTTCTTTTGTGCCAAAAGAAAAGGTTTCCCCCAGACCCCTTTCCAAAAGAAAAGCCAAATGAGTTTTGTTTTTTGGATTTAACGAATTTGATCAGGCCATCGCAATGATTCATCGTGAGCATCGTTAGATGCGAACAAATCCGTTTGTAAAAACAAAAAATCACACAATCCTTGCTATCTCAACGAATCCTGCAATTACCCAGAAGATTGCATTCATAATTCCGAATTCCGAATTAAAATCGTGAGCATCGTTAGATGCGGACAAATCCGTTTGTAAAAACAAAAAATCACACAATCCTTGCTATCTCAACGAATCCTGCAATTACCCAGAAGATTGCATTCGTAATTCCGAATTCCGAATTCCGAATTAAAATCGTGAGCATCGTTAGATGCGAACAAATCCGTTTGTAAAAACAAAAAATCACACAATCCTTGCTATCTCAACGAATCCTGCAATTACCCAGAAGATTGCATTCATAATTCCGAATTCCGAATTCCGAATTCCGAATTAAAACCGTGAGCATCGTTAGATGCGAACAAATCCGTTTGTAAAAAACAGATTAGGCAAAAAAAAACACAAAGAGCGAGAGACCCTTTGTGTTTTTTAAAGACTTTCAATGAAGAAAGCGCGATTAAACCTGTGCGGGAATGACGCTGACGCGTTTCAAACCACGACCATAGGTTTCGAAGCTGACGGTGCCATCGACGAGGGCAAAGATTGTCCAATCGCGGCCAACGCCGACGTTTTTGCCCGGATGAACCTGGGTGCCTCTCTGACGGATGATGATATTGCCGGCACGGCAAGCCTGACCGCCATAGAGTTTCACACCACGATACTGTGGATTACTGTCACGGCCGTTACGGCTGGAGCCTTGACCTTTCTTATGAGCCATAATAAATCTCCTGACGATTATCGATTAAGCAATCGAGATGCGGACTTCGGTATAGGCCTGACGATGACCTTTTTTACGGGAATAGTTTTTCGGACGGAATTTGTAGATGGTCACTTTGCGAGCGCGTGCATGACGAACGACAGTTCCAGTCACGTTGGCATCTGCAACAACGGGCTGTCCAATACGAAGGTTCTCACCTTCACCAATGGCGAGGACTTCGAATTTTACGGAGGAACCAACTTCTGCATCTAAAGATTCGACGCGCAGAACATCGTCCTGGCTGACGCGATACTGTTTACCACCTGTGCGAATCACAGCGTACATGATCAAACCTCTTAAATCTGGAAAGCGCCTGCGCGCGTCGCAGGCCAAAAGAAAGGCGCATTTTTTCGCGCCCCGAAAAGACGGCGCAACCTAGCCCCATCAGAGACCAAAAGTCAAGTTTTTTATTTACATTTTTTGCATAGTGAATTCCACATTCCTAAAACATTTGGGGTCATTTCCACTAATATGGTATATTACGAAAATGACTGTTTTACACCCAGTCTATCCTTTCATTTATAGAGGAAAACCATGGCGCGCGTAGTTTACCGGGATGAGAATTACCAAACATTTTATGTCGACGTGAATGACCAGCAACCAGAGGTCACCATCGGCCGAAACCAGGGCAACCGCATACTGATTCCGACCAAATCGCTCTCTCGATATCACGCCAAAATCATTTACCAGAATCGGCATTATTACATCATCGACCTGAAGAGCTCAAATGGGACGTATGTCAATGATGTGCGCGTCGATCAACAGGAAATTCATCCGGGCGATCAAATCCGCCTCGGAGACGTGGATATAGAGTTTATCGATGACAACCGCGCCATCTCCCCAGTTCCCCACGGCATGCCAGCCGCAAATCCAATGCAGCCGGG
>DGWW01000095.1 GCA_002395385.1 Myxococcales bacterium UBA4248
TGCGAATTGCGAATTGCGAATTGCGCATTTTTTAACAGATTTGTTCGCAGCTAAAGCTGTTCACGAATTAGGAATCCAAAGAATATAGGAAACGCATTATGTCGAAAGAGATTATTTATAAGGAAGCAGCCCGTCAGAAATTGTTGGAAGGCGTCGAGCTTTTGGCGCGCACCGTGAAAACGACGCTCGGCCCCAAGGGTCGCAATGTCGTGATTGAAAAATCGTATGGCAGCCCGAAAGTCACGAAAGACGGCGTCAGCGTTGCAAAAGAAATCGAAGTGAAAGGCGCAGCCGAGAATCTGGGAGCCCAGATGGTGCGCGAAGTTGCCTCGAAAACCAACGACGTCGCCGGTGACGGCACCACGACGGCCACAGTTCTGGCCGAAGCCATTTACCGCGAAGGCATCCGCTATGTGACCGCCGGTCACAATCCGATGGCACTCAAACGCGGCATTGACCTTGCGACGGCCAAAGTCGTCGAATATCTCAAAGCCAATGCACGCCAGACCCGCGACACCAACGAAATCCGCCAGGTCGGCACGCTCAGCGCCAACGGCGATGCGCAAATCGGCGACCTGATTGCTGAAGCCATGAACAAAGTCGGCCACAAGGGCGTCATTACCGTCGAAGAAGCCAAAGGTATGGATACCGTGCTCGAAGTCGTCGAAGGCATGGAGTTCGACCGCGGCTATCTTTCGCCTTATTTCGTGACCGATTCGGAACGCATGACCTGCGTCCTCGATGATCCTTATATTCTGCTGGTCGAAAAGAAAATCAGCTCGATGAAGGATTTGCTGCCGATCCTCGAAGAAGTCCTCCGCACCAACAAGCCGCTGCTCATCGTTGCCGAAGATGTCGACAGCGAAGCACTCGCCACGCTCGTCGTCAACCGCCTGCGCGGAACGCTTAAGGTTGCCGCCGTCAAGGCACCGGGATTTGGCGACCGCCGCAAAGCCATGCTGCAGGATATCGCGATTCTGACCGGTGGTCAGGTCATCAGCGAAGATTTGGGCATGAAACTCGAAGCGACCAAACTCACGCAGCTCGGAAGTGCGCGCCAGGTCACGATTACCAAGGATTCGACCGTCATCGTCGATGGCCGCGGTGCCTCCGATGATATCAAGGCTCGATGCGCCCTGATCCAGAACGAGCACGACAACGCCAAGAGCGATTATGACAAAGAAAAGCTCATGGAACGACTCGCCAAACTGAGCGGTGGCGTGGCTGTCCTCAAGATTGGTGCGGCAACCGAAGCCGAAATGAAGGAACGCAAAGACCGCGTCGATGATGCACTGCATGCCACGCGCGCTGCCTTCGAAGAAGGCGTCATCCCCGGCGGTGGTACGGCTCTGCTGCGTGCCGCATCCGAACTCGACAAAATCGACTGTGCCGAAGACCTCAAATTCGGTGTCGGCATTCTGCGCCGCGCACTCGAAGAACCTGCACGCCAAATCGCCCGCAATGCCGGTGTCGAACCCAGCGTCGTCGTGAACAAGATTCTCGAAAACAAGAACTTTAACTTCGGTTACAACGCAGCCAACGATACCTATACCGACCTCGTGGCCGATGGTATCCTCGATCCCGCCAAGGTCGCCCGTGTCGCCTTGCAGAATGCAGCATCCGTCGCCGGACTGCTTTTGACGACCGAAGCCCTCATCATCGACAAACCCAAGGATGACAAGAAGAAATGCGGCTGCGGTTGCGATCATTGCGACTGTGACGATTAGTTTTTAGTTTCTTATTTGTGGGAGTGCTTTTTTCTTTTGTGCCAAAAGAAAAGAGCCCTTCCACACCCCTGAAAAGAAAGAAAAGCAATGTGAATCGCCTTTATGGGCGATTTTTTTTTACTTTGTTCAAGTCGATTGTATTTGTTTTATTGTTCCAGCCATGGATAATTATTGCATCTTCCTACACGTCTGATGGGAAGACATTGGGGATATTTTCATTCGGAGCCCGCTGTTATGAAAAAGTTTATCATTTTTGTTATCCTAGTCCTTATCATTTTGTGTATTTACCATTACAGAAACACGATTGTTCAGAAACTCAACAATAACGAAATATATCCGATGAATATTGAACTACCAGAACTTCCGGATATTGAATTACCAAAGTTGGATTCCGTACACATACCTGGTTTTGGCTCTGACGAAACTAAATCATCAGACAAAAAAATAACCGGTGATGATGCGCTCATCCAGGCTGTCATTCAATCCGATGGCGAAGCCGTCGAAAAGATCCTGGCATCCGGTGATGATGGCGAGTTTGTTCAGTTGTTTAGATCGCTTAGACCACAAAAAATATATTCACTTTCTGATATCGCTAAAATCAATTGCAAACCGAGTCCCCTTTGCAAAGATCAAGAAAAGCTACCGGAAGAAAATTTGTCGAGCTGTGTCGATAATTCTTTTTTATCGATGAATATGACTCTTAAAGAACATCCTTCCTGTAAAGCTGAGATCGAAAAGTATTTTACGGTCACTTTTTTGTGTACGCTCAAACAAAATCAGGAAGTATGTATTCAGGAGGTTTATCTCGAACCATCCGTAGAAGCCCGAACGAAGCGATTGACTGAAATATCTCTGGCCACCAGCAAATGCATGACGAATCATGTAGATATGATGGATATGATGAATTGCACTACGAATACTCCTAAGGTTACATCATCTCAATTTGAAGCACAGGTTAAATCCTATTGCGAACAGGCGGTTGCATGCAAAGCCTTTGCACAGGCATCTGATTGCTTAAAAAAATATCAAAAACTGTTGAATAGTGATACTCAAAAAGAATGTGAAACCGCTCATTTAAATGCTTTGACACAGGAGTTGAGTGTACTCAATTATATTTTTAAAAATAATATTACGACCGATCATGAGGGAAAACATTATGAGCACTGTGATCTCATTAAAGATTATGAGCGGAATCCTCATATCGAAGACGTATTTGCCAGGGTAAAGACATCTCAGGATTGGATGACGGAAATGAAAAAAAGTGAAAATGCTGCAGCACAGACGTGGATTCGGATCCTTTATTATTTACCAACAGAACTTTCCAATTCCAAAGAAATTCATGATGCTTTGATGGGTTATCCCGAGGGGTACATAGGGTGCAAAATGATGTATTTGCCGCACTAAATTCGTGTAATTGAATGGCAATGCCTAAGATCGCCCGCGTTGCATTGCAGAATGCATCATCCGTCGCCGACCTGCTTCTGTCGACCGAAGCCCTCATCTTCGACAAAACCAAGGATGACAAGGAGAAATGCGGGTGCGATCTTTGCGACTGTGATGATTAGTTTTGGGTGCCGGGCTATTGGCCGATGGCCAATACGCCCGGCTTTTGCCGCCCGCTATCTGGCAGAGACGCGCAGACTGCGCGTCTCTGCCGAATACGCGTGCGGTTTTTATTTTGGGGTGTATGTAAATAAACTGGGCCTTTAACCGTTGACGATGGCAGATGGAGACGTTAAAATTTGCAGGGTATAGTAATATGCCTCTATAGAATTGCATGTAAGGAATGCTAATAATGTA
This sequence comes from Myxococcales bacterium UBA4248, assembly GCA_002395385.1. Lineage (GTDB taxonomy): Bacteria > Myxococcota_A > Bradymonadia > UBA4248 > UBA4248 > UBA4248. The sequence goes on from DGWW01000095.1 coordinate 3,528, forward strand.
CACGCAACTTAATGTAAATGTTGAACTATTAGAGAAGGCAAAGAAAGTACTTCAGATAACGGACGATGAAAGTGCGGTCGAAATGGCGCTTCTTAGAGTCATAGAAAAACCTAATCTACAAAAATTGAAATCTTACTTTGGTAAACTGAATTTGGATGTAGATATGGATGCACTCAGGGGAAGGAATAGAGTATCGTGAGGAGATGAGAATGATCTTAATTGATACTTCAATATGGATTGAATTTTTTTAAGCAACACCGTCTGCAGTCCATGTCAATGACTTAATCGACAGTTATGAACTATGTACCAACGATGTCATCCTTTCCGAACTACGTCCGTTGGTATTGTCAAAAAAACAATACGAATTGAACGATTTACTAAACGAGATACCCAAAATACCATTGTATATCGATTGGCGGAATATCGTTGATATGCAAGTTATGAATATTAAAAATGGTATTAATAAAGTCAGCATTCCAGATTTATTGATCGTTCAGAATGCATTGTAGAATCATTTAAGTATTTGGACTTTGGACAAGCATTTTACCTTGATGCAGCCATTGTTTTCTTTTGATTTATACAAATATTAACAGGATGCCCAGCGACTAAGCAGATAGATGAATGAACCGAGTATTACTACCAAATAAGCTTTTTTTTGTATTTTCATTGTAAGAGGCAAAGTATGCGGATTTTGGCGTTTGACGCTGGTTGAATTGTTGAGTAGAATTGCATTGGGATGCGTGTTCGTTCCTTGTATTTGGGGTAATTTTTTTATGCGGAAGAAATTATTTGTGCCGCGTATCTTTTAAGGTGGTTCAATATATGCAGAATTCAGAGAAATTACAGTCACAGGCAACGATGTTCTCCAACCGTTTGGCTAAGCGCGCAGCGTATTATAAAAAGTGGTCGAAAAAACAGCAGGTGACGGCCTACCGCATTTATGATCGCGATATTCCAGAAATACCACTGAGTGTCGATTATTATGGCTTTGTGCATCCCGAAAAGGGGATAATCACCGACAGCTATGCCTATGTTGCGCTTTTTGAACGCCCTTACGAAAAGGATGAACGCGAGGAAGACATCTGGCTCGACAGAATGTGTACAGAGGCATCGAATGTATTGGGGCTTGCCCGCGATCATATCATCGTTAAGGTTCGCAAAAAACAGAAAGGAACAGACCAGTACGAAAAGATCGAGAGCAAACGCCATGTTTCGGGCATCGTGCGCGAAGGCAAGATGCTCTACTCGGTGAATCTGAGCGATTATCTCGATACGGGGCTGTTTCTCGATCACCGGCCGTTAAGGAAATATCTGAGCGAGCATGCAAATCAGAAAAAAGTACTAAATCTTTTTGGTTATACGGGATCGTTGTCGGTGGCGGCTGCAGTGGGCGGTGCATCTTTTGTTCAAACGGTCGATTTGTCGAATACTTATCTGGATTGGGCATGGCAGAATCTCGAACTGAATGGTTTTAAAGATAATAAAACCTATCTTTTGACGCGTTTTGATGTCGTCGAATTTTTGGAAATTGAAGCCCGCAAGCGCCTGAACGGAACATTAAAGAATAGATTTGATATTATTTTGCTCGATCCGCCGACGTTCAGCAATTCGAAGAAAACCGAGGATGTCCTCGATACGAACCGCCAATGGCCGCAATTGGTCAAAGATTGTCTTGGATTACTGAATCCCGGTGGTGTACTGTATTTTTCGACCAACAGCAGGAAATTGTCTTTTAACCGGGATGAACTGCCTGCGACGATTGGCGGACGCAGTTTTAGTGTCGAAGAAATAACGTCCCTGACGGTGCCCGAAGATTTTAAAAATCATCGCATTCATCGCTGTTGGAAGTTTGAAATTTGATTTTGTGGGGGAGTTGGTGGGGGAACCCTTTTCTTTTGTGCCAAAAGAAA
>DGWW01000127.1 GCA_002395385.1 Myxococcales bacterium UBA4248
ATAATTACGAATTACGAATTACGAATTACGAATTAATTGGAATGACGCGCCACTTCTTCTTTTGCGGTTCGAATGCCGACACTCTCAATTGGATGCTGTCCCCAACGCGATACACCACGCCCCCATCTTCCCGAGTCAGAATGGTCATATCGTCGTTCAGGTGCCAGGCCATTCCCGTTTTATCCACCATATCCTTTATATATACCTTAAGTTCGATGGGAGGCATATCCAGGCGGACGTAGAGTGCACTCGATTTCATCCCCAATATGATGCCTTGCCGAAGGGGACGCTGGCTTTCCTCCACGTCGTAGTCATGGCTGACGACATGGGCAATGGCGCATGAATCGATGGCTTTATCGATATCCCCCTGCACGCGCCGGGCATGGTTGGATGCCTCGATGACGCGCATTCTCACCTCGGCATTTTCTTCTTTGCTCAATGTCAATGGCGTATCAAATTCTGCCTCAATGGCTTCTTTATGGGTAAAGACGCCGACAATTTCCCGCATAGGTGCACTAAATCGTGCATAAGGATTGACGCCCAGTGCACTGTGCAAACCGGCATCTGGCGAGAATACACTGCGACGCTGCATCATGAGGACCTGGCGTTCCATGGCCTGCCGCACCCGGTATGCCTTGCGTGTCTCGGGCGGTGCCGCCGGATCGCTGTTGCAGCTCTCGGGCGGCAAAGACTCAAAGAAATCGGCCAGACTCGTATGCGACATATTCCAATACCAGTGTGCGGGCATATCCTGCGCACGCGCAATGGCATTGATGGCCTCATGAACCTCTTCGACATCTCGGATGGACGGTGCCTCATGATTGCGGAAAATCGCCAATACCTCCGGGTCATCCTGGGCGAGTTTTTTCAAAATACTCGCCCCTTCCATATTGCAAAGCAGCGAGAGTTGTTCGTTGTACAAATCGACATCCAAACGCTCATCGAGGCCGAGCGTAAATGCGGTCTTTGCGCTGTTCAAATCGACATCGAGCGCTACCCGGTTAAAATGCACGACGTTTCGCGTGCGGCTTTCTGCAAGTCTGAGCAGCCCCACAGCCTTAAAGTTGAGCAGACTCTGTGCAAATGGCTCGCGGCTCCATGCATGATCCTCGGGATGCGCCAGGAATGCCGATACATCCTCGCTGACGAGCTTACCACGCGAACAAATGCAGCCGCGCCGCAGATCAGTACGAATACAACGCCCATCGGATGCAACCTGCATCACAAAAATGAGGGCACGCCGGTCCACATGCGCGTTTAAACTCACAATGCCCTGGCTCAGCGCATGCGGCAGCATCGGAACACTCATCCCCGCAAAATACACGCTCGTACCACGGTTCAGTGCTTCCTCGAACAGCGCACTCCCCGGGCGCACAAACCATGAAGCATCGGCAATCGCATACCATACGACGTACACACAATCTTTTTCGGCTTGCCAAAAGCCGTCATCTGGTGTCCCAACGTAGAGTGCCTGATCCAAATCGCGCGTCCCCGCACCATCCACCGTCACAAACGGAATGTGCCTAAAATCCTCGCAATCCGAAAAAACGACCGGCACCTCTGTAAATCTGGCAACCTCTGCCTCCACGGCCTCCGAAAATCCAAATTCCAGCCCATAACCGAGTGCAATATCGTAGACTTCGTGCAGAATACTTCCCGACTGAATAATCCCTAAAATCTTGTATCGATCCACCCCGCGTCGTTCCAAAAGCAGAAAATCTCCGTCGTGTATCTGCACCCGAAATCCCATCAGATTCTCGACATTCCCGTTTTCGAGCTCCCCCATCGGGCTCGTCAGACACAACTCGCCATCACGAATCTCGGCCTTTACGACGCGCTGTGAACGTTCAAAATACTGCTCCATCATTTACTCCTTCGGATTTTATCTCTGAACGCATTTGCTCTCGGCTTCGTCGCATACCGCGCCCACCTCTGTGCAGTCCGTTGCGGCGACCCAGGCATTGCCTGCGCACATCTCCAAAATGTTGTCCGCGCACCGCTTTTGCCCATCATGACATGTCACAGTCACACACTTCGAAAAATCGTATCTGCACGCTGAACTGCATACAACCTCGCCAGCCAGATTTTCGCTGACATCGCTGCACGTCCGTCCATTGAGCACCGCACCATCGCACTCTTCGTCTCCCTCGACGATGCCGTTGCCACATTCCACATTGGCCTTCATGCATCCGTACGTTGTATCGCAAACCGGCGCATTATCTTTGCATTCGACTTCTACCCATTTGCCATGCACACACGTGCGCGAAACATTCCCCTTGCACTCGCGGCCATACGTGCATTCGAGCTCATCACCGCATCCTGCCTGAAAAATGAATAAAATCGCCAAAATAGGAAATGCCTTTTTCATGACTGCTCCAATACAAAAACCATCAACAATTTAGCGCATTTAATAAAATTCGCAATTGGCATTTCGCGCTTTTTTGTGCGCACTGCTATGTGCCTTACGGCCCATACGCCCGTGCGCCGTCGGCTATGGCTGCGCCATACGCCGCCGTTTTTATTTTTTGCGACATCACAATCAAAAAAAATCCCGCAGAATCAAAGTTCTACGGGACTCTTTGTCTTTATTTTTGAATCATCCTAATCCGCATGATTCTTAGAGATTGTAATATCATCCAGACGAATCAAGGCACTCCCACCATAAGGCACCAGCTTAAGACTCAGCTTGCTCTGATTCTCAGCTGCACTCGGTAAAATGGTCGCATAATCGAAAAATACCTTGATCTGGTCTGTCTTTAGCTCGACATCCCTGGCTTCCTCGTAATCCTTGTCATTCAGGGAATACATCACGACGATGTTGGTCGGTGAATGGTTATTCGAAACCTCATTATCGTTATTGCTACGGTATACGCGCATATCCAGGCCAATATTCTGCGCACCGGTCGTGCTCAATCCCGTAATGAGAATGTGCGCGCCATCTTTCAATGCATCCGTCTTTGCTTTTTTCCAGTTGCGAATATTCCAGGCCATCCCGTCCTTGTCGTCATTAGCAAAACAGCCTTTTGAATCGCATTGCGTTTTCTTGCCCTGAATCGATCCCGTCCCCACCTCAGCGGCATGTGTTGCTGTTGCATTACTTTCGCTCGCCGTATGCGAATCGAAGGTAAACTGCGCCAAAATGTTGCTCTCGCTCACATTCGATGACGTTGCCACGCCGATTTCATGGACATTGGCATCCGTGCCACTCTCGGTCACTTCGATAAAGCCAATCGTTCCTTTTACCTGATTGGGATCATCGCTGTTCGATTTGCAATACTTCCATTCATCGGTGCTCTTTTCGCGGAACCTAAAGGTATAATAGACCTTCGCAGATTCGAGGGCTGCATACTTGGCCTTGGTCAAATTGGCGGTATAGGCGTCGATGGCTTTATCGCTAAAGCTGGTGTCTGCAGTTGCTGCAATCGACTTCCAACTGCTAAAATGCTCGAGATCTGTACCATACACGAGCTCTGCCTCGACACCGCCGTCATTTCCCGTGGTTTTGTCGGTCACCCCACCGACCGCAACACGGCTATTCAAGGTGACCTCGGCGACATCCGGACTAAAGACGATTTTGTCGGGTGCCATCAGCTGGCAATAATAGAGCCCTTCGTGCGCAGATGCCACGCATTTGCTATCGTCCAGTACCGTGCATTTATTTGTACAAGTCACATTACCCGATGCATATTGCGGCGCATATTTACTGCATGTCGTAGATTCTTTAATCTTTCCATTATCGTTCGTGCCAAAATCGCATTTTTCGCCCTCTTCGACGATGCCATTGCCGCACACAGCTGCGGCCTTGCAGGTTCCCTGCAGCAGTTCGCACATATCCGAACAGATGGCATGTCCTCCTTCTGCCCAGTCGATACTGGCATCGTAATCCTTGCAGGTGTACTCTTTGTCCGAATCCACCTCGCAGTCGCATCCGGTCTTATCCGCCTTGCAGACGCCCTTGACGCAGTACGGCGTACCCTTGTCACAATCCGTCGATTTCTCACAGGTTTTGGGCTTTTCGGGTGCCGCAGGGCATTGGCAGTTCTCATCGAGCGCTGCCCCATCTGCACAAGGTTCGTAGCATTCGCCCTTGCATTCTACCTTTTTTTGCTCCTCGCAGGTCTTCTCGGCTGGCGCGCCGGGGCACTGGCAGTTCTCATCCAATGCAGCACCGTCCTCGCAAGGTTCGTAGCATTCGCCCTTGCATTCTACCTTGTTCTGCTCTTCGCAGGTCTTGTCGGCTGGCGCTTCGGGGCATTTGCACTCCGCATCCAGTTCAGAACCGTCCGCACAGGGCGAGTAACACAAATTGTTGCAAGTCACTTTGCCCTGCTCTTCGCACGTCTGGTCACCCGGCGCTTCGGGGCACTGGCAGTTCGAATCCAGTGCAGCACCATCCTCACACGGATCGTAGCATTCGCCATTGCAGGTCACTTTGCCCTGATCTTCGCAGGTCTTGTCTGCCGGTGCTTCGGGGCATTTGCATTCCGCATCCAATGCAGCACCATCCGCGCATGGCGTATAACACATATTGTTGCAGGTCACTTTGCCCTGATCCTCGCAGGTCTTGTCGGCGGGCGAAGTAGGACACTGGCAATTCGAGTCGCGAGCAGCACCACCTTCACACGCATCATAGCAAACGCCATTGCAGGTTACTTTGCCCTGAGCCTCGCAAGTTTGCGTGACCGGTCCTTCGGGACATGCGCAATCGTTATTGGGATCCGGCACCTGGCCACCATCACAGGGCAACACACATTCTCCGTTGCAGGACACCATGTCCAATGCCCCGCAAACGTCATCCTGCGTTTTCTTGCTATCATCACCACAACCTACCAGACTTGCAGCCACAATCGCTAAAACCCATAATTTTTTCATAAAATGCCTCCACGGAATACCCAAAAACACATGACGCCACGTTGCGTATGTTCAATCAATGCCCCATTATGTCAAAATATTCCTGCCCGATCAACATCTGCAAACCATCCTGAACCGAAATCTCCGGTTCAAACCCCAGAATTTTTTTGGCCAGTGAAATATCTGCCGTCGAATGCGCAATATCCCCCTGGCGAACTGGCGCAAAAATGGGGGCACTCACTTGCATCGAAAACATCTCTTCAAAACAGGATTTCATCATCGCATGCAGTTCCAAAAGTGAGGTCTGATTGCCGCAGCCAATATTAAAGGCAAGTGCTTTCTCTGCCCGATGTGACAAGTCCACTTTGGCAGCCTGCAAATTGGCATGAACGACATTTTCAACGTGGCAATAGTCCCGGGTGGCACTTCCATCCCCATAGATGGTGCATGGTTTGCCATGGAACATGCACTCCGCCCATCTGGGAATGACTGCCGCATAGGCACCATTGGGATCCTGCCGCACACCAAATACGTTAAAATAGCGAAGCCCAATAATTTCGAGGCCATAACACCTTGCATAGGACTGTGCATAGATTTCCTGAGCACGCTTGGATGACGCATAAGGTGACAGACAAGCGCCCTCATGTCCTTCAACCGCCGGAATCTCACTCGAATCGCCAAATACCGCACTCGAAGAGGCATATACGATGCGCTTGATTCCATTGGATCTGGCAGCCTCGAGCATGTTCAGAAAACCCGTCATATTCGTACTATGCACGAGCATCGGGTCCTCAATGCTCCAGGGCACAGATCCTATCGCCGCCTCATGAAAAATCAAATCTGCCCCGCTGCAGGCCGACTTCATCACATCCAGATTGCGAATATCTTCCCGTAATAACTCAAAATTCGAATCATTATCCGGATCTTCGTTGAGCACTGCTTCAATATTGGACATTTTTCCTGTCAAAAAATTGTCTATGCCCAAAACCCGATGTCCATGCCTTAAACACGCCGACATCAAATGCGATCCAATAAACCCGGCTGCACCGGTAATGACAATTTTCATCTTCTCTTCTTTTTATTGCAGATTCTACATTAAGCGATTTTTTTTGAAAAAAACGACAACCCAAGTGTAACAATGCCATTTTCATTGGCATTATTAGAGTAGCAGCAATACCGCTAGCTATCACTATCTCAATTACGAATTACGAATTACGAATTACGCATTCAGAACGCCATTCTCCCTTAGCTTCAGACTTCCCCTTTAGTTTTCCATTCAATTCCGCATTCCGAATTCCGAATTCCGCATTCCGAATTCCGAATTAAAAATCACTTCCCCCGCAGAATCCCAAAACTCCTGTAAATCGACATGAAAACGGCGTTCATAAGTCCATGCCTGCAATGCCATGTCTATCTTATCTGCAAGATGAAGGCAATGTGCAGCATTTGTCTCTCCCGTCATACACGCCTCAAAAGAATGCCAAAGCCATTCTGACACTTTCCCTGGTAAATCCACATTTTCAAGCATTTTTTGGTAAGCATCGCATTCGAGGCGCAATTTTTCACGATGATCGCCAACCTCAGCGGGGGTCAAATCACCGACGACAGCCTCCGCCTGATCATGCACCAAGCCCATTAAAAAAGCATCGACAAATGCATCGGGACACAAACAACCGGCATAGCATGCCGTCTTAAAACTGTGCTGTGCAACGCTCTCACCGGATTTATCGCGCAACTCTGGAATAACACGCATCCAGCCGGCACGCGGTACACCGATGATCCCCCAAAATGGATTGACGGACGCATGGTGCATCAGCGCACACGCATCAGATCGCATCTTTTGACAAAAATCGACAATTTCCGAATCAAATGCACCGCAAATTCCAAATCGACCATGCCACTCACAAACCAAGGTACCAAAAGGAAATTCTTTCGACACAGGCAAATCAAAAACGATCCCCGATCGTTGAACGACACAATGCCCAACATAGCGAAAAACCTCAAACAAATGCTCAGAATTCTCGCAGTGCAGCGCACACATCATGGCCCAAATCCAATCCAAATTGTCGACATAATCATTCCACGAAGAAATTGCACAAAATTCCGAAGTTGTAAGTAAATTTCGAAGTTGTTCCATTGATCGATCCGCCCTCTTTTCTATGCAACCGATTCCAAATTCCTGATCCCCATCAAAAATATACTGGAATTTACATCCATAACGCAATAAAGAGCGCGTCCGGACGTGTCACTCAAGGAGGTTTCATGCAATTCACGTCACCATCACTCACACTGTCGATTTGCGGATGTTATTGGCGATATGCCCTCGATGACGCAAAAGTCGATCAGCTGATCCAAACCAATGGTGTGTCCAGAACTTTGGCCATCTGTCTGGCCCAGCGAGATCTCTTACCTGGCAAACAAATCGCCAATTTTTTATCACCTTCCATCAGTGATTTACACGACCCATTTCTCATGCTGGGGATGGACAAAGCCATCGATCGCTTAAAAAAAGCGATCATCGAACAAGAATCTGTCCGCATTGTGACCGATTACGATGTCGATGGCACCATGAGCTCCTTGATTTTACAAAGTGCCCTCGCGATTTGCGGCCACAACAGACTCACCTATCACATTCCCAACCGCAAGGATGAAGGCTATGGATTTACAGTAGTCGCAGCCCAAAAAGCCATCCAGGATCACGTAAAACTCATTGTCACGGCAGACATCGGCGTCCGTGATGAAGCTGCCATCCATCTGGCACAATCGCATGGTATCGATGTCATCGTTCTCGATCACCATCTTCCCATTGGCGAAGGCGTCCCACCTTCGGCATACGCAGTCCTCTGCCCACCGCAAAAAGACTGCCCCTACCCCAACAAGGCTCTGGCAGCCTGCGGCATTTCTCTCAAGCTTGCACAGGCACTGCTCAAAGACCATCCCAAATGCCCGGCAATTATACGCAGCCTGATGAAACTCGCTGCCCTTGGAACCGTCGCAGACGTGGTTTCGCTTTTAGAGCAGGAAAACCGCGCCATTGTTGCAATTGGCCTCGATGCACTCAACAGGGATGACCACAAACCCGGACTGCGGGCATTGCTCAACATCTCAAAAGCACTCCCAGGAACCATCAGCAGCTCGACCATTTCCTTTCACATTGGTCCCCATATCAATGCCGCAGGCAGACTCGCTTCTGCTACCCACATCATCGAACTGCTCCATGCCCCGAATAGCGTAGTTGCCCAGGGACTCGCTTCACAGCTCAGTGAAATGAACATCGACCGCCAACAGATTCAGGAGCAGATGATACATCAGGCCATCGAAGAAATCGGCGAAAGTGAAGCACCATTTATTGTCATTGCACGCCCCGAATCACCGACATGGCACAGCGGTATTTCGGGAATTGTTGCCGGCAGACTCAGGGAATATTTTCATCGACCCGTGGCCGTCGCAACCATCGAAAATGGCATGATGACAGGCAGTATCCGCTCTACTCCCGGGGTTCATGCCGTCAAAGCATTGACTTCCGTCGAGAAATGGCTCGTCAAATTCGGCGGTCATGCTGCCGCCGCCGGTTTTTCATGCCCCGAATGGGCCCTCGAACCACTCGCCTCGGGACTGTGCGAAAATGCACTGGAACAACTCGAAGGCGCACCCGAAATCCCCATCACCGATGTGGCACTTTGCCTCGAACCGGACGAAATCACGCTTCAGGTCTGCAATGAAATTGATGCACTCGAACCCTGTGGCGCCTATAACCCAAAACCTTTGATCTGCATAAAAAATGCCAGCGTTTATGGTCTACAGCTGCGTAAAGAAAAGCATCTTGCCGGATATATCAATGGTTCCCCCATTGAGCTCAAATTCATTTGGTTTTCGGCGCCCATCACCATGGCCGAATTGTCTGCACAACCCCATCACCTGCTCGGTGAACTTCAAAAAAATGTCTGGAACGGGCGAGAAAGTTTGCAGTTCGTCATTCGGGATGCTGCCATTTCGAACGAGGATGTATTTGTATAGCCCCAAAGATTTGGGGCAGTTATCTCGTTACTACTCAGCCGGGGCTCTGCCCCGAACCCCGCCAAAGGGCTCTTGCCGTTCGCAATATCCAATCCGCTTCGTTTCTCGCACCTATCGGTGCGCCAACTTGCGCATTGGATTTGCTCTCGGTGCCC
>DGWW01000204.1:0-4202 GCA_002395385.1 Myxococcales bacterium UBA4248
CGCTCAGTGCAAAAGTGACGGTTAAGGGATTTGACCCCGTGTCCTGTGATTCCAATGGAAAATGGAGTGTGGAGGGGCTTCCGCCTGTTGCCTATCTTGTGACGGCGGATAAAGACGGTTACTATTCAAATACTGTGACATGCAAAGTTATCGCAGGCGAGTCTTCCTATTGTCCTATTGCGCTTACCATGAAAAAATCCAGTACAGGTAACGAGCCGGAAGAGATAGATGTGCCTGCGGCCAGCGCCAATTTGGTAGACGAAGACTGTTCCTCTTTGCCTTTGCATCAGTCTTCCAGCATTCCGTTAGCTTTGCTGTCTTCTGTCATTGGCTTGCTTTCACTTATCGGGATTCGTCGCCGCAATCAAAAGGAGATGAAGTAAAATGAACCTCAAAAAATGCCTTCTCTCAATTGCCTGTGCTGCTGGATGCCTGATATTTGCTGCATCCGCATTTGCTCTTCCTCCCAAGGACGGGCAACTCGTTAAATTGGATGCAGAACAATTATGGCATCTGAGTTATCTTGCCAATCTCCCTGTGCAGAATTCGACCCAAATCGCAGAAAAATTCACCAAACCTTCGATCGCACCGGATGGTAAACACGTGGTGCTCTTTGAACGCGGTTTGCCGGGCGAACCCAATGTCCTGCATGAATGGGCCGAGGATACCGGGAAAATCAAGGAACGCATCCGAAGCTTCGATGTTTCTGATTTTATTTCCTGGGATGATAATCAGAATTTTTCTGTCCGGGATCGTGCAAAACCTTTTTTTAAGGATGGTGCCAAACTCAAATTCGACCGTTCCTCAAAAGAACTCAAACTTAGGGAACGCAAACCTCTGACAGATTCTGATTATATCGTCTATGATCAAGAGGATGTCATTATTCTCGAATCCAAGAAAACCCAGACATTGCAGGCCATTTCTGATCCGGCAATGGGGCGTTATTTCGCTCCGATACTCTCACCGGATGAAAAATTCGTCGTGTACAGCAGCCTCAGCAGCGGCATTTTTCTCTTCGATATCGAAGCAAATGCCGTCGTTTATATCGGTGCCCATGGCTCTGTACCAACATTCTCACCAGACGGACGCTACCTCATCTATGCCAATACGAGCGACAATGGTCACGACTATACCCGCGGGGATCTGATTCTGCTCGATCTGCAACTCAAATCCTATCGGGTGATCGCCAATCCCAAAAGTGAAATCCGACTCAATGCAACTTTGAGCAAAGATGCAAAAGAAATTGCCTATGAAACAGCCGATGGCAAGATCTGGCGCGGAGAATTGAAAATTAGCAATTAGCCGTGCGCAATGATCCAAATATTCATTAAGTCATTGCTAAAGAATTGGGGGAATTCTTGCTTCAAAAGGGTGTTTGGGTACAGATAATCCATGGTGCATTAAGCATTCATAATTGCGTATGATGCATTGAGTTCAGTTGACTTTAGTCCGGGAATGTGTAATCAAATGCGTAAAACATACGAAAACGTTAAGGAATTGTTCGGAATGGGGGAGGGGCCCCATTTCGCACCAGTATGCGAAGGCGTTTAGTATTCATAAATAATATTGCGGGTTCCAAGGGCATCATGCCCTTGGCGGGGTCCGGGGCAGAGCCCCGGCTGAATAGTTGCTTTATTTTCTCTCCAATTGTGCATTGTGCATTGCGCATTGCGAATAAAAAACGATGTCCGAAGAACTCATCACTCAGGATCTCACTTCCATCCTTGCTTTTGGGCAGCTCAAAATTCGCATCTATCTTGAGACTGCCAGCAAAAAACTGGACGACGAAACAGCCGCAGTTACCTTTGGTATTTCTGCGGTCGAAGCGGCTAAAGCACTCAGACAGGCCGATGAAACGCTCTTTAATGGGCTGCCCAATTACGAAGACGGTCTGCGTAGCTTTGTTCGCCGATGGGTTGAGAATCCCGATACCAACTTTATCGGGATGGCTGAACTCTATACGCGGTTTATGCTTTCACTCGAAGATGTCGAGATCCTGGCTATGCTCACGGGGATGGCGATTAACCCGGCTTTGTGCGAACTATGTGGGTTCGCTGTCGGCGATCATGCCCTCGAAGTCGCTACCATCGGCGTGATATGCCGCATTCTCGCCAATCAGAATCAGGACAAATTCGATAAATACCTCGCACGCCTCTCCTACAATGCCCCCTTGCGCCACCATTGCCTCATTTCGGTCGAAAAACGCCTCCATCCTCAGGATGGCTTCGATCGAAATCTCGCCAACCGAAAAGTGATCGTCGCCGACCGGGTACTCGAATTCCTCAAAAATCCAAACGAACACAATGTCCCCGTCGATGAAGGGCTCTCTGCCTATGCCTATCGTACCTGCGATACCATCGATCTCGGCAAACTCCATCTGCCACAGTATTGCCAGACCGCCATTCTGCAGATCATCCGAACACAGACATTGCCGGCGGTTTTGGTCGGACCGTCTGGCGCAGGAAAAGAAAAAACCGCAAATGCCGTGGCCACACTTTTGGGACGCAATCTTCTCAGTGCTGATCTCCCGAGTTTGCTCACACTCGATGCCGAAACGCTTCAAATGCGGCTTGCCGATCTATTCCGCGAAGCAAGATTGGGTAACGATTTCGTTTATTTCCGCTGTGCAAGACTGCCTGAATTCATTTCCGGTTCTCAGCAAATCGTGCTCGAATCCTATTTCCATCATGAACAGTTCCTCGCTGGCGTCGAAGACATGACCCTATGGATGGTACAGCTCACAACCGGTTGGCCTCAAGTCGCGATTCCACTCCCGAGCCAGGAACATCGCTTTGAACTTTGGCAGGAAGTTCTTTCGAATGATAAGCGTTGCCCCACGAATGAAGCGATTGATGCAATTTCGCGCCGTTACGAGATGTCCGAACCACAAATTCGTCAGGCCGCAGGCGAAGCACGCCGCCTGAGCATCGTCGCTCGCCGAAAGCGCATCGACCTCAACGATCTCGATAAAGCCTGCCGTACCTATTTTGCCCATAAACTCAGCGATCTCGCCGATCTCGTGCCGCCTTCGACATTCAAACCCGAACAGCTCATTCTGCCCGAAGCCGAACGCGTCAAATTCGACGAAGTCCTCCTCTATGCCGATGCCCACGATACAATTTACACCGATTGGGGATTTGGCGAGCGCTTTCCGTATGGACGCGGCCTAAGCGTACTCTTTTATGGACCGCCTGGCACCGGTAAAACCATGGCCGCCAGCATCATCGCCAATTACCTCGGGCTCGATCTCTTCCGCGTCGATCTTTCACGCATCATGAATCGATATGTCGGCGAAACCGAAAAGAACCTCGCACGCGTCTTTGACGAAGCCGAACGCGGGCGCGTCATGTTGCTCTTCGACGAGGCGGACTCCCTCTTTGCCAAACGTACCTCGGTCAAATCGACGAACGACCGCTATGCAAACCTCGAAGTCGCCTACCTCCTGCAACGTATGGAAAATTTCGAAGGCGTCACCGTCCTGACCACCAATATCGAAGCTAACCTCGACGACGCCTTTAAACGACGTATCCGTTACAGAATCTATTTCCCAATGCCCGACGGCCCCACGCGCGGACGCCTCTTCGAATCGCTCATCCCAAAACATGCCCCCGTAAAACCCGGCATCCCCTACGATCTGCTGGGCGAACACTTCGAAATCAGCGGCGGTCACATCAAACAGGCCGTGCTCAAAGCCGCATTCTACGCCAAACGTGATAACACCGAAATCGGTCTGCAGCAACTCACCGAAGCAACCATCGCCGAATGCCGCGAACTCGGAATGCTCATGAATGACAATCTACCGAAGCCGCTCACAAATGCTCTGCGCATCGAAAAGGGTCTGCCGCCACTCACAGATGAAGAATATCGCCGCTTACACCAGCCGCTCGTCTCTCAGGACCTCCCGCTCATGGATATCCCCGAGGGCGTGCCGATACCTGGCTCCGACTACGAGTATTGATTCAATGAGCAATGTGCTGTTAGCCAGTTAGCAATTAGCAATTGAGGCATTCTCAAGTTTATTCCTAAAGAATGGAGTATTTTTAGCTTTAGAGACATCCCTTAGTTTTGCAGTCCAATTGCTCACTGCTCACTGCTAATTAAAAATAAACACCCTCTATTCTTTAGCAAAATCTCCTATTAGTGTTATAGTGGTGAGGGGGCCGAGCCCCCTACGTCGCTATTGCCTTTTGTAGAGCCGTTCC
>DGWW01000204.1:4282-15479 GCA_002395385.1 Myxococcales bacterium UBA4248
GGAACGGCTCTACAAAAGGCAATACGCGCCTACCCCCGATGCGGGGTTCCACCCCGCAACGCCCCAAACGCATGCCAAAGTTTAAGCCTGTTTTACAAAGGATTAGAAATATGAAGAGACTTTTTGCTGTCGCTCTCACAATGGGAATGTTCTTTTCTACGTCCGCTTTCGCTCAGGATCCCGCTCCTGAAGCTGCAGCACCTGCCCCAGAAGCCGCGCCTGCTCCTGCTCCTGCGCCGGCACAGGCGGATTCAAATGATCCCGGCGATATCATCGCCAAATATTTCTCTACCATGGGCGATATTGTTGCACAAAACCTCGATAATCCCGATGTTCTGCTCGAAAAGTTCTCCGCCTACCTCAAAGAAAATGAAAAGAGCATGCGCAATGCCTCCAAGGCTTTCGAAGCTAAACTCACTGAAATGAAATCCAACGAGGCCGAAGTTTATCGGGAAACCGTTCAACGCAAGATTACACCCTCACTCAATTCACTCATCTCATTGCTCATTGACTTTGCCAATCGTTATCCTGAACAGGCTAAACAGCTTGATTCCATGCTCAAGGTAGATGCGAAATATACCTATCAGCAATAAGATTCATGATGAGGGAGTGGACTGGAGACTGGCGTCGTGAGCAATCAATCACAAAGCCAGCAATCCGCTTATGGAGTCCTTTAATCGGGTATTGTGTGAATACGAGCAGGTTCGTCATGACGATTTGGATGCAAATCGTGGGCTCGGTGTCCCTTGTCGCTATTGGTTGTATGGATAGCTGTTGGGGGCAAAAGGACAGCGTCACGTTGTTTACATCGGCATGAATCTATATGATTATTCGCGCATACGAGATGAACAACCGAATACGTTGTATATACACAAAAGAGGATCCTATCATCTATTATTGTTATGGCTATAGAAATGGCAAAGAATGGAGATACAATTGGCATTGTTGCAGCCTCCGCAGCCAAATCGAGCGTTGGGTTTTATATTCATAATAATAAATGAGATGATATAAAAAGGAGTTTAGTATGCTTGAAAATGATGAAATTGGGCCCCAGAATCGCAGCTTTAACGATGAAACCGCTTGTGATAAGGAAGCGTCTCAGAACGGCAATGACACTTCCGAAAATGAATCGTCCTTTTCTGCAGACCTCGAGGACAAAGCGACAAAAGTACTTTCTGCAGTCAACAAAATACTCGACAGTAATGACAAAATTCGGTCTGTATGTAACAAGTATAAGCGTCGGGCACTGATCGAAGTCGATGAGGATTGTGAGACAGAAAAAGACCTGTTTATGGAAGCCGGAAAGCGCATTATCACGCACTATTCCGATCGGGCCGGTATTACCGGGGGCGTGACCGGTCTGCCATCCATGATTCCCGGGATTGGTTCCGTCATTTCTTTGGTTGGCTCTTCCGCAGTAGATATCGTATTGATGTTAAAATTCGAAATAGAAATGTCTCTCTGCCTTTGTCATTTGACGGGTTTGAACATCGATGAAGACCGCAATCGACAGTTGGCGTATTATCTCGCGACGGCTTCATCCCGTGAAATTCTTTCACAAAATAATAATTCGCAATCTCACAATATTATTAAATCAGCGGCTGTGGATTATTCTGTGCGGGAATTGAGCAAACTTGTGATCAAAAATATTACTGCGATACTTTTGGTCAATCTCTCCAGAGGCATGATGAAGGCGGTTCCATTTTTGGGGATTGCCGTCGGAGCTTCTGTCAACAAAGTTATGACGAAACGCAGTGGCCTGGTATGTCTTGATGCCTGGTGGCTTCGCCGCCATCTGCCCATTGAAAATGCGTCGGATAACTCCGATGATATCGTCTACGATGCTGAAATTCTCGATTAAAAGGGGGATGGTATGGCTGATACAGCTTGGACAGGCATGATCTGGAATGATGAACATCCTTCGCCAAAGCACGAAGTTATTTGCAGACATTGCCGTGCAAAGAATCGCGTGCTCGTTTCGAGGGCGATCATTGAACCAGAAAAATTCATCTGTGCACAATGCAAACAGGCACTTTTTCTGGCATCTGATGAACCTTTGCTTGCCTTGTCTTCGCGCTCTTTCGAACATCCACTGGATGCGAGCACACTGCGCACGCTTCGCGCAATTCCTGGAGCTTCGATCCTGATAAAAATGCTGTTTAAGCATTTTAATGAGCGTGCATTATTTTACAATCTCTCGGCGAATGCCATTCACTGCGGCCCCAATCAATTTCCCGAACTCATGCAGATTGCGAATACTGCGGCCTCACGTCTGGATTGTAAATTCAATTTAAATATATTTTTTACATCTATCCCCTTTTCGAATGCTTTTACGAGTGGCGGCGATAAGGCCATTTTGTGCTTCAGCACAGCTCTGCTCAATCATCTCACAGATGATGAGCTCATTTTTGTAACTGGGCACGAACTCGGTCACCTGATGTCCGAGCACTTGATCTCCAGACTGCTTTTTGAACTTCTTCTCTCTGGCGGACTGACGGCAATTCCCGAAATTGCTCGATATATTTCTTTGCCAATTCAACTCGCTTTGCTCAAGTGGATTCGCTGCTCTGAACTGACTGCAGATCGCGCAGGGTTGCTTGCCTGCCGCAATATGACGACGGCTCTAAATTGCATGATGAAAATGGCGGCCGGGAATGATCCCGGCGTGTATTCGCGCACGAATTTATCTCTTGCTGCCTTTGTGGAACAGGCTTGCCAGCTTAAACAACAGGATTCTCAATTGCTCGATTCCTTTGTGTCTTCGATCTTTATACGTCAGCAGTCTCATCCGCTCATTGCATGGCGCGTACTTGAGTTGATTGATTGGATCGAAAATGGCAACTATTTTGATATATTAGCCGGGAAATATATTTAATATTCCCTTGTTACTGTGGATTGAGGAAGGGACATTTTTGATCTTCAATCCACCCTCGTTTAAACAGATCCGGAAAACAGCCAACGGTTGAATCGTTACGAAAAATGGGAAGCAGTTCCTGTGGTTTGAACTGTGATTTGGAGTGTTATATTTTAAAAAAGTTCAAATCATTAGGATTTACGCTGTGATCAAAAATGCAAAAGATCAGCTGAAAGATCATGTTTGCAGAATGGAGGGAGAGTGATTATTTAAAATATCATTGTCGCGATGAGCGACGTCGGACAAATTGGAGGGCAAAATGGTGCGAGGCAAGAGAGGCAGATACATAACCAGAACAATGGTGAAAGGCGCAAATAGTCTTGTCGAATTGTGTATCCAATCCATGGCTCCGAATGTGGTGGCCGATGTCACAGCACATTCAAAGTATATTCCCGAATCCATTGCCTGGACGTTCTGCGATAACAGGTTCATAGGCTATCGTGAGTTATCTTCGAATAAATCATCGCATGGTGCTAAGCGTCCGGACGACTGGGATGCGAGGCGCGAGCTTGAGTCTGAATATGGACGGCGATTCTGGACGGACGAAGGGATGCTAGGGAGATTGCGCGGCTTGTCCGTCTGTTATGCTTTTGCCAAGGGGTCGCTCGTCGATCACATAGCCCTGTTTATCACTTCTGAGGTCAATATTGCTTTTCTCGATTTTCGAAAAGTCTTTCAATATATTTATGGGGTCAATGATATTGAGTTATATGCAGCATTAAAGGAATTGATCCAGCGGTCGGTCATTGTTGTAGCATCGGTGCATGATCGGGATGATCGTGCGGTTGGGCCGTTTACACTGCATGCTGCTGTATGCAGTAAAGAGGCATGTTTGTGTAGTTATTCCGGTGTGCATGACAAAACGACTGGCAAAGGGACATGGTTTTGTGCAATCCAAATGACCGAGGCACAGATCGATGGTCTTTTAATGCGCATGTTCGCTTATTGCTGCGACGATCTCAAAGGGATGGTCAGCATCGAACCATTCGATACCATCAGGCAGTGCTACGAAGACGAGAAAGCTTCACTGGATGCATGTTATGGTTATTTGCATGAACTCTTGATGATAAAGACGCGTGATATTGATGTGAATGACTATATTATCACAGACAAAGAATACGAAGATCAAGTGCAGTTTGTTCAATTACTTGACAACACCATCCATCGAAATCTCCGGCGTATTCAGAAAGCATTTCGAAACGGTACAAATCCTGATGAATACATATATATTCCAAACACATTCTCCATTCCTCCAAGCAATGATACCATCGCCGATGATGCTGATATTCAAAAGGCAATTCAGTTACTCCAAAATAATATGGATTCGCTGCGAAAGGATAAAAAAACCGGAAAAGCCATCAATGCTGAAAAAGTTCATTATGTGTTTAATATGATTCCCAAAGTATTTCCATTAAAAACACTTTACGAAATTTTTAAACATTTTGACACCGACGCGGAAGTTGTCAGACGCGATGTTCGCACACTATGCAGAAAGAATCAGGTTATCGCTATCGAACGGGGTATGTATTGTTCAAAACAGTATGCAGATGAGCATTTTTCGAGAGTCGGCCGTAATCCAGCCGAAGAAAAAAATATACTTGAGAGTTGTATCAATTCGACATTAAAGGAACTTTCTGTTGCCATGGATCTTTTGTGTAAATCACTAGCCAATTTGACAGAAAATAATGAAGATACAACAGAGAGTGATCGGAGTCTGGAAAGTGATAGCTAATCATAGAAATCAATAATATTTGGCTTTGAATACATTAAGTGACTTTATTGTTGTGGATATCAATCTTGGCTATCTGAAGTCTCATTATATAGGTCCATAACAATAAATGGCGAAAATAGTTCAGTACGAAGCGAACGCTTTGGGCTGAGGAGGATAGATCTATTTTTTAGGAGGGACAAAATATGCGAAAAACCAAACTATGCAAAGCATGTAAGGAAGAAATTGATGCCAAGGCGATCAAGTGCCCGCATTGCCAGGCAAAACAGACCGCAGGATGTGCCAAAATATTTCTATTGATATTTTTGGTGTTTATTCTGCTGTGCTTTATTCCCTTTTGTATTGCTCAGACGGATTCCGGTGGCTCAGATGTTAGCACTTCGTCGGCAGGGACTGCGCCTGGAGAACAGGGGACAGCTGTTATAAAGTATGGATGGAAATACTCAGAAAGCAAAGACGATTTCGATGGCAGAGAATCCAAATACTGTTCAATTACAGCAAACAATTCAATCGAAGGGGTAATATTATCAGAAAAGCCTCGTTTATTGGTAAGGCAACGAGGTAAAAAAGAAACCGATATCCTTATTATAGCAGAAGGTGTTGTTTTCGGACATATCGGTGACAGCAATAAAGTAAGATTGAAATTTGATGAAGACTCTCCTATGAGCGTTGGTTATGGCGAAGCTGCGGATGGTTCCTCAGATACGATATTTTTGCACTCGGTGTCAAAGATTATATCCAAACTCAAGACGGCTAAAAAACTGACCGTCGAATTGCCTGTTTTTATGGAATCGGGGCAGCGTGCAAGTTTTGATATTGATGGCTATAATGAGGTGTGCAAATTCTAATAATCATCATAGAAAACCGCTGCGTATCGCTGAGCGATAGCAGCGGTGCGCGGGCGTATTGGCTAACAGCCAATAGCTCGCGCGCGCAAGGCGTATGGGCTGCAAGCCCATAGCCGCGCCATCAAAGAATAACGATAATATTATTTAAGCGGATCAAAATCGGCGGCACCATGTTTGCACAGCGGGCAGATGATATCGTCGGGGAGCGTGTCGCCTTCGTATATCCAGCCGCAAACTTTGCAGACAAAGCCTTTTTTGCCTTCGGGCTTCGGTTTGGGTTTGACGTTGGCCTGATAATACGAATAGGTCATCGTTTCGATTTGGCTAAAGGTGCGAGCTTCGGTGATTTCGCAGATGAACATGCCATGCGTGTCGAGATCGACATATTGTACAACCTTGAGTGACATCATGGCATTGATATATTTGGGCAAAAAGGCGAGTCCGTTGTCGGCGCGCAATAGCTCCCAGCCGGCAAATTTATCGGCGTTGCGACCGCTCTGGAAGCCGAAATTCTCGAAGACGGAGAACGGCGCTTCGATCGACAGGCAATTGACGTTCATGATGCCTGTTGTTTTAATAATATCATGAGAATAATTCGATTTATTGATCGTAACGGCAATGCGGTTTGGGGTATTGGTGACCTGCGTGACCGTATTGACGATGAGTCCATTGTCGCGTTTGCCGTCGTTGCTCGTCACGACATAAAGTCCATAGCCGATGCGGAAGAGCGCGGTGAGATCATTCTTGTTGGCCGTATCTTCTTTTTGTGCAATATATTCCTCGCACAGTTCACTGACGAGCGCATCCAGCTGGGCTGAGCTGTTTTCGTCGAGTGCAGACTTAATTTGTACGGTCGTTTCGGCAAATGTAATATTTTTGCTCTTTTCGAACATACCGCGCATTGTTTTTGCAGCGAGTGGTGCCCAGGAGCCATTTTCGATCAGAGCCACCTTGCGATTCTGGAAATTGCAGTCGAGCAGATGGTGAATATATTCCTTCATAAAGGGAAATATATCCGCATTGTAGGTCGTCGTTGCCAGTATGATCTTATTATATTTAAAGGCATCGGCCACGGCTTGTGATTGGTCACTGCGTGCGAGGTCGTGCACAATCACTTTGGGGCATCCCGCTCTGCGAATCGCATCGGCGAGTTTTTCGACAGCCGCTTTGGTATGTCCATAAACCGAGGTATAGGCAATGACGATGCCTTCTTCTTCGGGTGTATAGGATGACCAATTCTGATAGTATTTGATATATTCACCGAGATTGGCGTCGAGTACTGGCCCATGGAGCGGACAAATCTTTTGTATATCGAGGGCAGCCGCTTTTTTGAGCAGAGCCTGGACCTGTGCACCATATTTACCGACAATGCCAATGTAATAACGGCGGGCTTCGTCGGCCCAGGGTTCGTTGACATCAAGGGCGCCGAATTTGCCAAAACCATCCGCCGAAAATAGAATTTTGTCTTTCGAGTCGTAAGTGACGATGACTTCTGGCCAGTGTACCATCGGTGCCGTGACAAACGTGAGCGTATGCTCGCCAAGTTCCAGCGTGTCACCTTCGCCAACAATGATGCGGCGATCAGCGTAATCTTTGCCGAAGAAATTCTTCATCATCGGGAAGGCTTTGGCCGAAGCGACGACCGTTGCTGAGGGATATTTGTCGAGGAAAGCCGCGATATTGGCCGAATGATCGGGCTCCATGTGCTGTACAATGAGGTAATCTGGCTGGCGTCCGTTCAGTGCGGCATGAACCTTGTCGAGCCATTCTTTGGTAAAATGTCTGTCAACCGTGTCCATGACAGCAATCTTTTTGTCCAGTATGACATACGAATTGTACGACATGCCATTGGGTACTTTGTACTGTCCCTCGAACAGATCGATCTTATGGTCATTGACGCCAACATAAAAGATTTCGCTGCTAATGTTCATATTACCCCGTGTTTATCATGATGAAAGAATGTATTCCGTGTTCTGTTTGGGATGACGTCCCGTAACAGTTGGTCGGAAGCTACTATTTTGGCTCAACAAATGCCATGAGATTTTTTTAAGCTCGATATGCGCAACGACTCAGTCTTGGACCCCGAAGGGCGAGCAGTAACTGTTCAGCCGGGGGCTGGTTTTGTTTTTACAAACGGATTTGCTCAGGCCTAACGGCCTTCGCGATTCCAATTCAGAATTCGGAATTCGGAATGCGGAATTCGGAATGCGGAATGCGGAATTCGGAATGCGGAATGCGGAATTCGGAATGCGGAATGCGGAATGCGGAATTGAGACGTATATTGCTATAAGCCGTTGCTTAAGCAGAAATTATTCCATTCTTTAGGTAATTTCTTAAGAATGCAACGTTAATTCCGAATTACGCATTGACAAATTGAGCATCGTTAGATGCGAACAAATCCGTTTGTTAAAATAAAAAGAAAGGCGGCTGAGTAGTAATGGCGAGCAGTCGTTTTGCCAGGCTTTTGTTTTGAATTGCGCGCAAAATGTGATAAAATAAAACCGGATAGAGCGTTTCTCTTGGAATTTGAATGCAAGATTGACTGAACTGAAGAGATATAAACGAACAACATAAGGAGTGCAGCGATGTCGAAAGAATTTTCTGTTGAAAAATTGGGCAAAACCGAACTTCAACCTGTTATTCCGGTTCAGAATGATGTCGAAAGTGTCGCATCAGGCGGGGCGGGAGTGCCAAACTTATCTGATCGGCAGGAAAATACCTGGAGTGAGACAAGTGATGGTTTAACCAATCAATATACGCGCGTTCCCATGAATATGGATGCTATGATGTCATATGGTGTGCAGGTGACGCCAGCTGGCACTACGCCAGATTACAGCAATCCGAAGAATCAGATAGCACGCAATCAGGCAGGCGAAACCAAATATACCGTTGAGGGTGACGCTCCTGAGGCGGGGCGGTATCATAAAGACCGATATGTCTCAAAAGATCCGATCAAAATGGCGGCGACTGACGTGCCCTCGTTCAGTGCTTTGGTTTCTAAGGATCCTCAGGGGACAACCATTGAAATGTTACAGGGGACATTGCAGAGCCCCAATTTGAACAGTGAGATCGATCAGACGACTTTGTTTATCGATGGTACAACGTCAGCGGATGATGTGCATCAAGGTAATGTCGGCGATTGTTATTTCTTATCCGCAATGCTTCAGGTGATTCATTATGATCCATCCAAAATTGTCAATATGATGAGTTTGTTGGGGGAGGATGTGACGACGAAGTTTTATTACAAAGAGAAAGAGAAATGGAAGCCGGTCACAATCACTACAAAGCTGGGATTTATCAAGCGAAACAATTTTTTTATGGGATCGATGGCGAGGGTTAGCTGTGATCCTAAAACCAGCATTTGGTCATCTGCGATCGACGGAAGTATTTTAAGGATAAATAAGGAACAATACTATGAGGCTGCCTTGTGGGTGAATTGCATTGAACAGGCATTTACAATTTTTACAAAGCAATACGGTCAGTATGGTGATGGTGTGGATCCTTCGCGTCCGACAGAAAAATTTGCGTCAATTGAGTCAGGCAATTCCAGCAGATGCTTACATATTTTTTATGGCGATGATGCTTCTGACTACGAAGCTTCGGCGACGGCCGCTCCAGAAGCAGATCAAGATGTCGTTCAGGCAAACAGTAAAGTGATTTCCGATCTGCTGGATCTGGCTAAATCGCAGGATGGTGATGCAAAACGAGATGTACACATGATGGCGATTACACAGCCGGATGCTGCTCTTGCCAGGATGGAAACGCACTATACGTTATTAAATTCTGAATTACAGAAAGCATGTTCGGAAGCACCCGACAATGAAGAGCTCAATGCTTCATTAATTACGCTAAACTATTTTAAGACTTGGCTGGATGAATATCGAAAGGAATATAATCAAACCAAATTTGCGCCGGATCCTGCAACGGGCAGACCAACTTCCAATCAGCAGAATATTATTACACGATTGAACAATGCATCGGTGACGCTTGAGAATAATACATCTTTTAAAAATGCTTCGCTTTCTTCATACAATCCATTTAAGACAATGCTCGGAACACTTCTTGGTTTAAAAAATGAAAATATTTTTATGTATACAAGACATTGCTATAATGTTGATCATGTCCAGCTTGTCGGTACAAAAAAAGAAGATTTAAATCATTCAGATCTGGGTACGGTGATGAAGTCATTGGATATCAAAGCATCTACTGTGACGATGCAGAATCCCCACGGTACAGGGAAGGCTACATTCCATAAGCCAGAAGACCGTCCTGTTCAGGGCAACTATGATGTCTCTTTGGAAGAGTTTTTAATTAATGTTCAGTTTGTTACAACGGCTACAGTAAAACATAATTCTAAGAAGTAATGGTTAAGTATATACTTGTAGTTATTTTGTTCTTCGTTTCGGGATGTGCAAGCTCAAAGAAAGCAGATGTACATCTCGAAGAAAGTGCTCGTGTACCAGAAGAAACTTCTATTGCTAACAATACACCCAAGGGATCTGCGGACGTGTCTGGTGAAAATTTCTCAAAAGAAGCTATTGATAAGTTCTTTAAACATTCCGTGGATACGCCTTTGAACTTTGATCTCTCTGAATATCGTGATGAAAGAGAAATCGAGATCAAATCTCAGAGTGAACTATCACAGATACAGCAGGAATTTTTAGAGTTCGCAAAGTCGAAAATGGATCCAGACACAGGATCTTTAAACGGTGTTTTGGCGCCTATCCATGCTGTGACTGTCGTGCACTCGGCGGATGATATCAAAACCGTGACGGCAAATTTCCAATCCATTGGTACTTTCGTATCTACTTTTGAAGTGCGATTCGCATCTGATTTTGATGCGGATGCAATCCAATCCAATTCTGTGCCGCGGATCGAGCTTTCAAGAATGACGCATGGTCGCTTGATGATTTCAGGTTCAGGTAATGAACCGGTTAATGTCGGGGACTTGAGTTTTACGCTTCGCGATGGTATCGTGCAAATCAGTAATTTACAATGGAATAATACTACGTCGCAATCCACCAAAATGAATATCACTGTAGAGCGTTTGTTTCATGCAAATAAATTGCTCATTACGAATATAAAAACTTATCATTCGGAGCCATCCGCTGTTTCTCAAAATAGTAATGATAATATGATAATGGGGGGGGGCATTATTGGAAACCGTGTAAATATTCAGAGGAGACCCATCATAGAATTGAATGCCTTTGGCGAAAGCGCTATGCACCCTTCATATTCACTGGAGTCTATCTATTCTGATAACAACGATGTTTCATCCATTTTGGAAATTCAGGAACTATCGCGCGATAAGTTTACGCATGCATCCATTCGTCATGTCTTTGTCAGGGATAATGTTTTTGACTATGGGTTTGATATTTCAGTTATGACGGATGTATTCATTGAGAATGTTGAATCGGTAAATAACAGCGGAACAGTCTTTTTGCAACATACACCTAAGGCGCATGTCAAGGTTATCAATAGCAAAACTGCAGCAAATTTTTATCGGTTTAGTTCATCCAACCCATCTGATGTTCCACCGACTGTCGAGTATAAATAACTCAAGTTTCGCAGCCAATTAATTCAAGCAATTACTTATGGTTTAAAGGTATTTATATGAAAAAAATCGCCAATATTGCGTTTTCAATGGATATTGGCGATTTTCGAACGCCGTAGGCGTTCAATATTCATAGCCCCCGGCAACGCCGG
>DGWW01000099.1 GCA_002395385.1 Myxococcales bacterium UBA4248
GACAGCCGCAAAGCGGCTGGGGGGGTTAGGTGTGGTCGCATACGGCGAGCGGTGAAAGCTGATAAGCCATTGCCGGAAGCGATGATAAGATGCTTGAGTTTGATTCTTTAGCCGGCGGTGAGGTGCGTGAAATGCTCATTGACCGCCGGTTAAAATTGAATTACGCTTATTAAAGCGGCGGCGAATGATAAAAATGGCTAATTTATCGCCGCTTTAATTTGAAATTCAATCAGATTGGGAAATGATATGATTGGAAGAGAACAGGAAATCAGGGAACTCAACAGATTATTCAGCAGCAATCGGGCTGAACTCGTGGCGATTTATGGCAGACGGCGTGTTGGTAAGACATATTTGGTGGATGAAACATTTTCTGGTCGGATAACCTTCAGGCATGCAGGTCTTTCCCCGTGCGATGAGAATCCCAAAGGATTACTTCGCACCCAGTTGAATCATTTTTATAATTCGCTTGAACTCTACGGAATGGAACCAACTGAAAAGCCGAAAAACTGGTTGGATGCGTTCCTTCTGTTGGAAAAATACCTGCAAAAAATAGACACTGGAACCAGGCAGCTCGTATTTTTAGATGAACTTCCCTGGTTGGATACGCCCAGATCTGGGTTTATCAGAGCATTTGAAGGATTTTGGAACAATTGGGGATGTCATCGTAAAAATCTCATGGTGATTGTATGTGGGAGTGCAAATTCATGGATTCTGGATTCCCTGATTAATAGTCATGGCGGTTTGTATAACAGAGTTACCTATGAGATGAAGCTATTACCATTTAACCTGCATGAATGTGAGGAATTCTATAAAATTAATCAGATACAGCTATCAAGATATGATATCGTGCAAAGCTATATGATTTTGGGTGGTATTCCATATTATTTAGGTTATTTTGCTGTGGGACTGAGTTTGGCTCAGAATATTGACAATCTTTTCTTTACAAAGAATGCAAAGCTACAGAATGAATTTGACAGATTGTTCGATTCGATATTCATCAATCCAGATGCTGTAAAAAATATCGTAAAACTGTTGTATACAAAAAATGCCGGTTATACTCGCAAAGAGATAACTGAAAAATTAGGAATTTCAGATGGAGGCCGATTGTCCCGAAATCTAAATGCCTTAATCGCCAGTGATTTTATCATAAAATATGTTCCTTTCGGATTGAGCAAGAGAGAAGAACACTACAAAGTTGTGGATCCATTCTGTCTTTTCTATCTTCGGTTTGTACAAAATCAGAATAAATTTAATGCTCACTTTTGGCAGCAAAATATCTTGTCACAAGCTGTAGTTACATGGCGAGGATATGCTTTTGAAAATGTGTGTTTTAATCATATTGAACAAATCAAAAAGGCACTGGGTATATCTGGAGTCGTTTCTTCCAATTCTGCATGGTCCAAAAGGGATGACGACAAAGACGGTACGCAGGTTGATCTAATAATTAATAGAAATGACAATGTAATCAACATGTGCGAAATTAAGTATTATGGTGGAAATTTTACCGTTAACAAAGATTATTACAAAACATTACTTCACAGGCATGAATTGTTGCGGAAAAAAATATCTCCCAAAATCTCACTTCACAGTACGCTCATCACGACATTTGGACTGACACCAAATGAATACAGCGGTGCTTTTTCAACAGTCATTACTCTGGATGATTTGTTTGATTAAATATCCAATGGACACGTCTCTATTTGTAGTCAATAACCCAATGATAAATGGTATAGCGACGCGTATGCCAAAAGCATAGCGTCGTTCAGCGAGCCTGGGAGCGGCTATTTGCCAATCGCGCCGTACGCCGCGCATGACGCCCGCTATCGCTGCGCGATACGCAGCCTCCCCTTGTCTCTATCGCTTCGAAATACGCGAACGATTTCCTCTTGACTCGCCATGCCATGGCGAGTGAATAAAGGTATTCGCCGGACATGGACTGGCATGAGGATTGATTTTAACATGGAGGTGGATATGGCCAGTGAATTGAAACACACAGAAGACATGTTGGTGAAGCGCGTTGAGCAGATTATCCTGGAGGCACGCCAGAAAGTCGTTGCCGCCGTCAATACGACCATGGTGGTCACCTATTATGAAATTGGCCGCATGATCGTCGAAAATGAGCAGAATGGTCAGGAACGTGCTGAGTACGGCAAAGCCGTCTTAAAGAGGCTGTCAGCTCATCTGACACAGAAATTTGGCAAGGGGTTTTCTGTGGAAAATCTTGACCGAATGCGCTTCTTTTACAAGACATATTCACAGAATTCGTCAACAGTGTTGACGAAATTCAACCTAAGTTGGTCGCACTATCTGTTCCTGATGCGCATTGACAATCCTGACGAGCGCAGTTTTTATGAAATCGAAGCGACAAACGAGCGATGGAGCCTGCGCGAACTCAAACGACAGTTTGACGCTGCGCTTTACGAGCGTCTGGCAATGAGTCGGAATAAGGATGAGGTCAAAGCGCTTGCAATGCAGGGACAGATTGTTACAAAGCCAAAGGATATTGTAAAAGACCCATACATACTGGAATTTCTTGGATTGCCCGAGATGCCTGCATACTCCGAAACAGAAATGGAGGGGCAAATCATTGAAAAACTGGAATCGTTTCTGCTGGAACTCGGCAAAGGTTTTACATTTGCCGGACGCCAGGTACGCCTGACGTTTGATGAAAAACACTTTTTTGTCGATCTCGTATTCTATAATCGTATTCTGCAATGTTTTGTATTAATTGATCTAAAGATGGGTGAACTCACACATCAGGATTTGGGCCAAATGCAAATGTATGTTCATTACTATGATAAATATATACGACTCGAACACGAGAACAAAACCATTGGCATCGTTCTCTGTAAAAAGAAAGATGACGCACTTGTTGAAATCACGCTTCCAGAAGATAATACACAAATTTTTGCGAGCAAGTATCAGACAGTAATGCCTAGCAAAGAGGAATTAAAACGCATTATTTCTGAATGATTTTGTATAGGCGTGCCTTATGCCTGCGGCATACGGCGAGCTGGTGCGGCGGCTATTTGCCAATCGCGCCGCGCGGCCCGCACGGCGCGATATGGCAAATACGCCGCCGCGCCCTGGCTATATGCTTTAATAGTTTATCCACATCGCAGGGCGTACACCCCTATATTGAGTCACACTGCTTCCTTCACTGCTGATTGTGCCACTGAAGAACACATTTAACACTTCCTTATTCGTTTGTCCCGTTGTGCGGAGATTCCATAAGGCATAACAGTGTTCCTCTTTACAAATATTGGTATTATAATAATCTTTGCCAGATTCTCCCCTCACGAACGAATGCGTAATACTATTGTAATAGGGGGTGGCATCGGCCCTTCGTTCTTCAAACGTTTTTAAATATATATTCGTTTCCTGCCAGCTGAGAAGGAAAATTCTGTCGGTCGTATCTGGGCCGGCATCCGGACCATACACAGTGTTGGGATGCGCAGGAACGGTTGTATAGATGATTTTATTTTTTTCTGAACTTGTAAAAGCTGTGTTGATGAAGCTGTCATTGAGCCACGAACGCAGCGTACTCGTTGACCAGGTGGTGTCAGTCCACGTCGTGTTGTATTGCTTTTCATCGAGCACTTTTTCGCTGATGACGAATAGTTGACCGCTTGCGTTTATATCGAGAATGCGCCATTCAATCGGTTCTTTGCCGTTGGACGTGTTGTTATCCTGTTCGTAACTGCCAAATGTAATGACGTCACCAACGCTTAGAACTTTACAAATTCCTGCCAAACATAACTGTCCTGTTGCACAGGCAATATTGCAGCCGCCACAATTTTTAGTATCGCTATAAGGCTTTACGGTTTTGGCATTACAGGTAATCGTGGTGGTTTCTGAGATAGTCATGCTCGTGCACGTCGAATTGGTGCATTTATAGCCGGAACTGCATACATTGCCGCAACTGCCGCAGTTGGCCGAATCGGTCTTCGAATTGACGACGACGCCGTTGCAATACATTTGGCCCTGCCCTGCAATGCATTGGTTGTTCTGGCAAATCAGGCCATCTGAACAGCGATCGCAGGATGCACAATGTTGTAGCGTGTTGAGCTGTACGGTTTGGGTGCCGCAATAAGCAGGCCCTGGAGCAACCACGCATTCGCCGTTCTTACATGTCGTGCCGTCACTGCATCGGTGATTGCACTCGCCACAGTGATCGAGATCGGTCGCTGTATTATGCATGGTACCATTGCATTCGGCATTTCCGAGACATTTGCCGTTTTGGCATGACTGACCATCGGCACATGCACTATTGCAGGCACCACAGTGATCGGTATCCGTTTGGAGATTCGCGCAGATGCCGTTGCAGTTTTGCATGCCTTCGGCGCATATACAAACGCCATTGACGCAATCATCACAGTCGGTGATATGTGCGCCGCAATGATCCGGGGTGTTTGCTTCGCATATAACGTTGGTACCATTGTCGTAAAGATGCGTATCGCCAATACATGATGTGACCTGGCATTGCCCGGATTCCGTACAAATGCCGTCGCCCCAGTACGAAACGGCGGTGCAATCCACGCCCCGGCAATGCTCGGCATCGTCGGGTTTGCAGGTATTGCCATCCTGATAGAATCCGGTCATGCATGTACAAGCCCCTGCAATGCCAGTCCAATGCGCAGCAGTATTGCACGAACACGTATTGGTGATGCTGTTATAGGTTTCTTTAACGGCATCGCAGATCCTTGGGAGTTCGCAAACACCGCCGATCAATACATAGCCGTATTCGCAGGTGCATGCACCGGCTGTCCCGACGAAGTGTTTATCATAGTCGCATGTACATGAATTCGTGGCTGCGTCGTAGATTTCGTTGCTTTGACAGGTTTTCTTTAGCTCGCAGGTATTGCCGATTCGGACATAACCGGTCGCGCAAGTACAGTTTCCTGCAGTCCCGGCCCAATGCGCAGCAGTGTTGCATGAACAGGTATTGGTGGCGCTGTTAAAGGTTTCTTTGATGCTGTCGCATGTCTTCTTGAGTTCGCAAACACCGTCGATCAGGATATAGCCGTTTTCGCAGGTGCATGCACCGGCTGTCCCGACAAAGTGTTTATCATAGTCGCACGCACATGAATTCGTGGCTTCGTCGTAGGTTTCGTTGCTTTGACAGGTTTTCTTTAACTCGCAGGTATTGCCGATTCGGACGTAACCGGTTGCGCATGAGCAGGCACCCGCAGTCCCGGCCCAATGCGCAGCAGTGTTGCACGAACAGGTATTGGTAGAACTGTTATAGGTTTCTTTGATGGCGTCGCAGGATTTTTTGAGTTCGCATGCGCCGCCGATTTCGACGTAATTCGTCTCG
Source organism: Myxococcales bacterium UBA4248 (assembly GCA_002395385.1). GTDB lineage: Bacteria > Myxococcota_A > Bradymonadia > UBA4248 > UBA4248 > UBA4248. Next base: position 5,318 of record DGWW01000099.1, read on the forward strand.
CATTTGCAGCTTCCTGCCGTGCCGGTCCAATGCGCGGCGGTATTGCACGAGCAGGTATTGGTGGTGCTGTCATAGATTTCCTTGATGGAATCACACGAATCCTTTTTGACGCATGCGCCGCCGACTTCTACATAATTGGTTGCGCATTTGCAGTTTCCTGCAGTCCCGGCCCAATGTGCAGCGGTGTTGCAGGTACACTTATTGGTAGTGGTATTGTAGGTTTCTTTTGTAGAGTCACATGTCTTCTTGAGTTCACATGTGTTGCCGATTTGGACGTAATTCGTCGCACATTTACAACTTCCTGCAGTCCCTGTCCAATGTGCGCCAGTATTGCATGAACATGTATTTGTAGAACTGTTATAGGTTTCTTTGATGCTGTCGCATGTCTTCTTGAGTTCACATGCACTGCCGATTTGGACGTAATTCGTCGCACATATACAAGCTCCTGCAATACCGGTCCAATGCGCGGCGGTGTTACACGAGCAGGTATTTGTGGCGCTATTATAGGTCTCTTTGACGGTATCACACGGAGTTTTTGCGATGCATCTGCCGTCATTTTCGACGTAATTCGTCGCGCATTTGCAGTTTCCTGCAGTCCCGGTCCAATGCGCGGCGGTATTGCACGAGCAGGTGTTTGTGGCTTCGTCGTAGATTTCTTTGTACAATGTACAGGTTTTGCTCGCTTCGCATACCCCCTTGATATCTACAAACCCAGGATTACACTCATCGGTGCAGATCGCTTTGGCTTCGTCGTCCATGTAACAGATGGAATCGGCATTTGCACGGACGTTACAGGCGTTCAGCTCGATGAGGAATCCGCCGATGCATTCCACTTTGTCCGTGCCCGCGGGGTTGCAAATGATATCTCCTTCGTGAATATTGACTCCGCAATCTATCTCTTCCCGACATACATTCGCATCGCATATCGGCTTGTCGGGATCGAGTTCGGCGCATTCTATACCTTCATCGAACTCGGAATCGACTTTGGCCGAACAGTTTTTTAACAGATTGCCGTCACAGACGGTCTCGCCTTTGGTGAACACCACTCCGTTCCAGATGCAGTTTGTCAGCTCAGAATATTTGCAGAAATAACCGATCTCGACACCGTTTTCTGCGACGCAGAACTGCGCATTCGCGACACAGTCTTCGATACCGTTTTCTGCGACGCAGACCTGCCCATTCGCGACACAGTCTTCGATAGTAACCAATTCGCCATTTGTACATTGGACGATGTTATCATCGAGACATCCAAAAGCACCAGGCTCAATGGTGCCGCAAGCCTCATATTCCATACAAAAAGATTCACACTCGTCATCTTCACAGTCGATAGCGCCATCATCGTCGTTGTCCAGCTGGTCCATGCACGCCGCGCGGGTATTTTCACTGCCCGGGCTGGGCATCTGGCAAAAATCGAAATCAGCACATCCCGGGTCATGGCAGTCTGCGAGACCGTTTTTGTCGTTATCTAAACCATCTGAGCATAATGTTTCTGTATTCTCGATAATACCGGGGGGCACACATGCGCAGTTTTTAGGATCGAATATCTCATCTGCATTGCATGTTATCTCGCATTCCTGAGTATTCTGTAATTCGACACACGCGCAGTTTATAGCATCGAGTTTCATATTTGCAGATGCACACATCACCTCGGTTAATGCGCAGTTTGTATTTGTGCCTGGCTCTATACATTCACATCTTTGTACATCGAGTGTTTTGTTCGCAGATGCACACATCATTTCGGTTAATGCGCAGTTTTCAATGGCTGGGTTTATACAAATGCAGTTTATCACATCGAGCGTTTTGCCCTCCAAACCGCAATCGGCCTGCGTTTTCTGGCAATTCAGGTCTGTTCCGTGGTTGTCCGAATCATTGCCATCGTCACAGCTCTGCAAACCGGACACGATGAGCAGGGATGCCAAAAGAATGTGCTTGTAAGAATGATCCATAAGATACTCCTTTTGTATTCTATAAGAGCCTGTTTGGTTTCTTGGCCAGTATAGCTTGGTGGATGGCATCAGGGCCGTCGAGTTCTAAAATTGATTGACCTTTGAGAAAATCGCAAAGAGCCAGATGATGGCTTGAAAATCGCCCTGAAAGGGCGAAATGTCACAGCCCGGGGTGGAGCGATAGCGCAACCCCGGGAAAACGAGAATTTACCAATATAATCACCCTGAAAGGGTGAAACTGAAAAATCAAGAAACATTAGAACTCGACAGCTCTGGGGCGCGGCCTATGCCTGCGGCATACGGCCCGCGTGCTCGCTTTGAGCCGTGTCGCGACACGGCTCTACAGCTCGCTGGCGGCGGGCTATTTGCGGATAGAGACGTGCGGACCGCGCGTCTCTACCGCAAATACGCCGCCGGTTTCTATCCTGATATCAAACCGTGCCGTCTTGCGGGCACTCAAACTTTACCCC
>DGWW01000227.1 GCA_002395385.1 Myxococcales bacterium UBA4248
ACGCCTGGAAGGCGTTTCATTCGTAGAATATAGCCGGGTGTGCCGTAGGCGCGCCCGGATCGGAATTAATGAGCAATTAGCAGTTAGCAGTTAGCAATTAATTGAGTTCTCTAATTTATTCCTAAAGAATTAAGATTTTTTAACTTTAGACATTCACTTTAGTTTTGCATCTCAATTATCAATTATAAATTATGAATTATGAATTATTAAAGAGACTTCACCTTGAGTTTTAGACCTTCACTTTAGTTTTGCATTCCCAATTGCCCATTGCACATTGCTCATTTGAACGTCATTCACCAATAGCTTCAGACATTCACTTTAGTTTTATCCACCACCACTCCAGGAGCATTCATGGCAAAGAACTCTAAGAAGAATAAGGGTTTTTCAGACAGAAAAATCAAGAATGCCCCTGACAAGGTGCAATCTCAGAATACAGACGTTCCGGTTGAGCAGCTTGAATCGGTAGAAACAGAAACGACGCCGGCTCAGCTTGAGCTCAAAACTCAGATTGGCGGCATCGATACGGAATTATTTGATCGTCTGCTCAAGCCTGCAATGATGAGCTTTAGCATACGTCATGAAGAAGAAACTCTTCGTCAGGTCATAGAAAGCATTGTGACATCCATTGTCATGCGCGATGCCTATGAAGGCTACCGCAAACTGGATGATATTTGCCAGCGTTACCTGTATTATTTTGAAAGTGTCGATGGCATCACCCGAAGGACCCGAGAATCGGTAGAGCTCGGTGGTTTATGCGACTATTGGCGCAGTCAGGCAATGATGATGCTCATTCGCGATTCTGCAGCCATTTTTGAACTGCTTTTGCCCGATGTGCACGTCCCCGTGCCGGATGTCTGGACGCTCAAACAAGATGATTTTCTCCGTGGAATCAATACTGTTTTGAATGGCCGTCTTGATGCCGAGATGAATTCAAATCGCGAGAATAGAATTTCTCCGGATCTGTATGACTTTGCCTATGGAATGAGTTTTCCGTGGCTTGGATTTGATCCTGGTGCCGTATTCAGCATCCAGAATGTCATTCCCGATAGCCAGATCGCTGTCAAATATGAATTTGCGCTTGCCAGTGCAGAACAAGTACAGCTCTTTTACCAGGATGCGCAGAATGCACTTCATGAATGCCTTTTCCTGGATTTGCTCTATGCGCAGCATCGCAAAGTATATGACGAAATTCTGGAGGCTTTTCCTGCCCAGGAACGGCTTCCGGATGATTTTCGTATCCAGCTGGAACAAAAAATTCGTTTCGATAAAACATATCAATCAGCTTTTTATGACATTCTCTGTGGCATTCCCCAAACCAGAAATCTGCACCGTTCCTCAAGAATTGATTTCAAAGGGCTCAATGCCTTTGGAAAGTTAGTGTCTGTCATACGGCAGTCAGCGGAAAATCACCAGGGTGTTTACATTTTCCATTATTTGGGATGATACTAATTGATAATTGATAATTGAGAATGTTACTACTCAGCCCCTTTCTGAAGCTTGGTTATCCAGGCATCAGGCTGTAGGCAACAGTAAGTGCTCTAGAGGGAAATTGTGTGATTTCTGAATACAGATTGGGCAATGTGTTTGGCAAACTCCTGCCTGGTGCCTCATGCCTCATGCCTTGTTATTGTATTGACTTAGGAAAAAAGCTCAGAGCCCCGACTAAATAGTAACAATAATCATCCCCATTACCAGAGCCATAAGCATGATTATGAAAGAAATCGAAATACAAAAGCTGCTCGAAGAGATCCGTTCGCGCCAAAATGAATATAAAGCCAGCGGGTATGGCCATGATTCTGTTTCGACACCACTCGTCGATGAACTGGCACATGTCGAATGTGCAGGATTGACCGCCCGAAGAGCCCGTTTTGAGTATGAAACCGGGGTTGAACGCGATCCCATCGTACTTTCGAAAGGCAAAGGTGCTTTTTTGTGGGATGCCAATGGCCTGCCCTATGTCGACATGGGTGCTTGTTTTGCAGTAGCTGCCTACGGGCATTCCAATCCGGAGCTCATCGAAGCACTCGACCAGCAGGCACACAAACTCATGCATGGTATGGGCGACGTCTACCCAACTGATGTCAAAGTGAGTTTTCTCAAGGTATTGGCGACCCTTGCTCCAGGTAATCTCTCGGGTGCACTGCTCAGCCAATCGGGCGCCGAAGCCGTCGAAACCGCCATGAAAATGGCGCAGATGGCAACAGGGAAAAGCCGGTTTATCGCATTCGAATCGAGCTACCATGGGCTGAGTTACGGTGCACTTTCGGTCACCGGCCACCAGAACGAATTCAAAAAACCTTTTGCATCGCGCGTATGTCACGACACAACGCATGTCCCCTACGCCAACTGTCTGCGCTGTGCCTTTGGACGAAAACCCGAAAACTGTGAGTTTGCATGCCTTAAAAACATCGAACGCCTGTTAAAGTTACCCTCGGGCGGTGCCGATGACGTCGCTGCGGTCATCGCTGAGCCCATCCAGGGACGCGGTGGTGACGTGGTTCCCCCCAAGGGATGGCTCAAAGCGTTGCGCGAACTGTGTACCCGAAACGGCGTTCTGCTCATCCTCGATGAGATCTATACCGGTTTTGGCAGAACAGGCGAAGTCTTTGCCTGCAATCGTGAAAATGTCGTTCCCGATATTATGTGCCTCGGCAAAGCCATGACGGGTTGTTTCCCCCTCTCGGCCGCCATTGCCACTCCCGAAGTACTCGCCAAATGGCCGCTCAATACCGCAGAAGCCATCCACACGAGTACTTTTTTGGGCAATCCCATGGGATGCGCCGTTGCCCTCAAGGCTCTCGAAATTTTGCAGCGCGACAACCTCCCTGCTCAGGCAGCCCAAAAAGGCACCTGGCTTCTGGACGAATTTAAAAAACTCCAACTCAAATACCCAGATGTCATCGCCGACGCCCGCGGTGCAGGTCTCATGCTCGCCATTGAAATGGCAACGCCCGATTTGTCACCTCTGACAGATCTTGCACTTCGTATCGTCGATGAAATGCGCAACCGGGGGTTCATCCTGCTCCCAAGCGGCCCATGGAGCCATGTCATTTCAATAGCGCCGCCGCTCATCATTCCGCGGGCATGTTTAGAGGCTTTTGTTCAGGCCTTGGATGAAAGCATCCGAACTTCTTTACTTTCGTAAAAAAAGTGCTAAATAGGCGCGCGCTGACGGGGCGGTATCGAAAGATGCCTGAGAATGACCCGTTGAACCTGTACGGATAATGCCGGCGTAGGGATTCAGCTATGGGCACTTGCGTTCATGAGGAACTTCCTGCGTTTGAGCATAAGAAGGCTCATGAACACAAAAAATTTGACTACAATACTGACAGCATTGCCCTTTGCGGTTGTCCTGAATGCCACGGATGCTGCGGCATTTGATGAATTTGATACAGAGCACGCACCTCCGCGTTTTACGCTGGATGCCCACGATTTTACGCTCGAACTCAAAGGACGTGCTCGCATCGGTTTGCACGATCTGCAGGGCGAGGGTGGCCCAAAATACGACAGCCCCACGGACACTGCGACGATTGGAACGCGTTCTCCCTTTGTCGAACTCGATAGTTTTGATCTGTCATTTCGAGTCAACTGGCAGGAAATGATATGGCTCAATACCAACATTTCCTTCCTGACGGACAGCACATCGCTGTCGGCGATCTATTTTGAATATAAAGATAATCTGGAAACCTGGTTCTCACATGGTGCTGAACTTGGCTACCAAACGCCTGTCATTGCAACCGATCGCCATACGGTACGCTACCCTCTCATTGCCATCAATTATTGGAAAAATTCGGAATATCATGCAGCCTACGGCGCTAAATTTATATTCGACGAAGAATCTTCCATGACAATCTATGGTTCTGTTGGCTTCATGCGGCCCTTAAAATTAGAACCAATCCATGGATCCCCAACGTATGCCGGATCCTATTCGACTTTGTCCTATGGCAGTGCCAAACCCTACTCGGGCAATTCGGCCTCTGGCACACTTTACCTCAAGCTGCTGGCTTACGGTTTTTCGATAGAAGGTTTTGGACATATTGGACAAATCGTAACCAAAAGAGGCATCGATACACTCATTTCCGGATATACCTATTATCGTTCTTTAGATAAGTTTAATTCTGAAAAGACAGACAGCCTCGTATGGTGGGCAGGCGGACGCCTCTCTTATAATAACTACGGATTTCATATCATGGCCGAAGCCATCGCATCGCAGGAACAGCTCATCAAACGCGCGGGCATGTATGCTCAGGCTGGATATACTTTTTATCGCAATTCCAGTTATCTGAACCGCTTTGAACTGTTGGCCAGATACGATGCACTATGGACGCTCGATTCGACCAAAGTCAATCAGTCCGGCGTCGCTCTCCGTTCTGCCGATGTCAACAATGCTATCTCGTGGGATCATCATATTATTACATTGGCTGCACGCCTAAACCTCATCGAAGATATCCTTGCTTTACGGTTTGAGTACAGTTTCTTCCTCGAAAAAAATGGTGTCCCCGATCTCGGCATCCAGGATACATCTGTCGATGATAATGAACTGTTGCTCCAAATCGAGGCAAGATATTAATATCATTAATTCATAATGCATAATTGACGATTCCAAAATAGAGAGCGAACTCAAGCTCTGAATTTTCCATAGACCATCAATGATGCATCAAAAAATGACTTCTATAGTCCACATCTCATACAAAAGGAGAAAAACATGAAAACGACAAAATGGTTTATTACAGTAGCTTTATTGGCGCTGATCTGCGGATGCTCGGATTCGGACGACAAAAATACATCCAGTAATACCACACCTGATCAACAAAGACCAGACGATCCAGGCCAGCAGGGAACCAGTACTCCTGCAACTCAGGACAAAGTGATTGCATCGGGCATGACAATCCAAATCACAGGATTCATCACCCAGCAGTACAGCGGCAATATCGAATCCGTACGTGCCGTTGACGGACGTTCGCTTCCGTCAGCTATTGCCGTCTCATCCAAATCAAAAGTCATCCGATATCTCGAAAATAATGGTGAAAAACTCAATGCATATTATGATGATTTTAATCTCACGAATTATATACAGAACGATAATGAAGACAATGAACTGACCAATTCTGCGGTCTACGACGATAAACACACCTTCGTCACACACACGCTCTTAACCAAAGATTCAAGCAATAAAGTTACAAGCTGTGCCGGTAATATTTATATGGTCACAAACGAAAAAGATACATCGGGGAATGCTTTTTCTATGAAAGAGCTTGCCGTCGGCCCCATGCCCGATGCCATTGCGATTACACCCGACAAAAAATATGCCATCACTGCTGATGAATATGACGGCACCGATACCTGGGGTAAATGTCCACTCGGCAATGGCAATCCAAGTGTTTCTATCATCGATCTGTCGAAACTGGCATCCAATGAGCTGATCATATCCAAGCAAATCAAGTTCACCCAAAATGCCCTCAAACAATCGCGTGAACCGGAATATATCGCCATTGCGAGCGATTCGGACACAGTAGCAGTCACCCTACAGGATTCCTACGAAGTTGCTCTTTTCAAACTGAGTGAGATTATGAAAAAAGACGGCGATACACTCGACGAAAGTGTCGTCAAATTTGTAGATATTCCAGCCAATGCAGCAGGAGTGAAATCTTGGCCGGATGGCATTGTCGCATTTGATATTGCATCCAAACATTATTTTGCCATGGCCGGTGAAGGGAGCGATTCGATCATTATTATAGATGACGCTGGTAATATTATATCCAATACGCAAATCACAGAAAAAGAAGTTCCGACAAATTATCCATGTCTCGAGGCGGACTGGTTCCAAGGCACGAAATACAGCCCGGATTCCGTAACATCATTCAGCCTGAACAGCAAAACTTATATCGCAGCAACTTTGCGCTATGCAGGCGCCGTCATCGTTTATGATGTCACCAACCCTGCAGCTCCCAAATTTGAACTCATTACCAAAGCTGGCGAGGGCGATATTGTTGGCACCGGCGTCTGTTCTGAAGAAACGAGCAAAGTCTATCCCGAAGGTATTTCTTCGGGTATTTTCGGCAATGCCGCCTATATCTGGGTTGCCAACGAGGGAGATCATTCGGTAACATCAATCAAAGTCGTGGCAAAATAGATATTATAAAATATAAGATATTCACTTTTTATAACCTCTGTTTAATACATATAAAGAATTCGCAACTCAAAGTTCAACGCAATGATATGCACTGTGGTATAAAGCATATCCATACAGACTACCCCCTCATATATTAATATGAGGGCGGCCTATTGCCTTCGGCAATACGGCTCGCCATTGCACCGCCTATTGCCTTTGGCAATACGGCTTGTGCATCCTGTTGATGAGACAGCCACCCTCAGTGGCCTACATATACATACCAATCGGCCGTATCTGCGCAAGCAGACAGGCCGATTCAAAGGCCATAGCGAGCTTGCGAGCAAGGCCGACATACGAAGCGCATTGGCCGATACGGCCAAAAGCGAAGTCACAAAATATAATCTTGGACATCCCTGTCTATAATTGTTATATTAAAAACGATGTTTTGTATTTTTTGGGGAGGCCATCATGAAAAACAACAGTTTATTTCTAAGTCTCGCATTGATAGCCAACAGTTGTGTTCTCGAAGAGCTGCCACAGCCGTGTGAAGAAGGATGGCACGATGAGAACGGCCAATGCGTCGAAACCTCCAACAAAACGGAAGCATGCGGTTATCCCGAAATAAATTGCCTGGAAATGACAGGGGTTATTTCTGCCAGCTGTGAAAGTGGTAAATGTGTTGCCGTTGCATGTGAAGCTTCCTATTATCTTAGTCCAGATGCAGAATGTATTTCGGGCGATGGGCAAGAATGCGATTTAAAAGAGGATTGTGACCTGCTTCCCCATGCGACGGCAATGTCATGTGTCACAAACCACTGCAGGATACACAAATGTGAAAACAATTATAATTTATCAGGCAACTCATGTATCCCCGAAAGCATGAACTATTGCCATGACAATTCCGACTGCCAATTTCCCAATGTCTCGGTGGCCGTTTGTAAAGACAACCATTGTGTCATTGAGTACTGCAAATCGGGTTACCGTCTTTTCCATGGCAGATGTATTTCTGCATCTTCCCTGCTGTGCAGCAACAAAGACGAATGCACGATGCTGAAGCATGCCATTTCGGTAGATTGTACAGGCGATTTTTTATGTACAGCCCTCGAGTGTGAAGAAGATTACTTGACCAAAGATTATACTGACGAAAACGGTGCATCGATTATGCTCTGTGCACGCGAAAACACGGCGGTGTGTCTGACTTCAAAAGACTGTTCCAAGGAAAAACCCGTCGGAACAGCATCGATGAAATGTGTTGACAATGTCTGTATTGCAGAGACCTGCACAGATGGCTATCGCAGCGATATTCTTGGCGAGACATGTATTAAGATTGAAGCTAAAGAATGCTCGACTGAATCGGACTGTATCGAGGAAGGCATTTCTGTAAGTGCCACCTGTGAAGGGAATGTATGCCAATATACCGAATGCACAGCGAACTATCATATCAAGGATGGTGTGTGTGTCGATAATACAATTACCTCATGCGGCGGTGAAGGTTCTGCGTATGACTGTACCCAAATACCAGGCGTCGTCGAGGGTGAATCGCAATGCAATGAAGGTCAATGTGAAGCAATCACCTGCAAGACGGGGTACCACCTTGCGGATGGTAAATGCGTTTTGAATTCTGTGACCGTCTGCGGCGATTCGGGTACAGATTGTACATCACTCCCCGGCGTTTTGCCGGATCACGTCGACTGCATTGACGGCGCGTGCATTTCGAGCAAATGTGACAAAGACTTTCATATCAACAAAGAGACAAAGACATGCACTATCGACACGCAAACATCCTGCGGCACTGACGAAATTAACTGTACGCTGATGGAAGCTGAATCGGTTTCGTGTGTCGATGGCAAATGCGTTGTCAATTCATGCAGCGAAGGTCAGCATTTAAAAGATGGCATCTGTACAGCCGATACCAAAACAGAATGCGGTACAGGCTTAAAGAATTGCATGGAAATCACTGGCGTATCCGATGCCAAATGCCTGCATGGCGATTGCATCGCCACTCAATGCAAAGATAATTACCACCTGCTGGATGCCGCCTGCCAGCATGATACCGTCAATGCATGCGGTAAAGAAATGAAGAATTGTCAGAACGAACTGACAGCAAGTGAAACCGTCGATTGTCAGGACGGAAAATGCATAGCCAAATCTTGCCAGGAAGGTTATCATATCCTCAATGATCTATGCGAAAAAGACACACCGGAGGTTTGCGGATCTTCCAAAACGAATTGTATGACACAAGGAGTGGCGACGGCATCTTGTACGAAAGGAGCCTGTGTCGTTAATACGTGTTCGGCCAATTACCATAAGAAAGATAACAAATGTATCAGCGATACAACCAATGAGTGCGGCAATGCTATGGCCGATTGTACCCAAATGACCGGAGCAACCGGAGGAAAATGCCAAGGTGGTTCATGCGTCGTTACGGATTGTGTTACCGGATATCACAAAGCTGGCAATATTTGTGAGGGGGACACCAATAATGTATGCGGAAAAACTAAAGATGACTGTACGAACATGACAGGCGCAACGGCCGGCACATGCAAAGGCGGCGTTTGTGTGGCTACGGATTGTGTTACCGGATATCACAAAGCTGGTAATATTTGTGAAGGGGACACCAATAATGTATGTGGAAAAACGAAAGATAACTGTACGAACATGACAGGCGCAACGACCGGCACATGCAAAAGCGGCGTTTGTGTAGCTACGGATTGTGTTACAGGATATCACAAAAATGGAAATATTTGTGAAGGAGATACCAATAATGTATGCGGAAAAACAAAGGCCAATTGTACAAATATGACCGGTGCAACGACGGGCACATGCAAAAGCGGCGTTTGTGTGGCTACGGATTGTGTTACCGGATATCACAAAGCTGGAAATATTTGTGAAAGAGATACCAATAATGTATGCGGAAAAACAAAGGCCAATTGTACAAATATGACTGGTGCAACAACGGGCACATGCAAAAGCGGCGTTTGTGTGGCTACGGATTGTGTTACCGGATATCACAAAGACGGCAATGTATGTGTAAAGGACTCTGTATCTGCCTGTGGTTCTGCCACACGTAATTGCATGACAACGGGGGTGACATCTGCTTCTTGTAATAATGGAAAATGTGTCGTTTCATGTAGTTCAGACTATACAAACGACGGAGATTATTGCTGCAGATCAGCCACATTATCAGGAGCATCGGTTTCTAATAATGAGTATTGTTTTAACAATTTATATTTAAGTATAGTTACCCAAAGCGCAAGTTTTCCAAATCTCGTTAGAATTCGAGGGACCTTTATGCCTTATTATGAATCGCCTTCAACACCAGGGAAATTAACCTCTTTATCTATGCCAAATTTAACTAAACTTGGTAATGCCCAAATAGAAAACACCTCTCTAGCTGAAATATCTTTCCCTAAACTCAAGACAGTAAAGAATGAGATAAAAAGCTCAGAAACGCTTATTGCCATTCAGAACAATTCAAAACTAACGTCAATAAAGATGCCAAAGTTACAGACAATAAAATCTGGAAATAATGGTTATATGTGGATATTGTCGAACCCAAAACTAAACGCGATCAGCATTCCTAATGTTAATATCCAAGATGCTTTAAGAATTCAGACCAATACCTCTCTGACATGTACAGCCATTTGCTCTGGACTGGAGAATGCCACTTCTGGATATTCAAGCATTTCTGGTAACAAGACAACAAGTTGCAATGTCACAGGAAACTACAATCCAACATATAATTGTAATTAGCAACAATTATCTCACAACCATAAGCCATGATAAAAAAAACTATCATTATTTCAATATTATATTCATCAGCACTCTCCGGCTGCGTACTCGATCCCCTGCCCCCCGAATGCCCGCCCGGCCAGCATGAAGACGAAAATGGAGATGGCAGCTGCATCTCCAATTCGAAAACTTCTGTGGCATGCGGCTACCCCGAGGTGGACTGTACCCAACTGCCAGGCGTTCGCTTTGCCAGCTGTGAAGACGGCTTCTGCCATGCATCGGAATGCAATGTAGGTTACCATTTAGTCACCAATGAACTGACAGAACTTTCAGAATGTATCGAAGATACCGTGGCAAACTGCGGTGCAGACAAGAATGACTGCCATGACGTTCGGGGGGTCAAAAATGTCAAATGCGAAATGGGAATATGTGTTGCCATCGATTGCAAATCCGATTTCGAAAAACAGAATGATGTGTGCATCTCAAAAAAAGTCAGTTCATGTGGTTCACCCCAAACCAACTGTCTTGAAGCATATTCTCATTATAATAGTATCGATTGCCTGAATGGACAATGCAAAGTACAATCCTGTGAAATTGGTTTTCATCTTGCCAATAATCAATGCGTTCTGGACAGTATTCACGCATGCGGTAAAGAATTAACTGACTGCCAGAAAGAAATGGGTGAATCCGCCTCTGTATATACCTGCCACCGAGGTAAATGCGAAGCCAAAGCCTGTAAACCCGGGTTTGCTCTATACGATACGATATGCCAAAAAGATGATCAAAGAGAATGTGATAAACAATCCGATTGTGACTATCCACCGATGACTTATGCCGAAAAAACGGAATGCATTGAAGGGGTCTGTAAGATTGTTACTTGTAAAAAAGGCTATGAATTAAAAGGATCTTTTTGTTCTGAAGTTCCATATAAAGATAACTGCCAAACCAATCAGGAATGTGAATCTCAAAAGAAAGATACCATCGAAAAAGTCATTTGCTATGAAAACCAGTGCATCAACCTGAAATGCATCGATGGTTATCATTTTAACGCAAGTTACGATTGTGAAATGGATACCAGCGAGGCATGCGGCAATGGTGCAAACAATCAACCCGTCAATTGCCTCGATAGGATAGATAAAAATCATATCAATGCTGTTGAATGCAAAGATGGAAAATGCCAAATCACCAAGTGTGACAATGGCTTTACAATCAACAACGGGGAAAGCTGTGATCCATCGTAAATTTATTTACAATAGGTTCATCCCTATTACATTCATCGCCATTTTGCTTTTGACTACGAGCTGTCATCGAACGCATAATCACGATGTATCTGCCAATTCTGATGACAGTACAACCTCCCTCCCCGTTGCCGAATCGATACCCTCCGAAGACAAAGCGCATTTGGACAATGATAGCGCACAAATTCCTGTTGCAAATGTATTACCTCAAAATGATGATAAAATCCCCCTTGAGCCCAATCCCAAACACATTTGGCTTGCCGAAGCAGATGATGTCGCCCAAAAGATTGCCAGCCATGACAATCTGTTCGAAGATTACTCTTCAATAAAACAGGCCAAAACAGATAAATCGGGAATGATTTCTTTTATCATAAAGCAGGATGCCAACAGGAAACCAGTGGCAAACGCAGATTTTTTCAAACTACACTATTCATTATGGAATGCAGAGGGACAGCTGCTCTCTTCAACCTATTATTCGAAAGAGGGAAAGAAACTGCCCCCCAAAGTCCTTTCATGGGACGATCCAATTCCCGATTCCTTGAAACAATATCTGAAAACAGCACAGGCCCCTGCTCATATCCATGTATGGGTTCCGCCCGCACTTTCCAAATATGAATTGCCTTTTTATGTCAATGGAAAGCCCATTGAGCGCGGTCTGCTGATGTACGATCTCTATCTGTTGGATACATTCTCAGTAAAAATGCCACCAGCAGAAGTACCTCCGGATGCAGTCCGGCTCGAAGACGGACTTGCATGGCGCATCGTTTCACAGGGTAATTCCAATACATCTATAGAAGAAGCGGATCTCATTCAATTTGATTATACAACCTGGAACCCTCTGAACGGCAAACGCATATTTTCGACACTCAACCATCGTGAAGCAGTTTTTTCGCCTTCTGGCGTTCCCAAAGATTGGCGCACCATTTTGCCCAAACTGCATGTGGGCGATATTGCTCAAATTTGGGTGCCCAAAAACTACATCATGGAAGGCGATGACCCCAAAATACAGGAAATCGCCATTCGCAAAATGGTCGTGAAAGCCCCCAAAGAACTCGCCAATCCCCAAAATGCACTTCTATCCCCGTCGGGTATCCCTTATATGATTATAGAAAGCGGGATAGAAAACACGCAGCCTACAGCAAACAGCGTCGTCAGCTACCATGATTCGGAATGGTTTTGCCAGCAGGAATTATGTAAATCCGTCATTTCGACTTATCAAAGGGAAATGAAAACCCAACCTTTGGCGCAAGCATCCCCCACTCACCGGGACATGCTCATTACAATGCATAAAGGAGAAAAGCGATTGGTCTGGTTTTCGAATGATCCCAATCGACCGGGGGTGAATACATCTGGTATTCTTTCCCCCCATCTTTTGGAACTGGTCGATTTTAATTAGAAATTGCCGCCATTCCAGCCCCAGTGCTGTGTCGCACTGTACTGGACATAGATGCGATCCGCAGGGATGCCGAGTTCATCACCGAGGATTTGGCAAATCTGCCCCGTGAGCGCATCAAAGGCCCGGGCATCTTCGCGGCCATACACGCCGACGGCGACAAAAGCCGCAGGTTTGTCGTTACTGCCTTTAAAATAGACCGTCACATTGTCATGCATGGTCACCATGAGCCAATTCTCGGATTTGCCGGGCAGCAGTTCTATGGCTTTGCCGAGGCGTGTCTTAATGTTGTTTTTGTTTGCATCGGTCAATGCGGTCGAAACATTCAGCTGAATGCAAGGCATAATGAATCTCCTAACTGTGTTAAATCGCACCCTCATTCGGATGCTCGTTCTTTTTAATGAAATTGACGAATTTATCGATCTTCTGCATCTCGGCAGGAATATCGATGCGCTGTGGACAATGTGGCGAACACTTGTTGCATCCCGTGCAGTGATCGGCCTGACGAAGCCTGGGCACGCTTCGATCATAGCCAATGAGGAATTCCCTTCGTGCCTTTAAATACTCGGGATCGTTGATATCATCGATATAGCGGTCCTCATTGACGCACTTGTTATAATGCACAAAAATCGAAGGAATGTCGAGCCCATAAGGACAAGGCATACAGTACTGGCAGGTATTGCAGGGAATGGTCTTATAGGCGAGCATGGTTTGAGCGACATCTTCGAGAAGGTCGAGTTCCTGCTGGGATAGCGATTTATGCGGAGAACAGGTCCTGAGATTCTCGCGCAAATGCTCCCGGAATGTCATACCGCTCAACACCGTCAGCACCCCCTCTGGATTTCCCGCATATCGAAGCGCCCACGAGGCTGGGCTGGCACTCGGGTCGGCCTGCTTAAGCTTGGCAAGAGCCTTCTTGTTATCCAAACGTGCCAAACGACCACCGAGCAAAGGCTCCATCACGATGGCCGGTATATTTCGTTTTTTCAGTTCACCATAAAGATATTCTGCATTCGTATTGCGTGTATTGACTTCTTTGGCATGTTTCCAGTCGACGTAATTGAGCTGGATTTGTACAAAATCCCAATCGACATCCATAGCGAGCGCATGGTCAAAGACGGCAATATCGCCGTGATAGGAAAAACCGATATTGCGAATGCGTCCCTTTTTGCGCTCCTCCAGCAGAAAATCGAGAATGCCATTGTCGATATATCTCGAATTAAAGACTTTCATGCCATCTTCGCCCATGCCAATGCCATGCAAAAGCATGTAATCAATGGTATCGACCTGCAATTCCTTAAAGGATTTTTCATACATTTTAATCGATTCTTCGCGAGGCCATGTACTTTCGGCAAAATTAGAAAGTTTTGTCGCCACAAAGAATTTATCCCTCGGATGTTTTTTGAGCGCAATGCCGAGAGCTGCTTCGGATTTGCCCTTGCAATAGGCAGGGGATGTGTCAAAATAATTGACGCCGTATTTAATCGCTTCGTCGACCAGCGAATTGACCATATCCTGATCGATATCGGCATCCGTCTCGCGGGCACTGCGATTGTCTTTGGTGGGCAGTCGCATCATGCCGAAACCGAGCAGCGAAATCTTGTCGCCATTCTTTGCTGTCCGGTAGGTCATTTCTCCTTCGGGAAGTTCGAGCGTCCCTCCTTTGCCCATCGGATTATTTTCGGATTTTCCGCATCCCGTGGCAGCGACAGCTGCGGCCGCAGCACCGGCACCGGCAAGCTTTAAAAAGTTACGTCGATTGAGTTCTGCCATCTTAAACCTCCTTATGGACTTCGTGACCAACAACCGTAATGGCACTCACGGGACGAACCGGGCAAACGTATTCGCATGCACCACATCCGATACATCTTTCGATATCGACCGATGGCACCTGCAATTTTTTGCCATCCGGCCCATCCTGTTCGACCAGAATAATCGCCCCATTGGGACAATGACGTGCGCAATTTCCACATGCGATGCCTTCGGCAGTCACCAGACAACTGTGAAAATGCCATTCGGCATGCCCGATCTGAATGCTATTCTTTTCGGCTTTCGACACCGGCTGTATGGCACCTGCAGGACAAACCTGCGAACAACGATTGCATTCCGGACGGCAGACCCCCTTATCAAATTGCATTTCGGGCTGCATGAGACTGATCAGCGAAGTCGAAGGACGCAGCACGCCATTCGGGCAATTGGCCACACAAAGCTGACATCCTGTACAGCGCGTCGAAAAATTCTTAAAGCTGCGGGATCCCGCGGGCTTGAGCGTGAATTCACCGCGATCGGGATTTTGCCTGGGCTTGAGCTCGGCCAAGCCGCCGTCTGTCGTTTTGTCATCGGCATGGGCAACAGCAGATATGGCAAGTGCCGGCAGAGAGAGCAAAAAACCTCGGCGTGCCGACGAAACCGGCGCGCGGTCCGAAGTGTTTTCTACCGTTTTTTCAGGTTCTACAGATGCCTGTGGTTGTTTTTCTTCGGCAGACGATTCCTCAGATTTTACGGTTTTAATGGATGTTTCATCGACAGCACTTTTGGCAAACGGCGATGCAAATCGATAGGAAATGGCCCCTTTCTTGCAGTTTCCGATGCAGTTCATACATGCAACACAGCGGCTCGAATCGAGCGTTTTGGCGTCGATATCGATACAACTTGCCTTGCATCGTTTTTCGCAGGCATGGCATTTGATACATTTATCGTGGTCTATCACTGGTTTAAACAGCGAAAACCGCGAAATAAAGCCAAGAACAGTCCCCACCGGGCATATCGTATTGCACCATGTGCGACCGCCGCGCCAGGAAAGCACGCCAATGCCAATCAACGTCACCAGCGCAATGACAAACGTCGGAATGCTTCGAATCCACACATCAGTCGAATAAAAGGCATAAGAATCTGCGCGCTCTGCAAAATAAGCCAAAATATTGTTCACTCCCTGATAAACCGGCGCAAAAACGTTCTGTGCGATTCGGCCATAAGCGCTGTATGGCGCAATCAAAATGGCAATCGAATGCACACCGAGCAGCATCAGAAGCGCGAAAATCCCAAGCGATACATAGCGTAGAATATTCTTCGCCTTCGTCGGGCGATAGCGATTCTTCTTTTTGCGCGTACTAAACCAGGCGATAATATCCTGAAACACACCCATCGGGCATATCACCGAACAGTACAACCGCCCAAAGACAAAAGTAATGAGCGCCAAAGCAATCACGACAATGACATTGAACGCCAAAAGTGCCGGCAGGAACTGAATTTTCGCCATCCAGCCCAGCCAGTGATGAAAAATCCCCGTAAAATCGAGGAACAGCAAGGTGATTCCGACAAAAAAGATTGCCGCGAGAACGATTCGAATTTTTCGTAGCATATCTGTCCTTTAAATGTTGTTTTGTACCCGGGCTATCTGCGATACGCCCCCCGGGGGCATCGGCTATCTGCGATACGCCGATGCCGCGCGGCTTCTTCGTACGCCGCGCCTGCAAATTGATATTGCAGTGGCACAAACGCCCACATTTTTTTCGCAAAATAAACGGCTATGCGTCAAAATAAAAATTCATGACATAAAAAAAACGCGATTTTGGGCAATTCATCGGATCCGCATAACAACACTTCGTGCATCGCGCCCCAGTCGGGGCTTTGCCTCGAATACAGACCTGAGATTAGTTGGCTGGGGTTACGAAAAGTGATGAAAAAACAATAAATGATTGCAGGTTCCAAGGGGGCCGAAATGAGCACCGTTCGGTGAACGGTGCGAATTGAGGGCAGCGAGAGCAAATCAAATGCCACATACAGTTTCCCCTCGCCATTCATGGAGAGGGGAAATGTCACGAAGTGACAAAGGGGTGAGGTGGTGCGGGAAACGAAGCGGATTTGATATTGCGACCGACAAAAGCCCTTGGCGGGGTCCGGGGCAAAGCCCCGA
>DGWW01000318.1 GCA_002395385.1 Myxococcales bacterium UBA4248
TGCCGGACGCTTCCCCGGTGTAGGCGTCCTCTGTTGATGTAAGTCCATTCCCTGAAGAAGTTCGGTCTTTCTCATTGGATGTGGGATCGTCGGGATTGTCCGCGTTCTCGTCTGTTTCTTCTTCGTCATTCTGAGGCGTTTCATCATTGGATTGGGCGAGCATTTCTTCGCGAGTTTGGCCCAATATTTTGTGTTGAATGATGTTAGCCTCATCCCGGAATGCGAAATCGAAATAGGTATCTCCGGCAATTTCTTGAGGCGGATCGTTATCCTGAGCAGAAACAGGCAAAACAGGGCATAGCAAGGCAATGGCGGCAATCGCCGCCAATATGTTATACCCAACTTTTGTTATTCTCTTTTTCTGCAAATTCCGACCTCATGCGCCCAAAAGTCCAAAAGAGGATTGTATCACGTTTTTGGGAATATCCAATTTGTAATTAGCAATTAGCAGTTAGCAGTTAGCAATTGGATTTGCAGAACTAAAGGGAAAGTCTGAATTAATTCGCAATGCGCAATGCGCAGTAGAATTTGCAGAACCCCAATGTTACTTTGAAGCTAAATAAACTCAATTCTTTAGAAATAACATTGAGAATGTCCGAATAATTACGCATTACGCATTACGCATTACGCATTATTAAGAACAACCGCTTGTTGCGCCGCAGCTGTCGCATTTGAGGCATGTTCCGTTGCGAAGCATTGTGAAATTCCCGCATTCGGGGCAAGGATCACCTTCGTATCCTTTGAGCCGTGCTATAGATCGGCTATCGCGGGACTCGCTATGATGGTGTGACTCTGGCCGGGTACCGGCAGAAGGCTGTTGATTGGAAGGTGTTGCACTGGACAGGTGATGCGGTGTACGACGTCCTTCGAAACCGGGCAGATAAGGTACAGAGAATTCGTTGTCATCCTCGTTGTCGGGCAAATTATCTGGATTGACATGTGCCAGTTCGGTTTTTCCCAGATAGGTGATGCCAAGTTCTCTAAAGATGTAGTCGATAATGGATGTAGCGAATTTGATGGTCGAATGTCCGGACACGGGCCCGGAGGGTTCAAACCGCGTAAACACAAAGGCATCGACATATTCCTCGAGTGGGACGCCATGCTGGAGGCCGAGGCTGACGGCGATGGCAAAACAGTTCATGAGACTTCTGAATGCCGCACCTTCCTTGTGCATATCGATAAAGATTTCGCCCAGAGAGCCATCGGCATATTCACCGGTTCTGAGGTAAATATTATTCTGATTGATCGATGCCTTTTGGGTGTATCCGCTTCGTCTTGAGGGGAGCTTTCGGCGGTTGGCATGGGGAGCGCCGGTGGGTTCCTTGGTTTCGGCAGGTGGTTGTGCTGCATCGTCTTCGGCGATGGATTCGAAATCGAAGACTTTGGTCGAGTTGAGAGGCTGAGAAAGCTTTGATCCATCGCGGTAAATGGCGATGGCCTTGAGGCCCATTTTATAGGCGGACAGGTGCATGCGCTCGATATCGTGCACGGATGCATCGCCAGGGAAATTGATGGTTTTAGAAATAGCCCCCGAAATGAGTGGCTGGATGGCGGCCATCATGGCAACGTGCGCAAGTGCAGGAATAAAGCGCGTCCCCAGTTCGCCGCAGCGGTTGGCGCAGTCAAAGACTGGCAGATGTTCGGGTTTGAGGTGTGGTGCGCCTTCGATGGTCATGGTACCAAAGGCATATCGATTTGCCTGTGCCATCTGGGTGGGAGTAAATCCAAGGAAAGTCAGCAGATCGAAGTTGGGGTCATCCAGTTGGGCATCCGTCGCTTTGAGGCGGGTTTTGCAGAAATCGCGGCCAACAACATAGGGGGCAATTGCGAAGTGAATGTCGAATGATGATTTGAGTGCATTTTCGATTCTCTCGAGTGCAGCTGTGTCAAATCCGAGCATGCGCAGGGCATCGTGATGAATGCCGGGGGCGCCTTTGAGTGTGGCATGTCCCAGAATATGGTGGCTGATATCGTCAATTTGTTCCTGTGAATAACCGAGTCTGTGCAGCGCTTCAGGGATGGCGGTATTGATAATTCGGAAGTAGCCGCCTCCGACGAGTTTTTTGAATTTGACGAGGGCAAAATCCGGTTCGACACCGGTTGTGTCGCAATCCATCAACAGGCCGATGGTCCCCGTCGGTGCCAGGCATGTGACCTGGGCATTTCTAAAACCGTATTCGTCACCGAGTTTGATGACTTCGTCCCAAGTTTTTTGTGATCGTTGCAGGAGTTCGCGGTCGAATGCCGTCTCAGGAGGCATGGATGGCGGGACGCTGAGTGATTCGTAGGCATCGCGTGGTGCGAGATAAGCGGCGCGTCGGTGGTTGCGCAAAACGCGCTTCATGTCGGCAGCATTGAGTTCATAACCATCAAAAGTGCCCAGATCGCGGGCAAGGAGTGCGCTCGTTCGGTAGCAGACTGCCGTGGCATGTCCGGAGATGGCGGCAGCCAGTGCTCTTGCCTGTGGGGAATCGTAAGGAAATCCGAAGCGCATGCAGAGTGACCCCAGATTGGCAAATCCGAGTCCGAGCGGCCTGAACAGGAAACTCTGGCGTGCAATTTCTTCGCTGGGGTACTGTGCCATCGTGACGGTAATGTCGAGTGCGGCGGTATATAAAATGACAGCAGCTTCGAATTTGTCAGAATCAAATTTGCCTTCCGGTGTCTGGAATTTGACGAGGTTGATGGAGGCGAGATTGCATGCCGAATTGTCGAGGAACATGAATTCGGAGCAGGGATTGCTGGCGCGTATTGGGCCAGACTGCGGACAGGTGTGCCAGTCGTTGATCGTCGTGTCGAACTGGATTCCAGGATCTGCACATGCCCAGGCGTTGTAGGCAATTTCATCCCAAAGATCGCGTGCTCGAATTGTGCGCGAGACGGATCCGTCCGTGCGTCGCGTCAGTGACCAGAGTCCGTCATGTTCGAGTGCGTCCATGAATTTGGCATTGAGACGGACTGAATTGTTGGCATTTTGTCCGCCGACGCTCTGATAGGCATTGCCTTCCCATGAGGCGTCAAATGTCTTGATTTCGGGCATGGGGCTTCCGGTCTGAAGTGCAAGCAGCGTCCGGTAGAGCAGGGGCTCGGGGACGCCCGCCTTGACGGCATCGTGCAAGGTGGCGCGCAGTGCCTTGTTCTGATGCGGATCGGCAGCGCCGTCATGCAGCTCCGCTTTGGCACCGGATACGTCGGATTTCATTTGCTCGACGTATCTGTGCGTAATCTGGGAACCGGCAACGAGGGCGGCGACCTTTTCTTCTTCGGTGCGCTTCCAGCGGACGAATGATTCGATATCTGGATGGTCGGCATCGAGGCAGACCATCTTGGCGGCACGGCGCGTCGTCCCGCCCGATTTGATGGCACCGGCGGCAGCATCGCCGATCTGAAGGAAACTGAGCAATCCCGAGGATTTTCCGCCGCATGAAAGCGGCTCGTCGAAACCGCGTATCTTCGAGAAATTCGTTCCAGTACCCGAACCGAATTTGAAGAGCCGTGCTTCTTTTTGCCACAAATCCATGATGCCGTCTTTACCGCATAAATCGTCTTTGACCGACTGGATAAAGCAGGCATGTGCCTGCGGATACTCATAGGGATCGAGCACTTCCTCGCAAACTTTGGTTTCGGGATTGACACGGAAATGGCCGCGCTGCGGGCGCGAAATACCGTAAGCCCAGTTCAGGCCGGTATTGAACCACTGTGGCGAGTTGGGAGCCGCCATCTGATGGGCGAGCAGATAGACCATTTCATCATAAAAGATGTGGGCATTGGCATCATCGAATGTGCCTGATTTGACGCCCCAGTAAGCCCAGCATCCGGCGATGCGGTGAAAAATCTGGCGCGCATCCGTCTCGGCACCAAATCGCGATGCTTCGTCCATCGAATCGAGAATTTCGCGATCGGGCATGCTGCGCTGCAGCCAGGGCTCGATGCCGGTTTCGGGAATGCGCTTCGTTGCCGCAGGAATGTCGGCTTTCCGCACGTATTTCTGGGCCAGAATATCGGACGCCATCTGCGACCAGTCACTCGGGACTTTGATCAAAATGGATTGGGAACCGGAAGTACCATCGATATTCCGCAGCTGGCTCGTGCGGGTTTCAAATTCGATGCCTTCGAGAGGATTGGAAAGATTGGCTGTAAAGATTCGTGTGAATTGCATGATTTCGATTTCAAAGGGAGTGGCAAATTCAGAGACGTTCCGTAGAACCTCTGTACGTAAATTAAGTGACTGGGAATCAGAAAAAAGGAGAGCGTTCATGGGCAATTTGCGATGCACCATGATTGCGCAAAAAGAGGATTGAGCCTGTCTGTTCTGAACTGTGAATGCGTCTCAGAACACCTTTGCTTATAGGTTAATCCAAATCATAACGACATTCTACTGAACGTCACTCCGAATGGTTTAAACCAAAAAGGCCGATGTAGGCAAGTGTGGGCAACGGGTTTTGTGACTTGGGAATTGTCCGTGTCAAATGGAGTTTTTTGTGTTATGATAAGAAGGATATTGTTGGGGGCGCAGGCTATCCCCTTGCGGGGATACGCCATGCGCAGCGCGGCTATTGCATACGCCGCGCGATTGAATTGGCCATGCGCCATGCGCAATGTGTCACATGAGGTTTGAGATTAATTCGTTTTCCCTAAAGGACAAAGGGGATCTTGTTCACTATCGGCAATGGCTAATGCGTAATGAGCAACAGAGTGTGACAAACGAGGTTTTCGGTTTGAACTCAACCCATCAAACCTTTTGAATTGTCTTGAGAATGCCCGATAATTGCGAATTACAAATTGCGAATTGCGAATTGATAAAAAGGTACACACATGCTGATTGACGTTTTTACCTATACACAGGCAAGTCCGAACGGACCCTTTACCATTCACTCGCTGATAGAAGCTGCCAAATGTGCTCGCCTGGATGGCATTGCCGTGACGGATCGCGGGTCATCACATCGCATACGTGAATATATGGATGTTGCAGAGAGTGAGGATTTCCTTGTGGTCTATGGGCTGGAACTTGAGACGTCTCATGGCCGTGTGGTCGCGTATCCCCGCAATCTGGATGATGCCTTTATCAACGAGGATTGGCGTTGTCTCGGTGAGAATCCTGCCATCGAGGATGTTTTGGATTATTTCCATGCACGTGGCGGAATCGTCATTGCACGTGATGTTTTTAATCGTGGCGAAGGTTTGCGTGACAGTGTGTACTCGGTCCGTGATTCGGAAGGTCATGGGCTGGATGGCATCGATACGGTGGCGGTTTATCGTCGTCGCATCGACAATGAATTGAGTATTGAGGCTCAGCAGGTGCTCGGAATTCCTGCCTGTGCAGGATCTGGTGTGTTCGATTCTCTCGAGGATATTGGTCACTGTGCAACGCTGTTTGCAAGTGAGATTTACAATCAGGAATCGTTTGTCGATGCCATGAGAAGTCCGCTGCACTGGGCGTGTGCGCTGCGCGATTTGGGGGCAGCTTGTCCCATGGGGACGCCGCCTCGTACAGAGGAAACTGATCATGATCATCGGGGTGAGCGCCGCTCAGACAGAGGTGCACGCCGTCCAGACAGAGGTGAGCGTCGGGAAGCATCCGGCGATGGTCGCCGTGGACGCGGCAATGATCGCCGTGGTCGCAGTGACGGTCGACGTCGTGGGGAGGCACAGGGGGATGACCGCCGACGTAGTGGTGGCGATGGACGCAGAAGAGGTTCCGATCGCCGGGATGGCAGGGGAAGATAATTCATAGAAATTGAGTCATGAATTTGCTGCGCCCCGGTTGTGGGACGCAGCCATGCATCATGAATCGTCGATTTTGAGGCGAACTCGTTATCATCTTCATGGGGAGGCGATAGAATGCGTGCTTTGATAACAGTCGGTATTGCGATGGTCATTCTTCCGTCTTTCGCGTATGGTTATGGTGAAGGTGCGGATATTCCAGAGGGGGCGCGTGTCATTCATCTGTTGACAAATGAAGCCCGCACCAATACCAAAGAAGCACTGGCCAATTGCGGTGAAGCCTGTTCTGAGGGATTGGACTGCCATCCCGAAGTGTTGGAACCTGTTTACTGGGATGATGATTTGTTTCGTGCAGCGCAATTCCATGCAAACATGCTCAATGCCATCAATGGCTCTGATAAGACGCCCTGCATGCAGCATAATTCGCCATGTACTTTGAAATCGAATGCTGCAGACAGGTTTCCTGGCAGATGTGATGGGACACCGGGCTGTGCATGTGAGGGTGGAAAAGCCGAGTGCGGAACACAAGGAACAACTGCGGGGGCGCGCGTAAAGATGTTTGCGGGCAGTTATTCTGCAGAGAATCTGGCGTCGACTTCGTCAACTCCGTATGGAGCGTTCATGCTCTGGCTGCATGAAAATGCCAAAGGGGATGGCTGTGAATGGAGCATGAACAATGGCCATCGGTTTAATATCCTTGGAAAATCCAGACGTGTGGGGGTTGGCTATACCGATGCCAGAGAGGGAATGTATTATGGCATTACAGCACAGGATTTTGATGGTATAGCGCCAGAAGAGACGCCTGCTTTGACCGCTGGTGCCGGATATAAAGAAAAAGGCACGCTCTGGTTTAAGGCACACTATTTTTCGAAAACGTCTGCGCAAAAAGTTTCGGTGACCATTGACGGTGTTCAAACAGAACTCGTCAGAACTCGCGGAACTGACATGAATGGTGTTTATGGCTCCAACAGTATTGCTGAACCCCCCGAATGTGCGGAGTATTTCTTTGAAGCAACCGATCAGTCCGGCGTGGTGACACGGTTCCCGACAACGGGTGTTTTACTGTATGCCTGTGACCACTCCTGGAGAGATGATCATGCTTCGGGGTCGGATTGCTCGTTACATGCAAGTGGTACGATGCAAAAATCGTTATTGGGTTTATTTGGTATTTTGGCTGGTTTTCTGGTATGTGTTCGTAGGCGCAGGCGTTCATAGACTACGAAAATCGCTGTATTTTTCCAGAAAGTAGAGTATAAGCTTTCATGTATTCATATTTACCTTGCGTAAAAGGGTAAAATGACGTTAAGAATTAAAAACGCTCTTTTGTGAGTGAGCGCTGGGTGGTTAATCAGTCGCCTGAGACGACAAATCAGATAACAAACCGATGGAGGTTAAAATGAACAAACGTGTTGTCCTTGCTCTTTTTGTGATGATGAGCATTGGGTGTGCGCTTATGGGTTGCAAATCCTGGGCACCAAGTACGACGGAAACAGGTAAATGTGCAGTGGATCGTCAATGGGTTCCCCCCAAGCAGGATCCGAATACCGGCGAATGGAAAGAAGGCTATTGCGAATGGCTTCCCGGCAAAGCTGGTTAGTGCACCCCATTGTAGATATAAAAAAAGCGGCCTTTGGCCGCTTTTTTAATGCACAATTGATAATGCATAATGGATAAATTTGGATAGTATTCTTAAGGTTAATCCTGAAGAATCTCGTGTGTATCGGGGAACAGGCCCGATACGGAAAAAGCGGCTTTTGGCCGCTTTTTTATTCAGCTTTCCATTCGAGGTTGAAGCGATCGACGCCGCGTTGAATGTTGACGGTACAGTTTGACTGTTTTTTGCAGGTTTCCCAGGCATTGAAATATTCATCGGGATTTTTGGGAAGTTTTCCATTTATCCCGACGATGATGTCTTCGTTGACGAGGTCAACACCGGCGAAAGATTTGATTTCTTTGACGCGGTATCCCAGGAGTGCGCCGCCATCCGTAATCGGATCGAGCGTCATTCTGCCCAAAACAACGGCAGGACTCTTGGCAAAAAAATCATCGTAATCGGCCTTCGAAACCGTGAATTTTTTTTCTGGTTTTGGCGCAGCAGTACCGTTTGCTGGCGTGGCGTGCGATGGTTGTTGCGTTTCTGAGGGGGATGCAGAGCCTAACAGATCCTGTGCCGCCGATTCCCCAACGACGACCGTGTACTCTCTATTTTTTTGAACAGGGGATGGCGAATCCGCTTCTGCATTTTCGATTGCCTGTGCATAGCGTGCTTCGTCTTTTGCGGACATTTCGTGTGATGTTCCGGTCGTGGCACATGCCGAAAACAAAATGGCAGAGCAGAGGAGGATAAGCTGGATCATTTGAATTTTCATGCTAAAATCCTTATTGAGTATGTGCGATAGAATGCACTGAATCATTGTTATCGCGTTATATGAGGGAATGCGAATTTTTAGGGAACGATCAATGAAAAAACTCCTTATCGCTATGGTTTTGGTTTTGTTTCCGGTGGGATTTGTCTGTATTCAGTCTGCACATGCAACCACGCTTGCTGCGCTTTCGGATGAAGAGCTCGTCGACGGTGCCGGTGCGATTGTGCATGGCACGATCATTCAAAAAGAGTCAATCCAATACGATGCGCGCACAATTTTAACGAAGGTGACCCTCAGAGTTGAGGAGTATTTGAAGCTGCCGGAAGGGAGTTCGGAGGGCCAGGAATTTGTTTTCTATACGCGCGGTGGGGAAATTGGCGATGTCGTCCAGACGGTAGCGGGTGAATTTATTGCGGTTGAGGGCGCGGAGGTGATTGTATTTCTTGAGAAGATCAAGAAATATGGCGATTTGTGGATGGTTCTTGGACTCAGGACAGGAGCCTACAGCGTCGAAAAAATGGAAGAATCGGACGCGCAGGCAGAAAAAATGGTGTTTGAGCGCAAGCCCCTGGCTTGTGGTCCCGTCAAACCGCAAAGGGTGGCCTTAAAAGATATTCGTGAACGCATCGTTCGTCGTGTGGCCAAATCACGTCCAGGGGCGTCCAAATGAAACATGTTGCTTTTTTTCTGACAGCTCTCCCGGCCATGATTTTTTTCCCCATGCATGATTGTTTGGCATGGAATATCACGATGACATGCGGGCCTGGATATGATGAAGTCGTGTGTGTGGATGGGGAGAAGCCATTGCCGACTTATTGGCAGAGCCCATGTCTGTCGTTTTATTTGAATGAGAATGGAACGACTCAGATGGATTTCACGGCTGTCCAGGAGGTCGTTCGAAAATCGGTTCAGGAGTGGAATCACCCAAAGGTTTCTTCTTTGACGCTTCACTATGCGGGGCAGACGAATGAAGATCGCATCGGGTATAATCCGTATATTGACGATAACGCTAACATCATTGTTTTTCGCGACAATGATACCTGGGAAGAGTCGCGTCAGATGATGGCACTGACGACGGTAACGCATAGCCGTTCGACGGGTCTGATTTACGATGCTGATATCGAAATCAATACCACACATTATCATTATGGCATTTTTGAGACGGATGGCAGTGGGGTCGTTGATCTTCAGAATACGCTGACCCATGAGATAGGCCATACTTTTGGTCTGGCGCATTCCAGTAAACTGGATGCAACCATGTTCCCGTATTCGGGGACAGGTGAGATCAACCTGCGAACATTGGATCAGGATGATCTGGATGCCATTGCGAATGTTTATCCGCCTTCGTCCAAGAAGTGCAGCTTTTCGAAAGACGATTATTTTGAAAGGCCCATTTATGAAATGACAGAGGGGCCAGCGGCACATTCATCGAGCTGCAGCGGTGTGCCGGTTCAAGGGCACGAAAGGCCATGGGGATGGCTTGGGATTATATGCGGGGCAGTGCTGTGCATCCTAAAAAAAAGGCGCGTATTGCAACGGCAATAGCGCCTTTCGCGAGGCGTATCGGGGCGGCGCCCCGATAGCCGGCGTTTTATAAAACATAGATATTATGCGCGTTTGATATAGCGAGCATCGCGTGTGTCGATGACGAGAAGCGTATCCTGTTCGATGAAAAGAGGAACCTGGACCTCAAGTCCGGTTTCGAGTTTTGCGCGCTTGGTGGCTGCGGTGACCGTATCGCCCTTGATGGCAGGTTCGCATTCGACGACGCGCAGCGTGACCGTATTGGGGATTTGAAGGCCGATGGGATTGCCGTCGTGCAGGAGGACCTGAACATCGTCATTTTCGCGGATGAACTGGAGTTCGTATTCGATCATGTCTCCGGTCATGGTGAACTGCTCGTAGGTCTCGTTGTTCATGAAGATGTAGTTTTCTTTATTTTCATTGTAGAGGTATTGGCAAGGGACAATTTCGAAATTGGGCACATCGACGCGATCTTCGGCTTTGAACGTCTTTTGCAGGATCTGCTTGGTGCGGATGTTTTTGGCTTTGAGTTTGACGAGTGTGGCACCGCCGCGGGCAGAAGGGGTCTGGACTGTGGTTTCGAGTACGGTGAAGGGATCGCCGTCCATGAGAAGAAGTGAACCTTTTTTAAGATCGATACTGGTTGGCATGTAAGCTCCTTTTTTAATGCGGAATTCGGAATTCGGAATTCGGAATTATGCGTGCAATTTTTAAGAAATTGCAGGATTCGTTGAGATGGTAATGGTTGGGGATTTTTTTTGTTTTTACAAACGGATTTGTTCGCATCTAACGATGCTCACTTTTTAAATTCGGAATTCGGAATTCGGAATTCGGAATTGAAATGCAATTACGTAGTGAATTGCGGAATGCGTTGAGATGGTAATCATTGGGTGAATTTTTTTTAACAAACGGATTTGTTCGCATCTAACGATGCTCACTTTTTAAATTCGGAATTCGGAATTCGGAATTGAAATTGAAATGCAATTACGTAGTGAATTGCGGAATGCGTTGAGATGGTAATCATTGGGTGAATTTTTTTTAACAAACGGATTTGTTCGCATCTAACGATGCTCACTTTTTAAATTCGGAATTCGGAATTATTGTTTATTGCGCATGGCTGATTTCAATTCATCGCGTTCCTTTGCCACTTTTTCGGAGTAGGTGTATCGGAGCGCGGTGTCGTAATACTCAATGGCGAGTGCGTAATCTTGATTTTCGCGTGCCATGACGGCCATGATGTATGCCTGGGTGGCTTCCGGATGGATCGTGGGAGCGTATCCCCAGGTGTAGATGGGACTGCATGATGTGAGCCAAAGGGGTAAGAGGATCAACAAGAGAAGTGTAAATGATCGTCTATTGGAAGAGGACATTTTTAGTGAATAGTGAATAGTGAATAACCACCTTACTTGATGTTCCGCGGGGTGCGCCTTGTTGCATTATCCCCAGAATTATCAGAATTTTGGGATGGCTGCGGAGCATCTGACGGTTGTACTGCGTTATCAGGCTGATTGGTTTCTTCTGTCTGCGGCTGCCAGTCTCCCCACGGTGGTTTTCCTTCGCCATTTTCCCACGGCGGCGGTCCGTCTCCCCATGGCGGTTTT
>DGWW01000155.1 GCA_002395385.1 Myxococcales bacterium UBA4248
GATGAGGGGTTGAACAGTTATGTTTCAAGCGGTTATGTGCATGATTTGAGGGTGCGAAACTTGAGTGAATACGTAATAGCGAATGACGAATCACTCACCTAATCCCTCCCTGCGGGCTTGAACAGTTCTATAGTTACGATTTAAGCACACAGAATGTTTGACAAAAAATCGGGTAGCGTGTAGTGTGCCTCAAAATGCGATAATATGAATGGTTATCGCTTGGATTATTTTCGGATTCGTCTGTGTCCTTTTAAATATTATTTCCTGCTAAGGAGGAGTCGGATGGTTAAGAGTCGTAGTTTTCTGACGGCTGTGTTCGCTGGTTTTGTTGTTTGTATGACCTATGGTTGCGGTCCTACCTATCCCGAGTGCTATGAAGACAACGATTGTACGACGGAAAATAACAAAAAAACTTACAACGAATACTGCCTGAATGCCAAATGTGCTGAATGCCGCAATGACGAACATTGTTCGAGCAAAAAAGACGAGAGCTATATCTGCAATAGCGGTAATTGCCAGCATATCAATGGTTATTGCAATCCCGAAGCTGGCATCAATTGCCCCGCAGGCCAGAAATGCCGTGATCGTCGCTGCGGTCCCGAATGCTATCCCGAATCTGTTGCCGAGGATTGCCCTGAGAATTACATTTGCGAAAACAACCGCTGCGTTCCCAAGCCCGAATGCCTGACGGATGAAGATTGCCCGGATGGCAAAATCTGCAAGAATCAGCACTGTGTCGAACCCCCTGTCTGCCAACCCCGCGTTGCTTATTTCGACTTCGATGAAGCCACCATCCGAAGCGATGCCAAAACGACCATCGAAGAAAACGCAGAATGCCTCAAATCCCGCGAGGATGTCAAATCTGTCCAGGTCGTTGGTCACTGCGACGAACGTGGTACCGAAGAATACAACATGGCTCTCGGCAAACGTCGTGCTGACGCTGCCAAGAATGTCCTCAGCCGACTCGGCATCAAAGGACTCTCCGCAAAATCCCGCGGTGCCATGGATCCCGTCGTCAGCGGTGCTTCGAGCGAATCGGATCACCAGAGAAATCGTCGTGCCGAATTCCTCGTCAATCAATAATTCGGAATTTTGCCTCACTTTGAAAAGCGCCTTTTTGGGGCGCTTTTCTTTTATTGATATCATTCAATGACCGAATCCAACAATGATCATGAAACAATCCGGAAATACCCACCCGGATTTGTATACGTGCCTATCGTTCAACCTGCAACGACGCGGCGCGAACGGATTTGTGTTTTTTGGGTATCCACGCTCATTGCCATCTTCTTTCATGTCGGTCTTTTCTTTGCCGTTGGACATCTCATCGACTGGTATTATGCAGATGTCGAAATAAAAATGGCCTGGTCCGATGCGCCGCTTTCCGGATTCGGTATGATGGAAGATATCCAGGATTGGAGCGAGGCAGAGGATATCGAACCGCCACCCGAAGTCGAAATGGAAGAAAATCCCTTCGATGAACCCAAAGAATCCGATGATGCACCGGCACCGGAACTCGATCCAAATTCCATTGTCATTCCCGATCCCGAAGAAAATGACGATGAGATCGATGAAAATGCCCCCATTTACGATTTAAAACGCAATAAAAAACGACTTGAGGCCGTCCGCAAAGACATACGCTCATTGCCCAATCTGCACGTACTTGCTCCAGGAAATGCTCGCCTGATCGTTCTGATCCGAAATGACCGCGTGCTCGGAAGTGCTTTCGAAAATTCCGTCCGCAAGCTTTTTATGGCATTCCCGGACTACAAAATGACGCTCGGAGCCTCGCAGATCGACCCCGTGCGCGATCTCAATGCCATGCTCATCGCCACGGCAAACCCGATGTACCTGGCCGAAACCTTCCTCGTCGTCTCTCACAATTTGCCCATTGCAGATCTCAAAAAATATATCTCTGCCTCGTTCCCAGTTAAAATCGACTGGAAGACGCACAACGGTCACCCCATTGCCATACCAGATAATACCGACGGAAAATTCAACCCGATGTCCGGCTATTACCGCCGATCGGTGTATCTGCCCGACGACCATACAGTCCTGTTTTTGCGCCCCGAAGTGCTGCCCACTCTCGATGTGGCCCACGTCGATGCCGTCGTGAACACGCGCGATAACGCCAATGCGAAGGATGCGCAACGACTGCCCACACTTCTGGAATCGCTCGGCGGAATTTCCCTGAGCGACTCGGACAGCATGCCAACCCTTTTCCTGATGGTTCAGGGAATCGAACAAATTAGCCTAGGACGCGGATTTCCTAAATTTGAAACCCCCACTGCCATGGTGGGATCCCTGGCAACGACACAATCGCCGCACCTCAACCTATCTGCCACTTTCCCGAGTGCCGAAGCGGCAAGCGATTTTGTCAGCAAATGGCCGCAAATCCTAAGGGCTGCAGGCGGCCTGGGCATTCCGATGCTCGGAAGCCTTCTCAACGGCCTCGCCCTGACCAACGAGGATAACACCGTCCTCGTTTCGGGCGATCTCAATGGCACCGCCATCGGGCTGATCCTCATGTTTGCCGCAAATTCCCTGAATTCGAGGCATTGATATCCCCCGTAGAGGCGTGTCGCGACACGTCTCTACAAATTCCATCCATGTTCCAGATACGCCCGTTTTAAATCCAGAATTCTTTGGGCAGATTCGAAAATGCGGTTTTGCATGGCCTCGTCCTCTTTGACCCCGGCCTGGATCTGTTTGCACAGCGGCGCCCACAAATACTGCGACTTGCAAATCAAAAATGCATCGACGCCGGCACGAAGACCAAGCATCACGGCCTTCAGCGTACTAAATCTGTCAATGATGGCATCCATTTCGAGATCGTCGCTCACAATGACCCCACGATATCCCAGTTCTTTTCTCAAAATATCCGTGACCACCAGTGGAGAAAGCGTCGAGGGGAATTGTTCACCGAGGCCCCTCATGACGATGTGGGCCGTCATCATCATGGGAATAGCCGCATCGATAGCGGCCTTAAAGGGTTTGAATTCCACATTGCGCAAACGATCGATCGAATGGCTGACCTCGGGCAAATCGGTGTGGCTGTCCAAAAGCGTATCGCCATGCCCAGGAAAATGCTTGCCACAGGGAATGATGCCGGCCTTGCGCAGACCGTCCATCGTCGGCAATGCAAATTCGATGACCTGTTCCGGCGTGGTGCCAAATGCACGCGATGCAATGATGGGATTTTCGGGATTGGTATGGATATCCAGGACAGGAGCAAAATTGATGTCGAATCCCAGCGATTTGAGATCACGTCCCGTTTTTTCGGCAATATCCATAGCATTCTGAGGCGTAGTCTGCGCAATCTCGAGCGCCGCCGGAATTCTTTCGCTGCCGTATTTTTCGCCTATTCTCTGAACCTTGCCGCCTTCCTGGTCGACGCCAATCCAGATGGGATAAGGGCTCTCTATCTTGTGAATCTGAGATGTCAAAGCCTGAATCTGTTCTCTGGATTCAAAATTTCGGGCGAACAGAATGACGCCGCCTACCTCCCCTTTGGTGAGCGCACCTATCAGGGGAAACGGCAGCTGTGTGCCTTCAAATCCTACAATGAGAAGCTGGCCAATCGCGTGTTTGAGTGAGATGTCGTGCATTTTTTGTCTGTAAATGTTAAGGGTATGCGGAAATCAATGTGCAATCTGCAATCTGCAATCTGCAATTGTATGGCAAATACAAAAATACGTCACGCCCCGGAGGGGCGTATCATTCGTAGCCAATTGCCGTGGGTAAGCGAAGCCCAACCCACGGATCGAAATGAATGCTCCTTCAAATAGAGATGATGCCATTGAAAATACCAGAATAATTACGAATTACGAATTACGAATTACGAATTACGAATTACGAATTACGAATTACGAATTACGAATTACGAATTACGAATTACGAATTACGAATTCGATGCATGCGCGTATCGGCGAAGCCGAAAGCGCATGCGCGCTCGGCGTATTTCGGGCGAAAGCCCGAAATAGCGAGCGCCTGTAAAAAGATATTATACCCCAAATGCGCATCTTGCCCACTTTATGGTAAAAGGGGAATGGCACTGGTGCCATGTTTGGGGAAAACGTATGGACTACAAACAGACTGCATTGACAGACCTGCTCAAAATACTCGAAGTTCGCGGCATTTTTACACCCGAGCAGACACAAACGATCCGCATTCGTCAGGGAGTCATTCGAGCCCTGATAAAAAAAGAAAAAATACATGGCAGCCTCAACCAGCGTTACGAACCAAATCCCGTCGAAATCATTCTCGCTTCGGGAACCATTCCTGCAAATGGTGCCGTCCTGGATGAAGAGACACTCGCCGAATTGTGGGCAAATGCCAAAAATGTCCCCTATCTGCGCATCGATCCGCTTCGACTGGACGCCAAACTGATCACCGAATCTTTCAGTCAGAATTTTGCGCGTCTCAATGTCGTCCTGCCGATTTCGCTTAGGGACAATATTCTGACCGTAGCAACCGACTATCCGCAAAATGAAGAGCTTGTGCGCATGCTCAAATCGACGCAGCGCTATGACATTGCGACCGTTCTGGCTTCCAGGACTGCGATTCTCCGCAGCATAGCCGAGACCTACGGGTTCCGGACGAGCGTCAATGCGGCTGCCACAGAGCAGACCCAAAGCGCCAATCTGACCGCCATGGCGATCGGCAATCTCGAACAGTTCATGAAAATACGGCAGCTCGAAGAGATCGACTCTTCGGACAGCCATATCGTCAATGCCGTGGATTACCTGCTCAATTATGCATTTGCACAGCGTGCCACCGACATTCACATCGAACCGCACCGTGACAACTGTATGGTGCGGCTGCGCATCGACGGCATCCTCCATGTCATCCATACACTGCCCATTATTGTGCATTCGCCCATTGTCGCGCGTCTCAAAACGCTGTCGCGCATGGATATTGCAGAAAAACGCCGTCCTCAGGATGGACGTATCAAAACTGAATACGAATCCAACGAAGTGGAACTGCGCGTTTCGACCATGCCCGTGGCTTTCGGTGAAAAAATGGTCATACGTATCCTGAATACGGGGAAGCTGTTTCACGGCATCGACCAGCTCGGAATGGTGGACGAAGAACTGGCAAGTTTCAGGCGCATGCTGGCATCGCGAACGGGACTGATTCTCGTCACGGGACCGACGGGGAGCGGCAAAACCACAACCCTGTACAGTGCACTTCAGGTGCTGAATTCACCGGAGGTCAACATCACAACCGTCGAAGATCCGGTCGAAATGGTCTGTGAAGCATTCAATCAGGTACAGGTGCAGCCCAAGATTGGGCTCGATTTTGCCCATGCACTGCGCACCGTGCTGAGACAAGATCCGGATATCATTATGGTGGGCGAAATCCGCGATGAAGAAACGGCACACATGGCGGTCCAGGCGGCTTTGACGGGGCATCTCGTCCTGTCGACACTCCATACCAATGACGCGCCCTCTGCCATTACTCGTCTGCTCGACCTGAACATCCCTCCATTTCTGCTCTCTTCGTGTCTCGTAGGCTGCATCGCGCAGCGACTCGTGCGCAAAATCTGCCCACACTGCCGAACAGAACGCGTTCTAACAGAAGAAGAAATCCATATACTCGGACTCAGACAGTCATCATCACAGCGTGCAGAACTGCATGTCGCCGAAGGAAAAGGGTGCGTCGATTGCAGAAAAACAGGTATGTACGGACAAATCGGCGTCTTTGAAGTCCTCGAAGTCAACAAAACCATGCGACGCTTAATTCACGATGCGGCAGATGCCGAACGACTTAAACGCACGGCATGCTCGGATGGCATGAACACACTGCTCGAAAGCGCACTAAAAAAATTGGGAAATCGCGAGATTCCGTATGGCGAAGTGGTGCGCGTCCTGGGATTGGGAGAAATAGAATGATCATTTTGGCAAGCGGATCACCAAGAAGAAAACAACTCCTGGAAGAAGCAGGCATTACAGTTGTGACAGAACCCGCAGATATCGACGAACATCCACGGGAACATGAACCACCTGTCGACTATGCCCGCAGAATGGCTACCGAAAAAGCAAGGGCTGCGGCGGCTCAACATTATAATGAATCTGTGTTCATTATTGCTGCAGACACAAGTGTCGTTCTGAACGAAGAAATATTGGGAAAACCCACGTCACAGAACCATGCCATCGAAATGCTCAACCACCTCAGCGGACGTGAACATCAGGTACTGACTGGCGTCTGCATCCTGGATATCTCTCATCATGTCGAACGCTGCTTTGTCAGCGAAACACGCGTTTTTTTTACACATCTGAGCCACGAAAGAATCATGAACTACATTCGATCCGGCGAACCAATGGACAAAGCCGGCGCCTACGGCATTCAGGGAAGGGCTGCCGGATTTGTTTCGCACATCGAAGGGTCATATACCAACGTCGTAGGACTGCCGCTGTGCGAAACCCTCATCGTACTCGAAGAAATGGGCGCCATTGTTTTTTAATGAGCAATGAGCAATTGAATGACAAATCATTAGAATCGACACGCCTGGAAGGCGTTTCATTCGTAGAA